>NZ_JPYQ01000056.1:754468-961308 GCF_000757525.1 Rhizobium sp. YS-1r | reverse complement strand
CCTCCAGGGCCGTCACAAGTCCACGAAGACCACTTGTGCCGAACTTCATGAAGTACCCATATGAAAATTACAGCCCTCATCATTCCAGGGTTCGTTTCGCATGGAAATAAAGCCGAAACTCGCGACGCCGTAAACTGTCATTACTGACCTAATCTATACCAGGATTGTCTTTGAAATCATTATATATACCGTCATGAGTGCCAATCAGTCTTCCCTCTCCCGCAGCGCTTGGCCGGATTCGGATAATGGTGTTATCTTGTTTTTGTAAATAAGCCTATCAGGATTGCCTGACTGATTGATGTCGGCCGAATGCACTGCTTCGGCTTTCCAGGGATGGAACCCTATGGGACTGAATGTCTTCAAGTCTGTCGCCTTCGTCGTCCCGCTTGCCGGCCTAGCGTTTCTCATGGAGTTCGGAGAGAAGACGGATGAGAGTGCCTGCTCCGGAACTCTTGCCTTCGAGAAGGCACGGCAGCTTATGGAAGACCGCCCGGAGGTGATCGACATGTCCTTGAAAGGCTTTCGGTGGGTGGACGATTGCCGTTTCGCCATGAATGGTTATGCAGATGTCGAGACCGGCGCAGGTCCGGACCGCCTGGGTTTCGAACTCTTGGTGGCTTTCGATCCGCAAGCGCGCCGATGGCAGCAGGCCGGCTTTTCGATGACGCGTTAGACCGCGCCGAGGACTCCCGGGCGCCCGGATCTTCAGTAGCGGATAAAGGGAGAATGGCGGACAGAGAGGGATTCGAACCCTCGATACGCTTTCACGTATACACGCGTTCCAGGCGTGCGCCTTCAACCACTCGGCCACCTGTCCTTGGAGTAAGGGCTGCATTGAAATCGGGGCAACGCAGCGGTCGGGCGCGATATATACCGATGAATTCTCAGGGATCAACCGGAATCTGAACGATTTTTGACACCGGCCCACAAAAGCTTCGCCGCCTCGTTGCCAAGCCCGCCGAACCTGCCTTATTTCTGCGGGGCGGATTGCGGCCGGACAGTATCGGGTGGGCCGCAGATAACGAACGGCTTTGTCTGGAATGAGAATCGTCCGGGGTATCTTCCATCTGTTGAGTGCTTTTGCGCTTCTGGCCGCGATCGTTGCCGGCGTGCTGGATTCGATCCAGTCGGTTTCAGCTTCGTCGGTCGTGGTGACGAGCCTCGGCAACGCCTGGCTCAATCTTGATCCGGAAAGCCTGACGCTCGCCGAGATCTCCGCCGAGACCTATGTCAGCCCCGATATCTGGCGGCCCTTCGTGACACCGGTGCTGGCCCAGCCGGCTTTTGCCGTGTTCCTGGTGCTGGCGCTTCTTTTCTGGATGGCCGGATATCGCAAGCCGCGCTTCGCCGGGCGGTTTTCCGCCTGACGGGGATAACGCCCTGCCTATCGATGGTCCATGAAAGTCGCCCGGAGCTGCGAATTTATGCAGTTTCGTCAACTCTTTGGATAAGTTTTCGGCAATTCGTTCGTTTTTTACCAGTTGAAAAAAATCTCGTGAATTTTTCCGAAACCCGTGCAAGAGTGGCCGGAGCCGGACCCTTGGAAAAGAGGGCAGGTGGCCGCAGATGTACCGGGGAACGGGCTTGCGGGAGGATCCAAACAGCTAAAAAACAGGGCTGCACAATGAAGAAAACCTTTTTGAGCCTCATTGCCTTGGCTGCCATGTCGGCAACGGCGCTTGCCGCAGAGGTCAAGCCGGCATTGGTCTACGGTACCGGCGGCAAGTTCGACAAATCCTTCAACGAGGCCGCCTTTGCGGGCGCCGAACAGTTCAAGAAGGAAACGGGCATCGAGTTCCGGGATTTCGAGCCCACCAACGACACCCAGGGCGAACAGGCCATCCGCAACTTTGCAAGCCGTGGTTTCAATCCGGTCGTGGCCGTCTCGTTTGCGTGGACCTCGGCCATGGAAAAGGTCGCAGCCGAATATCCTGACACCAAGTTCGCGATCGTCGATTCCGTCGTCGACCTGCCGAACGTCCGCTCCGTCCTTTATAAGGAAGAAGAGGGCTCCTATCTCGTCGGCCTTCTCGCCGGCATGGCCTCCAAGACCGGCAAGGTCGGCTTCATCGGCGGCATGGACATCCCGCTGATCCGCAAGTTCGGTTGCGGCTATGTCCAGGGCGTCAAGGCCGCCAAGGCCGATGCTCAGGTCTTCCAGAACATGACCGGCACGACGGGTGCGGCCTGGAACGATCCGGTCCGCGGCGGCGAGCTCACCAAGAACCAGATCGACCAGGGCGCCGACGTGATCTATGCGGCAGCCGGTGCGACAGGCCTCGGCGTGCTGCAGACGGCGGCCGACAACAAGAAGCTTTCGATCGGTGTCGACTCCAACCAGAACCACCTGCATCCGGGTTCCGTCCTGACCTCAATGGTCAAGCGCGTCGATCTTGCTGTCTACAATGCGTTCAAGGATACCAAGGACGACAAGTTCTCGGCCGGCATCCAGGCTCTGGGCGTCAAGGAAGACGGTGTCGCCTACGCACTCGACGACAACAACAAGTCGCTCATCACGCCGGAAATGAAAACCGCCGTTGAAAAGGCCAAGGCCGACATCATCTCGGGCGCCGTCAAGGTGCACGACTACATGTCGGACAATTCCTGCCCGAACTAAGGACGGTTGCAGGGGCGCATGGCGACGGGAATCGCCATGCGCCCTTTTTGCATATCAAGCGGAAAGGCGGACGATTGAGCCTCGACTCTTCCAATGAGCCCGCGATCGAGCTTGTCGGCATCGACAAGCGGTTCGGCGCGGTGCATGCAAACAAGAACATCAATCTGACGGTTGCCAAGGGCTCGATCCACGGCATCATCGGGGAAAACGGTGCCGGAAAATCGACGCTGATGTCGATCCTCTACGGCTTCTATCATGCCGACCAGGGTGAAATCCGCATTTCGGGCAAGCCGATCACCATACGCGACAGCCAGGCGGCGATCGCCGCCGGCATCGGCATGGTGCACCAGCATTTCATGCTGGTCGAGAACTTCACGGTCCTGGAAAACGTCATGCTCGGCGCCGAAGGCGGCCAATTGCTTCGCAAGGGCGTTGCGAGTACCCGCCAGGAGCTGAAGCGCCTGGAGGACGACTACGGCCTGGAGGTCGATCCGGACGCGGTCATCGAGGAACTGCCGGTCGGCAGCCAGCAGCGCGTCGAAATCCTGAAGGCGCTTTATCGCGGCGCCGAGATCCTCATTCTCGACGAACCGACGGGCGTGCTCACCCCGGCTGAGGCGGACCACCTTTTCAAGGTGCTGCGGGTACTGCGCGACCAGGGCAAGACGATCATTCTGATCACCCACAAGCTGCGCGAGATCATGGCGATCACCGACACGGTTTCCGTCATGCGCCGGGGCGAAATGGTTGCGACCCGCAAGACGGCCGGGACGACGGTGGAAGAACTCGCCGAGCTGATGGTCGGCCGCCGGGTGCTGTTGCGGGTCGAAAAGGGCGAGGCCAAGCCCGGCAAGGTCCTGCTCTCCGTCAGGAACCTGACGGTCAAGGACAGCCGCGGCGTCACCATGGTGGATAATGTCTCTCTGGAGGTTCGCGCCGGCGAGATCGTCGGCATTGCGGGTGTTGCCGGCAACGGCCAGTCGGAGCTTCTGGAGGCGATTGCCGGTATCCGCAAGCCGGCCTCCGGCGAGATCTTCCTCGATGGCAAACCGGTTGCCGGCGTCGGTCCGGCCGAATTGCGCAGTCTCGGCCTTGCCCACATCCCGGAAGACCGTCACCACATGGGCCTTGTGCTGAAATTCGAGGAATACGAGAACTCGATCCTCGGCTATCACCGCGACCAGCGTTACGGGCGTGGTGCGTTGCTGGACCTCGATGCCATCCGCAAGGATGCGGAGGAGAAGATCGCCAAATACGATATCCGTCCGCCGAACCCGCGATTGAGGACGGCGAATTTCTCCGGCGGCAACCAGCAGAAGATCGTCGTCGCGCGCGAGATCGAGCGCGATCCGAACGTCCTGATCATCGGTCAGCCGACCCGCGGCGTCGATATCGGCGCGATCGAATTCATCCACAAGCGCATCATCGAGATGCGCGATGCCGGCAAAGCGGTGCTCCTGGTTTCGGTCGAGCTCGATGAGATACGCTCTCTCTCCGACCGCATCCTGGTGATGTTTGCCGGCAAGGTCGTCGGCGAAAAGTCGGGCGAGGCGGGTGAGCAGACACTGGGCCTGATGATGGCCGGGATTGCCGCATGACCTTTGAAGGATCGATCTGTTTGAACCATGAGATGCTGAGCGCCATGACGGCGGCCGGAAAGGTGCGGGAGGAGATATGAGCACCGCATCCGTTCCGCTTCCTGCCTGGATCAATTACGGCGTCATCCCGCTCCTCAATCTTGTCCTTGCCTTCTTCTTCTCGGGACTTGTCGTCTGGGCGATCGGCGAAAATCCGTTCGAGGCGCTGCAGCTTCTGTTGATCGGCGCGCTTGGCCGCGGGGAGGGCATAGGCTTTACCCTGTTCTACACGACGAGCTTCATCTTCACCGGTCTGTCCGTAGCGGTCGCCATCCATGCGGGTCTGTTCAACATCGGTTCGGAAGGGCAGGCCTATCTCGGTGGTCTGGGGGCGGCCCTGGTGGCGCTCTCGCTGGACCATTACGTCCCCTGGTACGTCACCATGCCGTTTGCGGTGATCGGAGCGGCATTGTTCGGCGCGGCTTGCGCCGCCGTTCCCGCCTGGCTTCAGGCCAAGCGGGGCAGCCATATCGTCATCACCACGATCATGTTCAATTTCATCGTCTCGTCGCTGATGAATTACGTGCTGGTGCGCGTGCTGATCGTACCGGGCAAGATGGCGCCTGAAACCCGCACCTTTCTGCCCGGCGGGCAACTCCCCAAGCTCGACTGGCTGATCTCCATGTTCGGCGGCAAGCTGGGGGCGGCACCCCTCAACTTTTCCTTCCTGATTGCGCTCGTCATGTGCTTCCTGGTCTGGGTGCTGATCTGGCGCACCAGGCTGGGCTACGAGATGCGCACGCTCGGCATCAGCCCGAGTGCTGCGAGCTACGCCGGCATCCCCTATGCGAAGATCGTCATGATCACCATGCTGATTTCCGGTGGCCTGGCCGGCATGATGGCGCTCAATCCGGTCATGGGCGCGTCCGCCCGCCTGCAGATCGAATTCGTCGGTGGCGCCGGTTTCGTCGGCATCGCCGTGTCGCTCATGGGCCGAAACCATCCCGTCGGCATCATCTTGTCGGCGCTGCTTTTCGGCATTCTCTATCAGGGTGGCGCGGAACTCTCGTTCGACATGCCGAAAGTCACCCGTGATATGATCGTCGTCATCCAGGGCATGGTGATCCTGTTCGCCGGTGCATTGGAATATATGCTCCGCCCGGCCATCGTCCGGCTCTACCAGCAGGCCGTAGGCGGCAAATAGGCGGGAACGAGGCTCATGGATTATTTCGATATTCTCATCAGCATTCTCGGCTCGGCGATCCGCCTGTCGGTCCCGCTGCTGTTCACCGCGCTTGCCGGACTGTTTTCCGAACGCGCCGGCATCTTCGATATCGGGCTGGAAGGCAAGATGCTGGCGTCCGCCTTCGCATCCGCCTGCGTGGCCTACTGGACCGGCAATGCCTGGCTCGGCCTCCTTGCGGGCATCGGCATATCGATCGTCTTTTCGCTCGTGCACGGCTTTGCCTCGATCACCAATCGCGGCAATCAGATCGTCTCCGGCGTGGCCCTGAACTTCGTGGCCGCAGGTCTGACGATCGTGCTGGGCCAGGCCTGGTTCAACCAGGGAGGACGAACGGGGCAGGTGCCGCCCGAAGGTCGCTTCTCCTCCATCGTCCTGCCCGGTGCGGATGCCATGCGTGAGGTGCCGATCATCGGGCCGCTTTATGCCAACGTCATTTCCGGCAATAATATCCTGACCTATATCGCCTTCCTGATGGTGCCGGTTTCCTGGTGGGTGCTTTATCGCACGCGCTTCGGTCTTAGGCTGCGGGCCGTTGGCGAAAATCCGGGCGCGGTGGATACGGCCGGCATTTCCGTGAGCTGGCTCAGGTATCGCGCGCTGATCGTGGCGGGCTTCCTCTGCGGCTTCTCGGGGACCTATCTGGCAATTGCCCAATCGGCTGCCTTCATCAACAACATGTCGGCCGGCAAGGGCTATATTGCGCTTGCCGCGCTGATCTTCGCCAAGTGGAAGCCGGTGCCGGTCATGCTGGCCTGCCTGCTTTTCGGTTTCCTGGATGCCTTCGCGAACTTCATGCAGGGAAAATCGGTGCCGCTGGTCGGCGAAGTGCCGGTTCAGATTTTCCAGGCGCTGCCCTATATTCTGACCTGCGTGCTGCTGGCGGGCTTCATTGGCATCGCCCGTCCGCCCAAGGCGGGCGGCGTGCCCTATACGAAGGAGCGTTGATCGATGTCTCATGAGCTTTTCGAAGCCGCTCGCGAGGCGATGACCAAGGCCTATGCGCCCTATTCGAAATTCCCGGTGGGCGTGGCGATCCGGGCCGACGATGGAAAGGTCTATCTCGGCGCCAATATCGAGAACCTTTCCTTTCCCCAGGGGTGGTGCGCCGAGCCGACCGCGATCGGTGCGATGATCATGGGTGGAGCTAAGAAGATCGAGGAACTCGCCGTGATCGCTGAAAAGCTGCCGCTCTGCACGCCATGCGGCGGCTGCCGGCAGAAGATTTCGGAATTCGCGGCGGCCGATACCCGTATCTATCTTTGCGACGATGCCGGCGTTCAGAAGGCGGTCACCATGGCCGAGCTTCTGCCCTACGCCTTCGAAACGGATGTGATCGGATGAGAGAGGTTGTCGACCTGCTCGTGGATCGCCTTGGTGGCCTCATGCCGCGCCATGCGATCGTGCTTGGCTCCGGCCTGGGTTCGCTGGTCGATGAGGTGAAGGGGCAGGTCCGCATTCCCTACGGAATGCTGGAAGGCTTTCCGGTCAGCGGTGTCACCGGTCACGCGGGCGAACTGGTCGCCGGCCGCCTGGGCGGCACGCCGGTCATCATGCTTTCGGGCCGGGCCCATTATTATGAACATGGCGACGCGAAGGCGATGCGCTTTCCGATCGAGGTCTTGAAAGGGCTCGGCGTCCGGTCGCTGATCCTCACGAACTCGGCGGGATCGCTCCGCGAAGACATGCCGCCCGGTTCGGTCATGCAGATCACCGACCACATCAACTATTCCGGCATGAATCCGTTGATTGGAGAGAAGGGCGACCGCCGTTTCGTCGGGATGACCAGTGCCTATGACGCGGGCCTTGCTCTGGACATGCGCAATGCGGCCATTCGCTGCGGTATTCCCCTGTTTTCCGGCGTCTATATGTGGTTCTCCGGCCCGAGTTTCGAAACGCCGGCGGAGATCCGCATGGCGCGAATCCTGGGTGCCGACGCGGTCGGCATGTCGACGGTGCCGGAAGTCATTCTCGCGCGCTATTTCGGGCTAAAGGTTGCGGCGGCTTCGGTCATCACCAATTTCGGTGCGGGCATGACCGGCGCGGAGTTGAGCCACGAGGAGACCAAGGACATGGCGCCCGTCGGCGGGCAGCGATTGGCCGCGATCCTGAAAGAAATCTTGGCTTGATTACACGATAGATTTCAAACGGATACGTTCCGTGTGGCGATCTGCCCCCAGGCTGCGGGTTGCATCTAATCGTTTGAACGATAAATATACCGGCTGATTTAAGCCGGGGAGGCACACGAAATGGAACTCCTGAGCCCACGCGAGGTGGCAGCCTTCGCGCTCTCGCTTCTCGACCTGACGAACCTGCGCGACGATTGCGACAATGCCGCGATCGAGAAACTGTGCCTGCGCGCCGAGACGCCCTACGGCCATACCGCGGCCATCTGCATCTGGCCGCGTTTCGTTGCGCATGCGCGCGCCATCCTGGGGCCTGAGCATGCGGTCCGCATCGCCACCGTGGTGAATTTCCCATCGGGCGACCTGGCCGTCGCGAATGTCGTGGAGGAAACGAAGAAGGCGATCGAGGACGGTGCCGACGAAATCGACATGGTCATCCCCTATCGCAAGTTTCTGGCCGGCGACGAGGCTGCCGTGACGGAGATGGTCGAGGCTGTGCGCGCCGCATGCCCGAATGCCTGCCTGAAGGTGATCCTCGAGACGGGGGAACTGAAGGACAGCGGCTTCATCCGCCGCGCTTCCGAGCTCGCAATCGCCGCCGGCGCGGATTTCATCAAGACCTCGACAGGCAAGGTCGCCGTCAATGCGACGCTTGAAGCGGCCGACATCATGCTGCAGGCGATCCGGGATTCCAAAAGGCGCGTCGGCTTCAAGCCCGCGGGTGGCATCGGCAGCGTTGCGGATGCCGATCTCTATCTGCGCCTTGCCGAAACCATCATGGGTCCGAACTGGATCATGCCGTCGACATTCCGTTTCGGGGCATCCGGCCTGCTCGACGATATCCTGGGCCTCCTGAGCGGCAGCACCGCCATTCGCGCGTCGGGCGGCTACTGAAGAGAAGATCATGATCCCGCAGGAAATCATCCGCCGCAAACGCGACGGGCAGATTCTTTCCGCTGAAGAGATCGGAGCCTTCATCGCAGGCCTGACGAAGGAGGAAATCACCGAGGGTCAGGCGGCGGCCTTCGCCATGGCTGTCTTCTTTCGGGGCATGTCCCGTAATGAGACAGTGGCGTTGACGCTCGCGATGCGTGATTCCGGCACGGTTCTGGATTGGCGCGGCCTCGATCGTCCCGTGGCGGACAAGCATTCGACAGGCGGCGTCGGTGACAACGTTTCCTTGATGCTGGCGCCGATCGTCGCGGCCTGCGGCCTTGCGGTCCCGATGATTTCTGGCCGTGGGCTGGGACACACGGGCGGCACGCTCGACAAGCTGCAGTCGATCCCCGGTTATGATGTCATGCCGGAAGAGGCTCTCTTCCGGAAGGTCGTCGATGAGATTGGCTGTGCCATAATAGGACAGACCGCCGAGCTTGCGCCTGCAGACCGGCGTCTCTATGCGATCCGCGACGTCACCGCGACGGTGGAGTCCGTGCCGCTGATCACCGCTTCCATCCTGTCGAAGAAGCTTGCCGCGGGTCTTGGCAGTCTGGTGCTCGACGTCAAGGTCGGCAACGGCGCCTTCATGGAAAGTCTGGAGGAAGCCGAGACACTCGCCCGCTCTCTGGTCGAGGTGGCGAACGGTGCAGGTGTCAGGACCGCCGCATTGCTGACCAACATGAATGAACCGCTTGCCGATGCGGCCGGTAACACGCTCGAGGTCATCAACTGCCTCGATTTTCTGGCTGGGCTGAAGCCTGGCACGCGGCTGGAAACGGTTGTCATCGCGGAAGCCGCCGAAATGCTGGTTCTGGCCGGCATTGCCGGCGACCGGCCGGAAGCGGGGGAGAATGCCCGGCAGGTTCTGGCATCCGGCGAGGCGATGGAGCGTTTCGCCCGCATGGTGCATGCGCTGGGCGGGCCATCTGATTTTTGCGAGCGCCCTGATGCCTATCTTGAGCGTGCACCGGTGCGGCTGCGCGTTGAGGCGCCGCAGGACGGATATCTTACGGCTTGCGAGACCCGTGCTCTCGGTCTGGCCGTGGTCGAACTCGGCGGCGGACGCAGGCGCGCGGCGGATGCGATCGATCATCGTGTCGGCATCAGCGAACTTCTGCCTTTAGGCACACGGGTTTCAAAAGGCGAGCCGATCGCCATGGTGCATGCGAAAACCCGGGAGGATGCGGAGCGGATCGCGAAGGACGTGGCTCGTTTCTACACGATCGCCGACACGCCGCCTGAACCATCGCCGGTCGTCATCGAGCGCATCGGCTGATCATTGGGTGAGCTTCAGGATTCCGCGTTCCACCTGGAAGGCTTTCAGCCTCTTGAGAAAGCTCATTCCGACCAGCGTGCCCGAGAGTGCCTCGTCGCGCAGCACGAAGGCATCGACGTCCTTCACCCGCACGCTGCCGATCTCGATCCGGTCGAGCACGACATGCGCGGCTTCCGTGCCGCCGTTGGCGGTATTGGCGGTATGGCGGAAATCCAGGCTGTTCACGCCGAAGCCGAGCCTTCTCGCCGTGCTTTCGTTGATCGCCACCAGGGAAGCGCCGGTATCCACCAGACCGTCGATGGATTTGCCGTTGATGCGGAACATGCCGATGAAATGGCCACGCCCGTCGGCCTTCAGGGAGACGCTGCCCGGCGCGATCGCTACGGGCTCGGGCCTCGCCGGCACCTCGACTGCCGGGGCCTCCTGCGGCTGGCCGTCGAACTTGATCATCGCGGGAATCTGGGTGGCGATGAGCGTTACGATGGCTGCGAAAATGACTGTGCGCAGAAGCATGACCGTCCCCTCGGCATGAATCGGTATCGTCTTCCGATAGCGCGAAATCCATAAGAAAACGGCCCATGGAGCTTCCACGGACCGTTCATTTCAAAGTTTGGTAAGGAAACTCTGAAGTCTACTTTGTGCCATACATGCGGTCACCGGCGTCGCCGAGGCCGGGCACGATATAACCCTTCTCGTTGAGATGGCTGTCGATCGCAGCGGTATAAATCTTGACGTCCGGATGGGCGCCCTGGAAATTCTTGATGCCTTCCGGAGCGGCTAGCAGGCAGAGGAAGCGGATGTTGTGAGCGCCGCGCTCCTTCAGCTTGTCCACCGCCGCGATCGAGGAATTGCCGGTCGCCAGCATCGGATCGACCACGATGATGAGCCGTTCGGCAATGTCTTCCGGCGCCTTGAAGTAATATTCGACCGGCTGCAGCGTTTCGTGGTCGCGATAGACGCCGATATGCGAGACGCGTGCCGAAGGCACAAGTTCGAGCATGCCCTCCAGAAGGCCGTTGCCGGCGCGCAGGATGGAGGCGAAGACGAGTTTCTTGCCTTCGACGACGGGCGCCTGCATTTCGGTAAGCGGCGTCTCGATCGTCTCCATGGTCAGTTCGAGGTCGCGGGTCACTTCATAGCAGAGCAGCATGGAAATCTCGCGCAGCAGCCGTCGGAAGCCGGCCGTCGAGGTTTCTTTCTTGCGCATGATCGTCAGCTTGTGCTGCACCAGCGGATGATCGATGACAGTGACGCCGTCCATGAGCTTCCCCTTATTCCTGCCTGTTCCTTCTTTTGAGGAAAAAGCCACGTTCCGCAAGCCGTCAGGCGCGTTTTGCGGCCTCGTCCCCAGCCTGTGCGTCGAAACGCGCCAGCAACCTGCAGCGCGTATCCTCGTCGACGAAGGCGGCCTCGAGCGCCGTGCGTGTCATGGTATCGATCTCCTGATCCGAAAATCCCATGATTTTCGAGGCAATCTCGTATTCGTGGGCCAGTGACGTACCGAAGAAGGGTGGATCGTCGGAATTGAGGCAGACACGCACGCCGGCGGCCTTGAGCCGCCTCAGCGGATGACTGTCGAAGTCCGGGAAGACGTTCAGAGCGATGTTGGAGCCCGGGCAGACCTCCAGCACGATGCCGAGATCGGCAAGACGCGCCACCAGCACCGGGTCTTCGATCGCACGCACGCCATGCCCGATCCGCGAAGGTTTTACGAGATCGAGTGCATCGGAGACACTGAAGGCACCGCAGACTTCTCCGGCATGGATCGTCAGCCCGAGTCCCGCATCGCGGGCGATGTCGAAAGCGCGCGCATAGTCGGCGACTCGGCCCATGCGCTCTTCGCCGGCCATGTTGAAGCCCGTCACCAGCGGGTTCTTTGCCCGTGCGGCATATTCTGCGGCGGCGATTACCCGGTCCGGACCGAAGTGCCGTTCGCCGGTGACGATGATGCGCGCCTCGATACCGGTCTTTTCACGCGCGGCATGGATACCGTCCGAGATGCCGGCAAGGTAGGCGTCGGCCCCGAGCCCGATCCGGTCGCCATGGTCCGGCGAGACGATGATCTCGCTATAGATCGCATTGGCGTCGGCAAGCTCCGTCAGGTAGGTCTCGGTCAGCAGTGCATAGTCGTCGGCCGTCTTGAAGAGGGCAGCGACTGCGTCATAACAGATGAGGAATTCGGCAAAGTCCGACCAGACATAGGCGCCGTTGCGCAAAATGTGGCTCGTATCGACGCCGTATTTTTTGGCCTGCGCTGCGGCAAGTGCCGGCGGCGCCGCGCCTTCGATGTGGCAATGGATTTCGGCCTTGAGAAGGTGCGCAGTCAAAGGAAGCTCCGTCCGTGCGGTCCCGGCGGGATGGAGAGGTGGGCGGCGATCGTCTCCGCGATATCCGCATAGGTCGACCTCAGCCCGATGGAACGGGAGCGTATTCCGGGGCCGAATGCCATGATCGGCACCCGTTCGCGGGTATGGTCGGTTCCGCGCCAGGTCGGATCGCAGCCGTGGTCGGCGGTGAGGATCACCAGATCGCCGGGCTTCAGCCGTCGGTGAATGTCCGGCAATGCGCGATCGAAGGCTTCGAGCGCCGCCGCATAGCCGGGAACGTCGCGGCGATGGCCGTAAAGCATGTCGAAATCGACGAAATTGGTGAAGACGAGATCGCCGACGGCTGCCTCGTCCATCGCGGAAAGCGTCGCGTCCATCAGGGCCGCATTGCCGTTTGCCTTGATCACGCGCGATACGCCTTGATGGGCAAAGATATCGCCGATCTTGCCGATGGCGTGTACCGATCGTCCCTCCTGGATCAATCGGTCGAGGAGTGTCGGTTCGGGCGGGGGAACGGAAAAGTCGCGGCGGTTGCCGGTGCGCTCGAAGGTTTCCGCCGTCTCGCCGACGAAGGGGCGCGCGATCACCCGGCCGATGTTGAGCGGGTCGAGCAACTCGCGCACCACCTGGCAGAGCTTGATGAGCCGGTCGAGGCCGAAATGGGTCTCGTGGGCGGCGATCTGGAACACGGAGTCGCTTGAGGTATAGCAGATCGGTTTTCCGGTGCGGATATGTTCCTCTCCCAGGCGTGCGATGATCTCCGTGCCTGAAGCATGGCAATTGCCGAGAATGCCCGGAATATTGCCTTCCCGGCAGATCGCCTCGATCAGTTCGGGCGGAAACGCATCGCCCTCGCCCGGGAAATAACCCCAGTCGAACATCACTGGAGTTCCGGCGATCTCCCAATGCCCGGATGGCGTATCCTTGCCGTGGGAAACCTCGTTTGCCGCGCCATAGAGGCCGAAAACGCGCTCGGGCATCGGCATGCCGTCCGGATAGTTGCCGCTGGCAAGCTTGGCGATTTCGAGAAGTCCGAGCGAAGACATATTCGGCAGGTGCAGCGGACCTTCCCGAAGGCCGGCCCGGTTGCCGGCGCCGGCGGCACAGAATTCCGCGATATGTCCGAGTGTGTTGGAACCCAGATCGCCGTAGTCTTCCGCATCGCGGGCGCCGCCCACGCCGAAGGAGTCGAGAACGAACAGGAAGGCACGTGCCATTGGTCACCTGGGTACTGGGATGCAATTCGGCCGGCATTTCTCAACCGGCATGAACTGGGACTCATATAACCGCAGACGTGGCTTGGCAAAGGGGATGGTGTTTCCCTCTCACCCGCAATCGGTACAGGAAATGCTGTCTCCGAAACGCTGGCGATAGAAAAATTCCTGGCCGATCGGGATTTCCTGCAGGTTTGTCGGCACGAGGCCGGACATGAACATCAGGAGGTCGTGTTTCACCAGAACCTCGGATCGTATCAGGAAGGAGCTGGCAAGGCGCATCTTCTCGGGGACATCGACGGGCGAGCCGACGGCATAGGGTACGCCCTCGCCGTTCTGCCAGGACCATGCGACGATCGGGTTGCCGTCGGCATCGATTGTGACGCCGGTAATCTTGATGCTCAAATTGTTCGGTGTGTAGGGCACGAAAATGCTTGCGGCCAGATGCGGCATCGTCGCGAGAAAGGCCGTGTTCACACTCGCCTCGCGGGCCACGAGGTCGGCAATGGTGTCGGCACTGTGCGTCACTCTCTTCGAGACGCTGAATCCGATCGTCAGCTCGAAGGAGGTGATGTAGAGGCTCAAGAGAAGCGGCGCGATAAGCGCGAATTCGACGGCTCCGACGCCGCGCCGGTCGGCAATGAACTGCCTGAGCGCGATGAGGAAGCCCTGTGGCCGCTTCTGCGATTGCGGTTTTTGCCCTTCCATCACGGATAGTCCTCGTTTCGGACGGTGGATGTCTGCACGATCAGGAAATAGTTGTCGCCGCTGGCGGGCTGGACATTGGTTATCAGGGGCCGGATCAGGTCTGTGATGACGTCCCAGCGATAGTAGGCGCGCACCATGTTGATGGTCTTCTGCGCGCCCGGCGAATAGGCGAACGCGGATGTATCCAGGTCACCGTCCGGCGTGAGAGGGACAGAGTCCGGTACATCCTCGAAGTCCGTGAAACTGCGGACGTCTAGCCATAGCTTGTTTGGCGTGCCGATCTCCGCCTCGCTGCACTTGATCATGATCGACACTTCGTCGCAGAAAGCGCGCCGGAATTCGGTGCTGCTGGTGTTGCCCGCGGTGATACTGCCGGTTCTGATCCTGCGCGCCATCGTGTCGACGGCGTTCCCGACGAGCTGCTCGCCGGTATAGGCGATGAAGGTCTCGATGATCGCGAAAATGATTATGAAGTAGGGGATGGCGAGCAGGGCGAATTCGATCGCCGCCGCACCGTCCCGCGAGCGGAGGATCCGCCGCCACGCTCCCTTGCGCCTGTTCCTCGCCGGCACAGGCGCACCCTCTCTGGTCTCGTCATGATCCTGGCACATGCTTTCCGCCCGACAGCCCTTTTGAGCGTCCGGATCGTACGTGGGGATTGTTGAGATTCCGTTGCCGCGATGGCTGGGAGTTTAACGACCTGTCCCCGATCAGGGCGAGGCGCTGCTGTTGCTGCTGGTGTCGTTCTTGAACTCCGCGTGCTGTTCGCAATTGGGCGTGCAGGACAGGACGGAACGGGCTGTCTGCCGGTAGACGCGCACGGTATTTCCCTCGTCGATCGAAACGAGGATGCGCTCGTCGGCAATCGCATTGCCTTCCGTATCGAGCAGCACGAGGTTCGTCGTCCCGAAGCTGCGGCCCGTGAGCACGATCGTGGTGGGATCCGCAACCGTGGCGTCGGCGACGTTCGAATTGCCGACGATGACCTTGCTGACCGGCCGGTCGAGCTTCAGCACGCGCGCGTGATTCATGAAGACGCGCAGCAGGCCGCTTTCCTGCTCTTCTTGTGCAGCGGCTTGTCCCGCAACGGCAGAGACCAGGCCGCCAAGGACGGCAAGTCGAAGCATGACGCTACGGAACAGCATGGAAGGCGGCCTTTGGATGCAGTTTATGGTTCGCAAAGAATGGATGCGATTGGTGAATGAAGAGTTAAGCGGCACATCTGGGCGACTTTGACATCTTCTTAACTTTCCGAATGGCCAATTGACCGGAGCAAGTCGCACCGGATCCTGATCGGAAAAAGTTCGTTAAGTCGCTGTAAAACAACTGATATTAGAAGTGACGATAGTCAATTCCCACCGCTCGAATGCCGCCTTTTTTCTTCTTCCTTCATTTACCACCCGAAGGGCAAATCCGCCGTTAACCGGATGGTAACACTGTTCCTTAAGCCGTTGGAAATCGTCGCTGTCTAGATTGCGTCCATCCGAACAACGGAAACAGTTGTCGGGAAGTGCTGAACAACAATCGTCGAGTATAGGAGAGTTCCATGTCCAAGATTTTCGCTCGTTTTTTGAAAGATGAGTCTGGCGCGACTGCCATCGAGTATGGTCTGATCGCTGCTCTCATCTCCGTCGCCCTGATTGCCGGTGCATCCACGCTTGGTGATAGCCTTGATGCGCAGTTCGAGCGTCTCGGAGGCATTGTGGCTGACCCTGAAGCTGCTGCTGCCGATTAAGCCCAGCAGATCCATCGCAATTCAGAGCCGCCCTCATTGGGCGGCTTTACTGCATTTGACGCCGGACCAATCCTCCGGTTTGGACAAAGACGCATTCTTGAAGGAGGGCGTACCTATGGCAAGCATGGTTGTTGCAGCCTTGGTCTTTTGTATCCTCCCTCTGGGACTGGCGCTTGCCGCCATCAGCGACCTTTTCACGATGACGATCCCCAATCGGATATCGATCGTGTTGCTGGGAGGCTTTTTGATCCTTGCGCCGCTCTCGGGCCTTGCCTGGCCGGACATCGGCATGAGCCTTGTCGCTGGTCTTGCCGTCTTCGGCGGCTGTTTCGCGCTTTTCGCGCTGAATGTCATGGGCGGGGGGGATGCCAAGCTCCTGACTGCCTCGGCCGTCTGGTACGGCTTCAATCATTCGCTTCTGGCCTTCCTGGTGACCGTCGGTTATGTCGGCGGCGCCGTCACGTTGATCTTCCTTCTGCTGCGCGTGCGGGCGAATTCGGTCATGGCGATGGGAATTCCGCTGCCGGCCTCGCTGGTGACGGCGAAGAAAATCCCTTATGGCATTGCTATTGCGATTGCCGGCTTCCTGACTTTTGAACAGGCGCCCATTTATTCGCTGGCCATGAATGCTTTCCAGTAAAGGTTAGTGCGATGGAAAGATCGCGTTAACCAGAATTGTAAGCTTCTCATTAACCATAATTACACCATTGGAGGCCATTCTCCGGAGGAATTAATGTTCCCCCAAGGAATGGCCATGAAGCCAACCCGTATCATCATTCTCGCGGTCGCCGTGGTGGCGGCGGGCCTCGCCGGCCTGCTGGCCGTGCGCCTTGCCGGCAAAAAAGGCTCCGAGCTGGTGGAAACCGTGATCCAGAAGGAGCCGACGGTCAGGGTTCTGGTTTCCGCCGAGAACCTGCCGGTCGGCAGCCGTTTGACCGAGAAGGCGGTCCATTGGCTTTCCTGGCCGAAGAACGGCATTGTCGAAGGCTTCATCACCGACGACAAGCGGCCGGATGCCATCACGGAACTGCAGGGCGTGGTCGTGCGCATGCCGCTGTTCAAGGGCGAGCCCGTCCGCGCCGAAAAGATCGCCGATTCATCGAGCCGCATCATGTCTTCGCTTCTGCCCTCCGGGAAGCGTGCCGTCGCCACCGAAATTTCGGTCGCCACGGGCGCCGGCGGCTTCGTCCTGCCGAATGACCGCGTCGACATCATCATGGTGCGCGAGGGCAGGGAAGGTGGCGGCTACATCACCGAAAACATCCTGAACAATATCCGTGTGCTGGCGATCGACCAGCAGATCCAGGAGAGCGAGGACGGCAAGAAGGCGGTTGTCGGCACGACTGCGACGCTTGAGCTCACGCCGGATCAGGCCAAGGTCATCGCAGTTGCCCAGCAGATGGCGTCGCGGCTGACGCTCGCGTTGCGCTCCGTGGCGGATTCGCAGGAAGCCGATACGGCCGCGGCCGACTACCTGTTGCATGGCGGCGATGGCAAGGCGGATATCCAGGTCATCAAATCGGGCGCGATCGTCGGGAGCACGGCGACGGCGGCGGCGCAAGCGAAATGAACGGAGCGGTCACGTGGGAAATCTGAAACGCAGGATTCGCAGCTCGGCAGCGGCGGGCATGGCTTTCTGCCTTGCCTTTTCCGGCGTTCCGGCCGATGTCGCGCCGGTCAGCCTCGCGCCGGCTCGGGCTCTTGCGGCAGATGCCAGCATTGTTCGCATAACCGATGGCGGACCCGGAACCCGCAAGCGACTGCAACTCGGCCTCAACAAGGCGCTGGTGGTGGATCTGCCGTCGGACGCTCATGACATTCTCGTCGCCGACCCCTCCATGGCCGATGCAGTGACGCGCACCTCGCGGCGCATCTATCTTTTCGGCAAGGCAGTGGGGCAGACCAATATCTTCGTTTTCGGGTCGCATGGCGAGGAGATCGTCAGCCTGGACGTGGAAATCGAGCGCGACATCTCCGGCCTTCAGCAGAACCTTCGCCGCTTCCTGCCGGATTCCGATATCAAGGTCGAAATCATCTCCGACAACATCGTGCTCTCCGGCACGGTCCGGACGCCGCAGGATTCGGCCCAGGCGGAAAAGCTTGCCTCCGCCTTCCTGAGGGGCGGCGAGGCGACCACCAGAAACATCACCGCCCAGGGTAACTATGGTGATGCGGACATCTTCGCCGAAGACCGGCAGGTCTCGCAGATCGTCAATCTCCTGACGATCGAAGGCGAGGATCAGGTCACGCTGAAGGTCACCGTCGCCGAAGTCAGCCGCCAGGTGCTGAAACAGCTCGGTTTCAACGGGTCGGTATCGGGGCCTGACGGCTCGATCGCCTTCTCCAATCCTTCCAACCTCGGCAATGCGATCAACACCTTCGGGATGGCCTCCCTCGCTGGCACGATCGGCAACACCAGCCTTGCCACCTATATGAACGCCATGGAGCAGGCGGGTGTCATGCGCACGCTTGCCGAGCCGAGCCTGACGGCCATCTCCGGCCAGCAGGCGAAATTTTATGTCGGCGGCGAATTCCGCCTGCCTGCCGAACAGGAGGTCGGCCGCGACGAGGACACCGGCGCGCTGACCGTGACCCGCACGACCAACTCGGTCGATTACGGCATCGAACTCAATTTCAAGCCGGTTGTGCTGTCTCCGGGCCGCATTAGCCTGGTGATCGAGACCAATGTCTCCGAGCCGACCTATGAAGGCTCGGCCGTCACCGGCAATGGCAGCTCGCTTAGCGTTCAGGGCAACACCTATATGTCGATCCGCAAGCGCGAGGCTTCGACCACCGTCGAATTGCCGTCCGGCGGCTCGATCGTGATCGCCGGTCTGGTGCAGGACAATATCCGCCAGGCCATGTCCGGCCTTCCGGGCATCTCCAAGATTCCGGTCTTCGGCACCCTGTTCCGCAGCAAGGATTTCGTCCGCAACGAGACGGAACTCGTCATCATCGCGACGCCCTATCTCGTCCGTCCCGTTGCCCGCAGCGAAATCGCCCGGCCGGATGACAACTTCAACCCGGAAAACGATGCGGCAATGTATTTCCTCAATCGCGTGAACAAGATCTACGGCCGCAAGGAACCCGTCGCGGCGGGCCAGTACCACGGGGCGGTCGGCTTCATCTACAAGTGAGCGGTCATGGCTATTGAAACGAAGAAAATCTCCGCCGAAGGACAGGATGTCATGACCCAGGGCACGGTGAGGTCCCATCGTAGCAGGATTGCCGCCGCCGCCGTGCTTGCGGCATCTGCAATACTCCTCTCGGCTTGTGGCAACAGCCAGCTCACCACAGGCTCGATCCCCGATGATTATCGCACCCGTCATCCGATCGTGCTCGCGGAAGGCGAATATACCCTCGATATCCCCGTGGCTTCCGGCGATGCCCGGCTTTCGACGGGCATGAAGGACACGGTGCGGGGGTTTGCGCAGAGTTTTGCGTCCTCGCCGGCCGGCATAATGCAGATCCAGGTGCCGCACGGCTCCTACAATGCGGGTGCGGCCCAGCATCTGGCGGCTGAAATCCGTCGCACGCTGACAGCAGCGGGCGTCCAGCCCCACAAGATCCTGATGAGCAGCTATGCGGCCTCTCCGAATGGCGACGCCGCGCCCATCCGGCTCGCCTATGTGACGACCAAGCCGATGACGAACCAGTGCGGCGAGTGGCCGGCGGATCTGTCGGACAGCACGTTCGGCAACAAGAACTGGTACAATTTCGGCTGCGCCAGCCAGAATAACCTCGCCGCCCAGGTCGCCAATCCCACAGACCTTATCGCGCCGCGCGGCATGACCCCGATCGATGCGACGCAGCGGGCAAAGGTCATCAGCGATTATCGCGGCGAATCGACCAGCAGCACGACACCGTAGGCCAGGAGACCGGAGAAGAAGATGAGTCCGATCAACTACGAGATCCGAACTCCCGGTGAAGACGAACGGTTTGCCGAGGAAGCCGAGCGCCAGGGAGATCTGGACACGCTGCGTCCGCTTCCGCGCATATCGATCCATGCATTCTGCGAAAGCGAGGCCATGCAGCGGATGATGGACCGCATGGCGCGCGATCGCCGCATGGCCAAGGTCAATCTGCGCGTGACGATCGGCGGCACCGACGCCGCGGCCAACATGTTCGCGTCCACCCCGACGCCGAACCTGATCATCCTCGAAACCGAGACCGATCCGAAAAACCTGCTCGATGAACTGACGCCGCTTGCCGAGGTCTGCGATCCCTCGACACGGGTCATCATCGTCGGCCGCTATAACGATATAGCTCTGTACCGCGAGCTTATCCGCAACGGCATCTCCGAATATCTCGTCGGGCCGGTGCAGATGCAGGACATGCTGGCATCGATCTCTGCGATCTTCGTCGATCCGGAAGCCGAGCCGCTCGGCAGGTCGATCGCTTTCATCGGCGCAAAGGGCGGCGTGGGGTCCTCGACCATTGCCCATAACTGCGCCTTCGGTATTTCGAACCTCTTCTCGACCGAGACCATTCTCGCCGACCTCGACCTGCCTTTCGGCACGGCCAATATCGATTTTGACCAGGACCCGGCCCAGGGTATTGCGGAAGCCGTTTTTGCGCCCGAACGCCTCGACGAGGTCTTCCTCGACCGTCTGCTCACCAAATGCTCCGAGCATCTGTCTCTGTTGGCCGCGCCTTCGCTGCTTGATCGCGCCTACGATTTCGAGCGAGGCGCCTTCACGCCGATCATCGAGCTGCTGCAGCGCAGCGCGCCGGTCGCGGTGCTCGATCTCCCGCATGGCTGGACGGAATGGACGCGCGCCGTCCTGTCCGAAGTGGACGAAGTGGTGATCTGCGCCGTTCCCGATCTCGCCAACCTGCGCAATACCAAGAACATGATCGACGCGCTGAAGAAGCTCCGGCCGAATGATCGCCCGCCGCACCTCATCCTCAATCAGGTCGGCATGCCGAAGCGCCCGGAAATTGCGCCCGTCGACTTCATCGAGCCGTTGGAGATCGAGCCGATCGCCATCCTGCCTTTCGATGTGCAGCTTTTCGGCAACGCCGCCAATAGCGGCCGGATGATTTCCGAGATCGATGCGAAATCGCCAGCCGCCGAAACCTTCTCGCAGATCGCTCATATCGTCACGGGTCGTGTAGCGATGAAGAAGGCAAAGAAGGGCGGCCTCGGCAATATTCTCGGGATGCTGTCCCGCAGGAAGGCATAAGGCATGTTCGGAAAACGCGGAAACGAGGGGTTTGGGAAAAGTGCGGCCGGGCTTGCGCCGCCGCCGACTGTCACGTCCACTCCGGCCACGCCCGCAATGGCAAGGCCTCTGGCCCCGGAAGTCCTCGCCGAACCCATGCGGGACCCGGCCGTCCAGCGCCAGCCGGTTTCATCGCCGACGCTCGCTCCCCAGGCTCCGGCCCGCAGGAAGCCGGTTCGCACCGAGCTCTATTACGATACGAAGAGCCAGGTTTTTTCGGCGCTGATCGATACGATCGACCTTTCCCAGCTTGCCAAGCTGGATGCCGAGAGTGCGCGCGAGGAAATCCGCGACATCGTCAACGACATCATCACGATCAAGAATTTCGCGATGTCGATTTCCGAGCAGGAGGAACTGCTCGAGGACATCTGCAACGACGTTTTGGGCTACGGTCCGCTGGAGCCGTTGCTCGCCCGTGACGACATCGCCGACATCATGGTGAACGGTGCCGGCCAGACCTTCATCGAAGTCGGCGGCAAGACGATCGAATCCGATATCCGCTTCCGCGACAACGCCCAGCTTCTGTCGATCTGCCAGCGCATCGTCAGCCAGGTGGGCCGTCGTGTCGACGAATCCTCGCCGATCTGCGACGCGCGCCTGCCGGACGGTTCGCGCGTAAACGTCATCGCGCCGCCGCTTGCGATCGACGGCCCGGCGCTCACCATCCGCAAGTTCAAGAAGGACAAGCTGAACCTCGACCAGCTCGTCAAGTTCGGGGCGATCACGCCGGAAGGCGCGGTCCTGCTGCAGATCATCGGGCGGGTTCGCTGCAACATCGTCATCTCCGGCGGCACGGGCTCGGGCAAGACGACGCTTCTGAACTGCCTCACCAACTACATCGACAAGGAAGAGCGGGTCATCACCTGCGAGGATACGGCCGAACTTCAGCTGCAGCAGCCGCATGTGGTGCGTCTGGAAACCCGTCCGCCGAACATCGAAGGCGAGGGCGAGATCACCATGCGCGACCTCGTGAAGAACTGCCTGCGCATGCGTCCCGAACGCATCATCGTCGGCGAAGTGCGTGGACCGGAAGTCTTTGACTTGCTGCAGGCGATGAACACCGGTCACGACGGTTCGATGGGTACGATCCACGCCAACACGCCGCGCGAATGTCTAAGCCGCATGGAATCGATGATCGCCATGGGCGGCTATTCGCTGCCAGCCAAGACAGTGCGCGAGATCATCACCGGCTCGATCGACGTTATCATCCAGGCCGCCCGCCTCCGCGACGGTTCGCGCCGCATCACCCAGATTACCGAGGTGATCGGCATGGAAGGCGACGTGATCGTAACCCAGGATCTGATGCGCTACGAGATCGAGGGTGAGGATGCGAATGGCCGGCTGATCGGCCAGCATGTGTCGACGGGCATCGCCAAGCCGCATTTCTGGGATCGCGCCCGCTATTTCAATGAGGAAAAGCGCCTGGCCGCGGCGCTCGACGCGATGGAACGGTCCAAGGACTGAAGGCAGAGGAGAACACGCCATGTTCGGGCTGGATATCACTGTCGTAGCGATCATCGCCCTCGTGGCGATCGCTGCGGCTGCGGTCTGTTACGGCCTTCTGTTCTCCCGCATGGAAGTGGAAAAGAAGGCCGATACGCGGCTGAGCCGGGTCAAGGCCGCCGAGACGGACTTTGCCAAAGCCAACGCGGCCCGCGATCGCGTTCAGGAACTCTCCAAGCGCCGCAAATCCGTGCAGGATTCGCTGAAGGATCTCGAGAAGAAGCAGGAAGAGAAGAGCAGGAAGCTGGGCGATGGCAGCTTGAAATCCAGGCTCGCCCAGACAGGTCTGCCGCTGACCGTGGGGCGCTTCTATGTGTTCAGCGCCCTTTTCGGCGTTTTCGTCTTTCTGGTGACCCTGATAGCGGGCCTGCCCATGCTGGCGGCGATCGGAGCGGCTTTCGTCTCGACCGTCGGTCTGCCGCGCTGGGTGATCGGCTACCTGGTCAAGCGCCGCCAGCGGAAGTTCCTCGACGAATTCCCGAATGCGCTTGATGTCATGGTGCGCTCGATCAAATCCGGCCTGCCGCTCAACGATGCGCTGCGCCTGATCGCATCCGACGGCCAGGAGCCGGTGAAGGCGGAATTCCGCCGGGTGGTGGAATCCCAGCAGGTGAGTTTGAGCATTCCCGAAGCCTGCACGCGCATGATGTTGACCATGCCGCTGCCGGAGGTGAATTTCTTTTCCATCGTCATCACCATCCAGAGCCAGGCAGGTGGCAACTTGTCCGAAGCGCTTGGCAATCTTTCGAGGGTGCTGCGCGACCGCAAGAAGATGAAGGCCAAGGTCAGCGCCCTTTCCATGGAAGCGAAAGCCTCGGCGGTCATCATCGGCGCGCTGCCCTTCATCGTGGCGCTGCTCGTCTATCTCACGTCGCCCGACTATATCGCGATCCTCTTCACGGATCCGCGCGGCCACCTGATCCTCTTGTTTTCCGGTGTCTGGATGTCGATCGGCATTTTCGTCATGCGCAACATGATCAATTTCGACATCTGAGGAGGGGCCATGAAGGGACTTGCGACCACGCTGACCGATCCGACCCTGCTTCTGGCCGTCCTCGTGGCGGTTGCGGTTTTCGCGACGCTCTACACGCTGGCGAGCCCGTTCCTTGAAAAGGGAAATCTCGAAAAGCGCATGAAAGCCGTTTCCACCGAGCGAGAGCAGATCCGCGCCCGCGAGCGGGCCCGGATGAATGCCGAGCAATCGAAGACGTCGCTGCGTGCACAGAACAACCAATCCGTCCGCCAGATCGTCGAGCGTTTCAACCTGCGCAAGGCGCTGGTCGATGACAACACGGTCAACAAGCTGCGCGCCGCGGGTCTCCGGTCGCAGAATGCCCTCAACATCTTCCTGGTGGCGCGCTTCCTGCTGCCCTTCGTCTTTCTGACGGCAGCGGTGATCTGGATCTTCGTGCTTGGCAATCTTGCCTCACGCCCGTTCCCGATTCGCATGCTGGCGGCGATCGGCTTCGCCTATGTCGGCTTCTACGCACCGAACATCTACGTCACCAACCTCATGAACAAACGCCAGCATTCCATCAAGCGCGCCTGGCCGGATGCGCTCGACCTGATGCTGATCTGCGTCGAATCGGGGATTTCCATGGAAGCGGCCATGCGCCGTGTCGCAGAGGAAATGGCGCAGCAGTCGCCGCCGCTTGCCGAGGAAATGGTGCTGACGATGGCCGAGCTCTCCTTCCTGCAGGACCGTCGTACCGCTTTGGAAAATCTTGGGCTGCGTACCCAGCTCGATATCGTGAAGTCTGTCACCCAGGCACTCATTCAGGCGGAACGCTACGGTACGCCGATCGCCCAGGCGCTCCGTGTGCTCGCCCAGGAGGGCCGCGACGAGCGCATGAACGAGGCGGAGAAGAAGGCGGCGGCCCTGCCGCCGAAGCTCACCGTGCCGATGATCCTGTTCTTCCTGCCGGTGCTGATCGCTGTCATTCTCGGTCCTGCCGGCATCCAGGTTGCCGACAAATTCTGACCCTTTCGGCCCTATGCCCCTGCATCCCGGTTGCCGGGTCGCCTGAACATGAGCTGAATTCCGGTTTCAGAACGCATTCAGGAGCGTCTTGCTAGTGTCCTCACAGGTCGCGGCAATCCCGGTCCCATCGGCCAGAGCCGTTGAACGCGACATCGAATTCGGAGGAATCACTCATGCTGACAAGGCTTTGCATAAACCTCGTCCTGATCGGCGGCATCGTCACCGTGGTCTCGCGTCTTCTCTGACGGCGGCGCCACGTGAGCGTTGGCAGAAGAGATCGGTAGGACCTGCCAATATGATCGCCTGCGGGACTCGGCCGGAGCATTGCCAGGGTCTCGCTGCCTGTCCGTGTGGTGTGTTGATCCTAGCTCGGCAGGCCGAAGATCTTTTCAAGCCCTTCCCAGGTCTCGTCCATCGCATAGGCTCCGAGGAAGGGCAGGCCCACATGGCCATAGAGAAGCGAGAGCTGCCATTCCGCTGTTTCTTCATCGATATTGGCGACCTGCTGCAGGTAGATCACGGAAGCGAGGCCGGTGCGATCGGCGCCGCCCTGGCAATGGATCAGGATCGGCTTCGGTGCATCGTGCAGCAGGGCGATGAGCTTTTCGCTCTCCTCGGGAGAGAGCTGCCGCATGGCCGACATGCGGAAATCGATATGCTGGACGCCGAGACGGTCGGTAGCGGCAACCTCGTCCTTGTACCATTCCCTTTGGCTGGAGCCCCGCAGATTGAGGACGGTCTTGATGCCGTACCGCTTGATATAGTCGGTGAGGGCGCTCGCCGTGGGCTGTGCCGAGCGATAGAGCTGCCCGGGCAGAACTTCATGGAAGTTGCCGGTCAGTTGGAGAATGCCGAGATAAGCGCCGGTCGACAGCAGGATTGCTGCAGACAGCATTGCAGATCGCTTGAAGAATTTCCACATGGCCACCGTCCCTTTGGCGACGACCATCGTAATGGATTGCGGCAATTTTAGAATGGTTCTTGAATATTAATTTGTGGCGGTTTTTGCCTTGTTGTCCTTGTCGGCGAGCTTGGCCCAGGAACTCCGCTGCGAAAGCATTGCGCGCAGGTAGGTGACGTTGGCATCCGCCTGCTGTTGCGAGAGCTCCCGGCGGGCGATCTCTTCGGCTTCCGCAAAACGGCCCTGCAGGCCGACGACGAGCGCAAGGTTCTGGCGCACCCGGCTGTCGGCGGCTGGTTGGCCGGCGGCGTTGCGCATATAGGTTTCGGCCGTCCTGAGGTCGCCGGAGAGCACGTAGGACATGCCGAGATTGGAGATCACGCTCGGCTCGTTCGGCTGTGCATCGAGCGCCAGACGATATTTCTGGCGCGCCTCTTCCGAGCGGCCGAGCTGGTCGAGCACGGCGCCTTCCGCCGAATAGAGTCTCCAGTCGGGATGATCCGGCGTCTGGGCCCGGTTGATCGTCGCGAGTGCCTGTTCGAGCTGGCCGGCGGCGGCCTGCGCCTTGCCGTAGGCGGCAAGCACGTCGCGGTCGGCCGGATGGGCGATCGCCACCTGCTGCATCACGGCAAGCGCCTGCGAGGTCTTGCCCGTCATGCCGAGCACGGTTGCGTATCTGAGGCCGATCTCCTTGTTTTTCGGATCACGGACATAGGCGGCGCCGATCGATTTCTCCGTGTTCGAAAGCTCCGTTGCGTTCATCCCTTCCAGCGATGCGGCGGAAATCTGCGGGATCGAGCCGGTCGTCCGCGCGTCCGGCTTTGTGGCACAACCTGCAACCGAAAGCGCCAGAAGTGCCATTGCGGCCGTCCGGGCGAAGCAGGTCTTGCGGAATGTCGGGGCGGCAGGAGCGGTCATCGTGCGGGTCTCGTGGTGGTCCGGTGCCGACGCTTTTTCGTTTTTCGATCCGGCGGCGGGCATATGGCGCATTTCCACTCCAGCAATAAACTGTTAACCCTAACAGACCGTTAAACCCAACGATTCCAGACGCTTCCGAAGGCTCGCCCCATGACCCCCTATCAGTATATCGAACGTCCGTCTCCCTTCAGCGCGAAAGGCGCGGTGACAAAGCCGGTTCATGCCGTCACGCCCGCAGATCTAGAAGCGGGGAAATTCAATCCCGCAGCGCTTGCCTGGGCGAAAGCGGCGGGTTTCAAGGCGGAGGCTGGCGCGCTTCTTCTCGTGCCGGGTGGCGATGGGGAGGTCGCCAGTGCCTTCTTTGGCCTCGGCAGTGATCCGACGGAAGCGCCCTTCATGACCGGCAAGCTTTCAAAACTCCTTCCGCCCGGCGACTGGCATGTCGAGACGACGGCGCTGGCCGCGGATCATCTCGCTCTCGGCTATGGTCTCGGCACCTATGGCTTCAACCGCTACAAGTCCGACAAGCAGAAGGATGTCCGGTTTTCCGTATCGGAAGCGGCCGATTCCGCCGATATCGAGCGTCAGCTCGCGGGCGTCTTCCTGGCCCGCGACCTCGTCAACATCCCGACGAACGAAATGGGCCCGGCCGAGCTGGAAGCGGCTTTCCGGGCGCTTGGCGAGCACTATGGTGCAACCGTCACCTCGATCGTCGGCGAAGACCTCTTGAAGCAGAACTTTCCGCTGGTCCACACGGTCGGTCGCGCCAGCGCCTCGCCGCCGCGGCTGCTCGAGCTGCGCTGGGGCGAAAAGGGCCATCCGCGTGTGACGCTGGTCGGCAAGGGCGTCTGCTTCGATACCGGCGGCCTCGACATCAAGGGCGCCGCGAACATGGCCCTGATGAAGAAGGACATGGGCGGCGCGGCGAATGTCATGGGCCTTGCCCTGATGATTATGGATGCCGGCCTGAAGATCGATCTGCAGGTGTTGGTGCCGGCGGTCGAGAACTCCATTTCCGGCAATGCCTTCCGTCCCGGTGATATCTACAGGAGCCGCAAGGGCGTCACCGTGCAGATCGACAATACCGATGCCGAAGGCCGGCTCATCCTCGCCGATGCGCTCGCCTATGCGGACGAGAACCCGCCGGACCTGATGATCGACATGTCTACGCTGACGGGGGCTGCCCGCGTCGCGCTCGGCACGGAGCTTGCGCCCTATTTCACGGATGACGAAGCGCTCTCGGCGAAGCTCATGGAGGCGTCGAAGGAGGAAGCCGATCCCATGTGGCGCCTGCCTCTCTGGATGGGCTACGACAAGGATATCCGCTCCCGCGCCGCCGATATCACCAACTCCCCTTCGGGCGGCATGGCTGGCGCCATTACCGCGGCACTTTTCCTGAAGCGGTTCGTCACGGCTACGAAGAGCTGGGCGCATTTCGATATCTATGCCTGGGTTCTGGCCGACAAGCCGCATGTACCCGTCGGCGGTGAAGCTTTCGCGATCCGTGCACTCTACAAGGTGATCCGCGGCATAGCGGCAAGATGATTCGCTAGCGAAACGAACCGGTAAGACCTTCGCTTTAAAATTCGCGGGATTTGGATCAGAGGGCGAAAATGCCGGTTGAACTGACGGCGACGGAAGCTTTGGGCCTCTGGCGCCGGGTCTCGCTGGAGCAGGTGCGGCATGACGGGCGCGATCTGACATTGCGCCAGATGTCTATCCTGCTGCATATTTACCTCGTGCCGCCGCCGCATACGGTGCGCGGGCTCGCCGCCACGCTGGGCGTCACCAAGCCAGTCGTTACCCGCGCGCTGGATACGATGGGCGAGATGGGCTTGGTGGACCGCGAACGCGACGAGCGCGACCGCCGCAACGTCGTCATCAAGCGCACGGTGGCTGGTGCACTGTTTCTTGAAAAACTGGGTGACCTGATCATCCGGGAAGGCCGCAAGCCTGGAGCTTGAAGAATGATGGAAATACTCGACAGACGCCTGCATGCCTTCCGCACCGATCTCGCCGACGAGACGTTGAAAGGAAGTGTCGAGGCCGCGAATTTCGTTCGTGGCGAGCCGGCTCGTATTGCAGTGCCGGTGGCGCAACTGCGTCCCGGACCTGATCTTGCTCGCGGCATCGATACCGAACTTCTGTTCGGTGAAACTGTGCGGGTTTTCGACCGCGCTGGCGGTTTTGCCTGGGTTCAGGCGGATCAGGACCGCTATGTCGGTTACCTGCCGGAAACGATGCTCGGCAGCCCGGAGGAGCCGACCCATCGCATCGCCGTCCAGCGAACGTTCCTTTATCCCGAGCCGGAATTGCGAAAGCCACCGACCGCAACCCTCTCCATGGGCAGTCGCATCACGGTGGTCGGCGAGGTGGAGACCCGTGGCACCCGTTATTTCGTGCTTTCGACCGGCGGGGCGGTGATTGCACGTCATTGCCTGCCTGTCGCCGAGACCATGGGGGACGATTACGTCGCGGTGGCGGAAAAATTCATCGAGACCCCCTATCTGTGGGGTGGCCGTTCCGGTTTCGGCCTCGATTGCTCGGCCCTGGTGCAACTATCCCTGATGATGGTCGGAAAATCCGCACCGCGCGATTCCGACATGCAGGTTTCGATCGGCTCGGCCATCACCCGCGAGGAACTTCGCCGCGGCGACCTGGTTTTCTGGAAGGGCCATGTGGGCATCATGGAGAACGAGCAAACCCTTCTCCACGCCAATGGCCACACAATGAGCGTCGCCCGCGAAGGCTTCGAAGAGGCGGTGAAGCGTATCGGCTGGCTGTACGAACAGCCGACAGGCTATCGCCGTTTGGGATAACCGGCGATGATCACGCAAACGTGGGAACAGTCCCATGGAATGAAAACCTTGCCGTCCATATCTTGGATTCATCCGTGGGTTCCGCGGATGAGGAGTGGGATGATGATGCTCAAAGGTGCGTGGATATTGCCGGCCGTGATGTTCGTGGCACTGCTTGTTGCCGCGCTTTTCCCCATGGATGTCTTTGCCGCGGATCGCGACGAGTTCCGCAGGAGCCAGCCGACCTATTTCAGGAACCTTCCGGGCGTGGTGCCGGAAGAAGAGCGCGTAAGGCGTGATTCCTACACCTGCTCCAGCGATATCGAATATGTCTATCGGCCGCGCGGCAGATACGACATCCTCTATGGCGACGTTGCACCGACCCGCATCTATCGTTGCAGGACGGAAGGCGGCGCGACCTTTTCCGGAACCGATCTGCCGAATACCCAATGGGTTCCGGGCCTGAACCCGCGCCATCTGCCCGAATAGGGCAATCTTTTTTCAAAGCCCGCTTCGGAAAAGACCGGATATTGCGATCTCTCGCGAGGTCATTGACGATGTCTCGCGGCTGCCCCACAACCTTCTGATAGTAAATTTGGTGCACCGGGAGGAGACGAGGTGTTCCACGCAAGCATGAAATTCGCCCTTGGTGAGGAGGTCGAGGCCGTGCACGAGACGGTTCATCGTTTCGCGCAGGAGAAACTGGCGCCGCGCGCCGAAGAGATCGATCGCAGCAACGAATTCGCCCGCGATCTCTGGCCGCAACTTGGGAGCCTCGGCCTGCTCGGCATCACTGCCGATCCGGATTTCGGCGGCTCGGGCCTCGGCTATCTTGCCCATGTCGTGGCCGTCGAGGAACTCGCCCGTGCTTCCGCCTCGACTTCGCTCAGCTATGGCGCCCATTCCAACCTCTGCGTCAATCAGGTCAACCGCAACGGCAATGCCGAGCAGAAGGCGCGCTACCTGCCGAAACTCTGCTCGGGCGAACATGTCGGCGCGCTCGCCATGTCGGAGCCCGGCGCCGGCTCGGACGTCGTGTCCATGAAGCTCAGGGCGGAAAAGCGCGGTGACCGTTACGTACTGAACGGCAGCAAGATGTGGATCACCAACGGCCCGGACGCGGATGTGCTGGTGGTCTATGCCAAGACCGACCCGGCTGCGGGACCGAAGGGGATTACCGCTTTCCTCATCGAGAAAGGCTTCAAGGGGTTCGCGACCGCCCAGAAACTCGACAAGCTCGGCATGCGCGGTTCCAATACCTGCGAACTGGTGTTCCAGGATTGCGAGGTGCCGGCCGAAAACGTCATGGGCATGGAAGGCGGCGGCGTCAGGGTTCTCATGTCCGGCCTCGATTACGAGCGCGTCGTGCTCGCCGGCATCGGTGTCGGCATCATGCATGCCTGTCTCGATGTGGTCATGCCCTATGTCCATGAGCGAAAGCAGTTCGGCCAGCCGATCGGCGAGTTCCAGCTCATCCAGGCCAAGGTCGCCGACATGTATACGGCGATGAATTCCGCCCGCGCCTATGTCTATGCGGTCGCCGGCGCCTGCGATCGCGGCGAGGTAACGAGGCAGGATGCCGCCGCCTGCTGCCTTTATGCCTCGGAACAGGCGACGCAACAGGCGCTCCAGGCAATCCAGGTGCTCGGCGGCAACGGTTATATCAACGACAATCCGACCGGCCGGCTGCTGCGCGACGCCAAGCTGATGGAGATCGGTGCCGGCACGTCCGAAATCCGCCGCATGCTGATCGGCCGCGAACTCTTCAGGGAGACCGCCTGATGGCCGTCATTCGCTCGCAGGTCAATTTGAGGAGCGAGCTGGCCGAAGCCAATCGCGCCGCCATGCATGCGAAACTCGTGGAGATCGAGGCGGCCGTGGTGTTCGCCGAAGCAGGCGGCGGCGAGGAAGCGCGGGCGCGGCATGTCAAACGCGGCAAGCTTTTGCCGCGCGAGCGCATCGCAAGGCTTCTGGATCACGGCTCGCCGTTCCTCGAAGTGGGCGCCACCGCGGCGCACGGGCTTTATGGCGGCGCCAGTCCGTCCGCCGGCATCGTCACCGGCATCGGCCGGGTCGAGGGCCGCGAGGTGATGATCGTCGCCAACGATGCGACGGTTAAGGGCGGCACCTACTATCCGATGACAGTGAAGAAGCATCTGCGCGCCCAGGAGATCGCCGAGGAAAATCGCCTGCCTTGCGTCTATCTGGTCGATTCCGGCGGCGCCAACCTGCCGAACCAGGACGAGGTCTTTCCGGACCGGGATCATTTCGGCCGCATCTTCTACAATCAGGCGCACATGTCGGCCAGGGGCATTGCCCAGATCGCCGCGGTCATGGGTTCCTGTACGGCGGGCGGAGCCTATGTGCCGGCCATGTCTGACGAGGCGATCATCGTCAGGGACCAGGGCACGATTTTCCTGGCCGGCCCGCCGCTGGTGAAGGCGGCGACGGGCGAGGAGGTGAGCGCCGAAGAGCTCGGTGGCGGCGATGTCCATACAAGGCTTTCCGGCGTTGCGGACCATCTCGCCCGCGATGAGGCCCATGCGCTGGCGCTGGTCCGCCGCGCGGTCGCCGGCCTGAATATCCGCAAGCCGGAAACGGTCGTTCTCGCAACGCCGGAGGATCCGCTCTATGACCCGGAAGAGATTGCAGCGATCGTACCGGCCTCTCTTTCGACGCCTTATGACATCCGTGAGGTGATCGCCCGGATCGTCGATGGCTCCCGTTTCGATGAATTCAAGGCGCGGTACGGCACGACGCTGGTCTGCGGTTTCGCCCACGTCTTCGGAATTCCCGTCGGCATCGTGGCCAACAACGGCGTGCTCTTCTCCGAAAGCGCGCAGAAGGGCGCGCATTTCATCGAACTCTGCTCGCAGCGGAAAATCCCGCTCGTCTTCCTGCAGAACATCACCGGCTTCATGGTCGGGCGGCGCTATGAGGCGGAAGGCATCGCCAAGCACGGCGCCAAACTGGTGACCGCTGTCGCCACCACATCGGTCCCGAAGGTAACGATCCTGGTCGGCGGCTCTTTCGGCGCCGGCAATTACGGCATGGCGGGACGTGCCTATTCGCCGCGTTTCCTCTGGACTTGGCCGAACAGTCGCATCTCGGTCATGGGCGGCCCGCAGGCGGCTGGCGTGCTGGCGACGGTCAGGCGCGAGGCGATCGAACGCGGCGGCAAGTCGTGGAGTGCCGAAGAGGAGGCGGCGTTCAAACAGCCGGTGCTCGACCGGTTCGAGGAGCAGAGCCACCCGCTCTATGCCTCCGCAAGGCTTTGGGACGACGGCATCATCCATCCGGCGAAGACGCGGCAAGTCCTGGCTCTCAGCCTCTCCGCCGCGCTCAACGCGCCGATCGAGGACACACGCTTCGGCGTGTTCCGCATGTGAGGCGCGGATGACGGATTACACAAACTTCTTCGGGCCTGGCCGCCGTCGACCTCACGAGGGGAGTGAAACCGTGGCGGCATACCGATCTCCCCCCTTGAGGGGGAGATGCCCGGCAAGGCAGAGGGGGGTATTTTGGCATACTCACCGAGATCTGGCTCCGCCGCAACGCCGCTACCCCCCTCTGTCACCTTCGGTGACATCTCCCCCTCAAGGGGGGAGATCGCAGGGAGACCGCGGCAACGTCCATATCCCATATGCAAGTGCGGTGCTCCGGCGGAGAAAGGCTGAGGGAAAGGATATCCAGCGACGATACGTGAGGACCACTCCATGCTGAAAAAGGTCCTCATAGCCAATCGCGGCGAGATCGCCTGTCGGATCATCCGCACCTGCCATCGTTTGGGTGTTGCGACGGTTGCCGTCTATTCGGATGCCGATCGCGATGCGCTGCATGTCGCGCTTGCCGGCGAGGCGGTGCATATCGGCCCGTCGCCTGCGTCGGAAAGTTACCTGAGCGGCGACAGGATCATCGAAGCGGCCTTTTGCGCCGGCGCCGATGCCATCCATCCCGGCTACGGGTTTCTCTCGGAGAACCCGGACTTCGCCGAAGCGGCCACGGCTGCCGGCCTTCGCTTCATCGGTCCTTCCGGCGCGGCCATCCGCGCCATGGGCCTGAAGGATGCCGCCAAGGCGCTAATGGAACAGGCGAGCGTGCCGGTGGTGCCGGGTTATCACGGGACCGATCAGAACCCGGATTTCCTGTTGAGCGAGGCCGAGCGCATCGGCTTCCCCGTCCTCATCAAGGCGCGCGCCGGCGGCGGCGGCAAGGGCATGCGACGGGTCGAAACCGCGGTGGCCTTCAGGGATGCCCTGGCGTCTGCCCAGCGCGAGGCGCTGGCCGCCTTTGGGGATGCCTCCTGCCTCATCGAAAAATACATTACTCATCCGCGCCATATCGAGATTCAGGTGTTCGGCGACGACCACGGCAATGTCGTGCATCTCTTCGAGCGCGACTGCTCGCTCCAGCGTCGTCACCAGAAGGTCATCGAGGAAGCGCCGGCCCCCGGCATGCCGGAGGATATGCGCCGCACCATGGGCGAGGCGGCGGTCAAGGCGGCTCAAGCGATCGGCTATTCCGGCGCCGGCACGATCGAGTTCATCGCGGACAGTTCCGAGGGCCTGAAACCCGACGGCTTCTGGTTCATGGAGATGAACACGCGGCTTCAGGTCGAGCATCCGGTGACGGAGGCGATCACCGGGGTCGATCTGGTCGAGTGGCAGTTGCGCGTGGTATCCGGTGAGCCGTTGCCGAAGCGGCAGGACGAGCTTTCGATCGATGGCTGGGCCTTCGAGGCGCGGCTCTATGCCGAGGATGCCGAACGCGGTTTTTTGCCCGCCATCGGCATGCTGGCCCATCTCGATCTGCCGGAGGATCTGGCTCGCATCGACAGCGGCGTGCACGCTGGCGACCATATCTCGCCTTTCTACGATCCGATGATCGCCAAGGTGATCACGCACGGACCGGATCGCGCCACAGCCTTGTCCCGGCTTTCGACGGCCCTGGCCGAAGTCCGCGCCACCGGTGTCGCGACCAATGCATCCTTTCTCCGCCGGCTGGCGAACGAGCCGGATTTCGCGGAAGGCAATCCCGATACCGGCCTGATCGAGCGTCATCTGGCCGAACTGACGATGGCGCATCCTGCCCCTTCCGAGGTCGTCGCATTGGCCGCGCTCAGCCTTTCGGGTGCCCTGGAGCCGGCCGCTCCCAATGATCCCTGGGCAAGACTGCCAGGTTTCCGCCTGTGGTCCGAAGCGGCCGATTTCGTGACGCTCGACCATCGCGGGCATCACGTTGCGGTCTCGTTCAGCAGGAGAGGCGAGGGCGCCTATGCCGCGACCGTCGATGGCAGAGACATCGACCTGCATCCCGGCCGTTCGGGCGACGCGTATCTCACCGAAACCGATGGTCGAAAACATCGGCTGCATGCGATCCGGGGCGACCGTGACGTCACCGTTTTCAAGGGTGGCGAGAGCTGGCATTTCAGTCTTGTCGATCCGCTTGCCGGCGATCAGGAGGAGGCGGGGGCAGGCGACCGGATCGTCGCGCCCATGCCGGGACTTGTGAAGCTCCTGCGGGCGGCGGTGGGAGCCGATGTCTCCAGGGGAGAGACGCTGGCGGTGATGGAGGCGATGAAAATGGAACTGGCGCTTTCCGCCCCCCGCGACGGCAGGATTGCCGAAGTGCTGGTCGCGGAAGGCGAGCAGGTGCTGGAAGCAGCGGTCCTGCTGGTGCTGGAGCCACCCCCGGAGACAGACCATGGCTGAGTTCGTCCGCATCCACGAAGTCGGACCGCGCGACGGGTTGCAGAACGAAGAGCGGATCATCCCGGCCGCCGACAAGATCCGGCTGGTCGACATGCTCTCCGCCTGCGGTTTCGAGAGGATCGAGGTGACGAGCTTCGTGCGCGCCGACCGGGTGCCGCAGATGGCGGATGGCGCGGACGTCATGGCCGGCATTAGCCGCCGGCCCGGCACGCGCTACACCGTGCTGACGCCCAACCTGCGCGGCTACGAGGCAGCACTTGCCGCGAGGGCGGACGAAGTCGCGGTCTTCGCCTCCGCTTCGGAAGGCTTCAGCCGGAAGAACATCAATTGCAGCATCGCCGAGAGCTTCGAGCGTTTCGCGCCGCTGATCTGGAGGGCAGGGGCGGATGGCGTTCCGGTGCGCGGCTACGTCTCCTGCGTCGTCGACTGCCCCTATGACGGCCCGACGCCGCCGGCGCAGGTCGCGGAGGTGGCCGAGCGGTTGCGGCGTCTCGGCTGCTGCGAAATCTCGCTCGGCGATACGATCGGCACGGGCACGCCGGAACGTGTCGCCGCCATGCTCGACGCCGTGCTGGAGCGGCTGCCGGCGCTGGAATTGGCAGGGCATTTCCACGACACCAACGGCCGCGCCATCGACAACATCACGGTCGCGCTCGAAAAGGGGCTCAGGGTCTTCGATGCGGCGGCGGGCGGGCTCGGCGGCTGCCCGTATGCGCCGGGCGCCGAAGGCAATGTCGCGACAGGCAAGACGGTCGATCATCTGGTGGCTCTCGGCTTCGAGACGGGGATCGATCGCGACCGGCTGGCGGAGGCGGAAGCCTTTGCCCGCAGCTTGAGGGGAGCGCGCTGATGAGCGGCTACGACACGCTGATGCTGGAGACGGATGCGCGCGGCGTAGCAATGCTGACGCTGAACCGCCCGGACAAGCACAATGCGATGAACGCCGCGATGATCGCGGAACTTGCCGATGCGGCGACAAGGCTTGCGGCGGACGAGGCGGTGCGGGTCGTGGTGCTGGCGTCCTCCGGCCCGACCTTCTGCGCCGGCGGAGATCTGCAATGGATGCGCGATCAGGCGCGGAAGGACCGGCAGGGCAAGATCGAGGGCGCGACGGCGCTGGCACTGATGCTGAAGGCGCTGGACGAGCTGCCAAAGCCGTTGATCGGCCGGGTGCAGGGCAACGCTTTCGGCGGCGGCATCGGCCTGATGGCGGTCTGCGACATCGTGATCACTGTGGAAGGTGCCGAGTTCGCGCTCACCGAAACGCGGCTCGGACTGATCCCGGCGACGATCGGCCCCTATGTCGTGCGCCGCATCGGCGAGGGCCATGCGCGCCATCTCTTCCTCAACGCCCGCCGTTTTGACGCGGTCATGGCCCGCGAGATCGGCCTCGTCTCGGCTGTCCACCCCACGGGTGAACTCGATGTGCCGGTCGAGGAGGAGGTCGAGGCCTTTCTGGATTGTGCGCCCGGCGCGGTTTCCAGCGCCAAGAGCCTCGTGCGGAGCCTTGCCAGGGGAACCGCCGGCGATCCGCTTGCCTGCAGCATCGGCCTGCTCGCCGACCGCTGGGAAAGCGATGAAGGCCGCGCCGGCATCGATGCCTTCCTGAACAGACGTCCGATGCCCTGGGCACCGAAGTGAGACCCGATTGCTGCCGGGCGATATCATCGGGCAGACTCGTCCCTTGGTGATGGTCGGTTTTCTTTCGTCATCCTCGGGCGAACGATCCTCGGGTTGAACTCGAGGAGAGACCCGAGGATCGGACGGGGCGCTGAAAGCTGCCTCTTAAGTTTTAGTTTTGGGTAGCACCTCTCAGCGCCCCGTTCGGCGGTTTATGCCCGCGACTCCGGTCCCTCTGCGATGACGGGGTTTGTGGGAACGGTGGCGTGTCCCTCCTTGAAAGGAAGGCGTCATGCACGCCCTTGTACTTACAATGCCGCAGGCCATGACTACCCCAGGCACGTCTTCCACCTGCGCCGCGCGGCCCGGGTTTAGAAAAACCCTCGGACGCCGCATGGCGCTGTCCCGTCACCCTCCAATGCCTCACAGGCACGCCCGGCGCATAATGCAAGGAAGCGAAACGAGACGTCGGCCCGACAGCGTCTCATCCGCCCCCACGTCGCCGGAGGGAGACCATTTTCCGCGAACCCCGAATGCAAGGACTTACGTCGTTTCCTGACACCCGGCGCCGGCCCCGCCTCACTGGCACGCCTGCCAGCGTATCCGATGCGGGACGGGGGAATTGTAGGCATGAGGCGTGAGGGCGGGGATGAATGGAGGCGATTTTTCCTGCCGATTTTTTCCAAGGCCTTGATTTGCCTCGCCACACCCCCTTTCTGCCCTGCCGGGCATCTCCCCCTCAAGGGGAGGATCGGATCGGCGCGCCGGTTCTGCTCCCGCCGTTTGCGGCATCTGGTCTTGCCTATCTGGCCGCAGAAGGAAACATACATCGCGTATGTTAATTGACATACGCGATGTATGGCTTATATCGATTGACATACGGGACGTATGCAATTGGATGCCCGACAAAGCGGACCGGGATCGCGATCCGGCCCGCACTGTTCAACAGGAGAATGAAATGACCAAGCGTGATGCAGTCTTCCCCGCCGGCCGGCAGGCGCTCTACGAGATCCACAAATATTCGGCAGCGATCCGTTCGGGCGATCTGCTCTTCGTCTCGGGCCAGGTCGGCAGCCGCGAGGACGGCTCGCCCGAGCCGGATTTCAAGAAACAGGTCGAGCTTGCCTTCGAAAACCTCCGCGCTGTGCTGAAGGCTGCGGGTTGCACGTTCGACGACATTGTCGATGTGACCACTTTCCACACCGATCCGGAAAAGCAGTTCGAAGCGGTTCTTGCCGTGAAGGACGCCACGTTTACCGAAAAACCTTACCCGAACTGGACCGCCGTGGGCGTCAACTGGCTGGCCGGCTTCGATTTCGAGATCAAGGTGATTGCACGTATTCCGCAGGGCGAGTGACGGAGGCAGGGCGGTGGCCGGTAGAGATCAGGCTGGCCGCCGCCTTGCTGTTTCTTGCATCAAAAGCCCTGAAAGAGGAAGTCGGTCGCGGCGACAATCTCGTCGGCTCGGGCGGAGAGATCGGCGATCCTGGCACCGAGCTCGGTGGCAGGAACCGCGGCAAGGAATTCCGTCATCATGACATAGTCTACGCCGTTGATCTCGAAGCGAGGGTTGAGGCGAACGGCAATGCGCTTCATTTCGCTTTCGGGAACCAACGGCACCACCACGCGGGTGTGAAGCGCATCCAGAAGGTTGGCCTGTATATCCAGCGCTATCTCATTTCCGAATTGATAGACGTGGAAGCGGGCCATCAAAATTGCCGGTATTTTGCCAGAGGCAGACCGTGCTTTTCGACATAATCATTGGCGGCTTTTATCGCTTCCGCATTCTCGATCCTCCAAAGCCGTTCCTTTTCGGCTTTGACGGCGCGAGCAAGGCCCTCCTCGGCCGCCCGGCTGACGTCGAGCTTCAGCTCCCGTGCTTCCGACAGAAGCGAGGCATCAAGCGAAAGACTGGCAGCTTTGCGGGCGGTGGACATGCGTGCCTCCAATGGCTCAGGCGAAGTATGCCTTGGTCGCAGAAAATCGCAAGCGTCGCCGGCGCCTTCCCGGTGACAAGATCAGGAATGACCGGAGTATGGCACTGCCGACGCGCCACAGGAGAGGTCGAGGACGCGGCAGTTAAACTGTCCTCAACCTAGACAAAAAGGAGGATACGCTACGCCTTTGGACGGATATCCAGAGCCCATAATACGCCGGATGGTGGAATTGAAACGATAGGAGGAGATGACTTACCGTTCACGCCCCCATCATGAGCCCTGGGAGGTGCCCATGCGTGAGCCGGATATGCAGAAGCTCGATCAGCTGGTGGGTCGCCTGGTCAATGATATCGGTGCATCGATGTCGGGTGCTCTTGTGGTTCTCGGCGATCAAATCGGGATCTTCAAGGCGATGGCCGACGGCACGCCGAGAAGCGTTGCGGATCTCGCTGCGAAGACAAAGGTGAGAGAGCGCTACATGCAAGAATGGCTCAGCGCGCAAGCTGCCGCGGGCTATGTCACCTTTCACGAGGAGACGGATCAGTTCAGCCTGACGCCGGAGCAGGCGATGATCTTTGCCGAGGAGAACAGCCCGGCATTTTTCGTGGGTGCATTCGAGGTCGTACAATCCGTGTGGATGGATGAACCGAGGATTGCGGAAGCCTTCCGTACCGGCAAGGGCGTTGGCTGGCATGAACACAGCACCTGCCTCTTTCGGGGAACGGAGCGCTTCTTCCGGTCAGGTTACAACGCTCATCTCGTAAACGAATGGATACCGTCTCTTGATGGCGTCGAGGAAAAGCTGAAGAAGGGCGCCAATGTCGCCGATGTTGGCTGTGGCCACGGGGCATCGACCATCCTGATGGCACAGGCCTTCCCTGCGTCCCGGTTCACCGGTTTCGATTATCATGGACCGTCGGTCGAAAGAGCAACCGCCGCAGCAAAGGACGCGGGCGTCGCCGATCGGGTCACCTTCCGCCAGAGTGCGGCGGGAGAATATCCCGGGCACGATTACGATCTGGTGGCCATGTTCGATTGTCTCCACGACATGGGTGATCCGGTCGGTGCCGGGCGGCACGTCAAGGATACCCTCGCGCGAGATGGAACATGGATGATTGTCGAGCCCTTCGCCCATGATCGCCTGAAAGACAACCTCAATCCGGTCGGCCGGGTATATTATGGCGCATCGACGATGATCTGCACGCCGGCATCGCTTTCGCAGGAGGTTGGGCTTGGACTGGGCGCCCAGGCAGGCGAAATGAAACTGAGGAAAGTTGCGCTGGACGCCGGGTTTACGCATTTCCGCCGTGCGGCGGAAACGCCGTTCAACATGGTGTTCGAGGTGCGAACACAAACACATTGATTGTTGGACGAAGCCCGTCGAGATGGCCTTCGATGCGGTGCCGTGTCGATCTATGAGAGCCAGCCCACGATCGGGGCCTGTTTTAGAGTGACTGGCCAGTGCAGGGCGGAGGCAGGCTGCGATTCAAGCTGCTATTCACTCATCGCCCATCTTCAGCGCAGCGATGAACGCTTCCTGCGGGATTTCGACCTTGCCGAACTGGCGCATGCGCTTTTTGCCTTCCTTCTGCTTTTCCAGAAGCTTGCGCTTGCGGGTGGCGTCGCCGCCGTAGCACTTGGCCGTCACGTCCTTGCGCAGCGCGCGCACCGTCTCGCGGGCGATCACCTTGCCGCCGATCGCCGCCTGGATCGGGATCTGGAACATATGCGGCGGGATGAGCTCCTTCAGCTTCTCCACCATGCCGCGGCCGCGCCGGTCGGCGGCGGTGCGGTGGACGAGCATGGACAGCGCATCGACCGGGTCGCCGTTGACCAGGATCGACATCTTCACGAGGTCGCCCGCCCGATAATCCATGATCGTATAGTCGAAGGAGGCGTAGCCTTTCGAGATCGACTTCAGCCGGTCGTAGAAATCGAAGACCACTTCGTTGAGCGGCAGTTCGTAGGTGATCATCGCGCGGCTGCCCACATAGGTGAGCTCGGTCTGGATGCCGCGGCGATCCTGACAGAGCTTCAGGATGGAGCCGAGATAGTCGTCCGGCGTCATGATCGTCGCCTTGATCCACGGCTCGCGGATCTCGTCGATCTTGACTACATCCGGCATGTCGGCCGGGTTGTGCAGTTCCTTCTCGGTGCCGTCTGTCAGTGTCATCTGGTAGACGACGGAAGGGGCGGTCGCGACGAGGTCAAGGTTGAACTCGCGCTCCAGCCGCTCCTGGATGATTTCGAGGTGGAGCAGGCCCAAAAAGCCGCAGCGGAAGCCGAAGCCGAGCGCGGCGGAACTTTCCATCTCGAAGGAGAAGGAGGCGTCGTTGAGGCGGAGCTTGCCCATGGCGGCGCGCAGATCCTCGAAGTCGGCTGCATCGACCGGGAAGAGGCCGCAAAAGACCACCGGCTGGGCCGGTTTGAAGCCGGGAAGCGCATGCGCGGTCGGGCGCTTGTCTTCGGTGATCGTGTCGCCGACGCGGGTATCGGCCACTTCTTTGATCGAGGCGGTGATGAAGCCGATCTCGCCGGGGCCGAGGCTGTCGACATTGACCATTTTCGGGGTGAGCACGCCGACGCGTTCCACGGTATACTTGGCGTCGGTACCCATCATGCGGATCTGCTGGCCCTTGGTCAGCACGCCGTCGATGATGCGCACCAGAACCATGACGCCGAGATAGGTATCGTACCAGCTGTCGACCAGCAGCGCCTTCAGCGGCCCCTTTTCGCCTTCCGGGCTCTTCGGCGGCGGCAGCTTGTGGACGATCGCTTCGAGCACGTCCGGAATGCCCAGCCCCGTTTTCGCGGAGATCAGCACGGCGTCGGAAGCATCGATGCCGATCACTTCCTCGATCTGCTCCTTGATGCGCTCCGGCTCGGCGGCCGGCAGGTCGATCTTGTTGAGGACGGTGACGATCTCGTGGTTGTTGTCGATCGCCTGGTAGACGTTGGCGAGCGTCTGGGCTTCGACGCCCTGGCTGGCGTCGACGACGAGCAGCGAACCTTCGCAGGCCGACAACGAGCGCGAGACTTCGTAGGCAAAGTCCACGTGGCCGGGCGTGTCGATGAGGTTCAGGATATAGGTCTCGCCGTTCTCAGCCTTGTAGTGCAGGCGCACGGTCTGGGCCTTGATGGTGATGCCGCGCTCGCGCTCGATATCCATCGAGTCCAACACCTGTTCCGACATCTCGCGTTCGGCGAGGCCACCGGTCGACTGGATCAGCCGGTCGGCGAGTGTCGACTTGCCATGGTCGATATGCGCCACGATCGAGAAGTTGCGGATGTGGTCTAGGGGCGTGCGGGACGAATTGGTGCTCATGGCTCGCGCATATAGCAGTGCGAATCCCTGCCGCAAAGCGGAAAGATAACCATTCGTTGAGGATAAGGCCCGGTTTTGCGGGCCTATTGGGGCTTGCCGGTGTCCGGATCGGTGAGAACGGTTGCATTCGGCACCTGGGCGCTGCGGATGCCGATGTTCTCGCGCTCATCGGTCGGCACCGCCTTGCGCTCCGTGAGCCGCCACAGGATGTAGATCGCGTAGGCGATCGCCACCAGCATGACCGCATAGATGAAGGTATGCTGGCCGAAGACCGGCGTCAGAAGCGTGACGCCGAGCGGCACGATCGTGGCGGCCGTCGACCAGGCGACGAGCAGCGTCGAGGAGAGAGGCACGAAATCGCCGGGATCGGCGCGATCGTTGGCATGCGCATTGGCGACCGAATAAACCGTCTCGACCGAGCCGCCGAAGACAAGGAAGACGATCATCAGCACGACGATCGTTGCAAACGAGACGAAGAGCGCCGCAAAGCCGGCCGCGACGATGAGCCCGCAGGTGATGAGAAGCACAAAGCGGCGGTCGATGCGATCGGAAAGCACGCCGAGCGGATATTGCACGAAGAGAAGCCCCGTCTGCATCACGAACATCAAGAGCGCCACATCACCTTGAGAGACCTGGCTGGTGGCGGCATAGATCGGCGTGAAACCCTGCACCACCATGGAAAGCCCGCCCGACGCCAGCACGCCGACGAGACCGACGGGTGAGATGCGCCAGGCCATCGGAATGTTGACGCTGACGCTTGCCGGCGGCGGCGGGTTCGGCAAGCGGGTGAGCCCGATCGGCAGGATGGCGAGCGCGGTGAAGAAGATGACGGCAAGCGGCGCCATGTTGCCGTCGGTCGGGATGCGGCCGAAAAGCCAGGCGCCGCAGCCGAGGCCGAGCACATAGGCCATGTAGAAGAAGGACATGGCCTTGCCGCGCCATGCATTGGAGGCGGCATGGTTCAGCCAGCTCTGGGCGATGATGAAATTGACGTTGGCGGCCGCGCCGTAAAGGCCGCGGGCAAGGATCCAGACATAGGCGGGGAGATCCGCGGCGATCAGCACCGCGGCGATGACCACCATGGCCATCGAGCAGGCGAAGAGGCGCGCATGGCCGACACGCTTGATGAGCGGACCGCCGACGACGCAGCCGACAAGCCCGCCGAAGGCGACTGCGGTGACCGCCGCCCCCGCCGCCCAGGGCGTGGCCGAATGGGTCAGCATGAAGGGGACGTAGGCAAACATCACGCCACTGCCGACCGCCGCGATCGTCATGGAGACGACGATGCTGGCAATCGAAAAGGGCGAAGCGACCATCAACGTCTGGCCGTGCATCTCGTTTCTCCGGCGGAGCAGGGCACCGGTTGCGGTGCAGCCGACTCAATGACCCTGTGCTGCTCCATAGCCGATTGACGATGGCGAGAGCTATCGCGGAAACGCCATTCCTTCACAAATTTCGCGCATCTACCATGATACCGCTTGATTCCACTATAAGAGAATGCAATTCTCCGATCATGGAAGAGACGATCGACGACATAGATACGGCGATCAGCGAACGCCTGAGGAGCCTCAGGGCCAAGGCTGGTTTGACGCTGGACGAACTTGCACAACGCTCGGGAGTGAGCCGGGCGATGATCTCCCGCATCGAGCGCGGTGAGGCAAGTCCCACGGCGGCATTGCTCGCCAGGCTCTCGGAGGCATTGGGCCTCACGCTGTCGGCCTTCTTCGCCGATGACGAACCGGCGACCTCGCCGCTCAGCCGCTACGACGACCAGAAGCTCTGGCGCGACCCGCATACGGGCTATCTGCGCCGTTCCGTCTCGCCGCAAGGAACACCGGGCCGGGTGGATATCGTCGAGGTGGACTTTCCAGCCCATGCACGCGTCAGTTTTCCGCCGCGCGAGGAAAGCCGGGTGATGACCCAGCACGTCTGGCTGTTCGAGGGCGTGCTGGAAATGATCATCGGCGAGACCGTTCATACGCTTAATCCGGGCGACTGCCTCTACATGGACCTCGGCGACGCCTTCGACTTTCATAACCCGTCCGACAAGCCGGCCCGCTACGCGGTGATCCTCGACCGCGGCCGGTAACCTCCCAACCGAAAGAGCCAAGATGCCCGCCACCATCCGTATCGTCACCGCCGAAGAAGCCCGTGCCGCCATCGCTGATCTCTGCGAGGTCCTTTCCGACTGCGTCAACGGCGGCGCGTCGGTGGGCTTCATGCTTCCCTACGAGCCGGAGGACGCCGTCGGTTACTGGAACGAGATCGCCGATGCGGTCGAAAAGGGCGGCATCATCCTTGCTGTGGCTGAAGTTGACGGGAAAATCGTCGGAACGGTGCAGGTGGGGCTGGCGTCGAAACCCAACCAGCCGCATCGCGGCGATCTGATGAAGCTTCTGGTGCATCGCTCGGCGCGCGGGCTTGGCCTGTCGCGCAGGCTGATGGAAGTCGTGGAAGCGGAAGCTGCCCGCCGGGGCCGCACGCTTCTGGTGCTCGATACGGCGACCGGCAGCGATGCGGAAAAAATCTATCCGCGCTTCGGCTGGAGCCAAGTCGGCGTCATCCCCGATTATGCTATGTGGCCCGAGGGCGGCTTCTGCGGCACGACGCTGTTTTATAAGCGGGTGGGGTGAAGCACGCTGAGTGCGTTTTCAAGCGTCATGCCGGGCGTCCAGTGCACGGCATTCCAGCCGAACTGGCGGGCGCCTTCGATATTCTCTGCCGCATCATCGATGAACATGATCTCGTGAGGCTCAACGCCTGCCTTAGCGGTTGCAAGCCGGAAGAAATTCTGGTCCGGCTTCCTGTGGCCGAGCTTGGCAGAGTAGAAGATGTCGTCGAAATGCGTGGCAAGACCGAGTTCGCTCATCAGCCATGCCGCGCGGCGGTGTTCCTGGTTGGTGGCGAGGTAGAGCGCCACTCCGCCCTTTCGAAGTTCGGCGAGATCTTCCAGCAGGCGTTTGTCCAGCCTGGAATCGTTCGCGAACCAGTAGCCAAGCAGGGTTTCCGTTTCGATATGCGGCGCGATATTCGCCAGCACGGCTGTCAGGCGCGGCTCGATCGGCTCGCGGCCGGTGACGATGTCCGGCCAGTAGGGTTTGAAGAATTCCCGCTGGAGGGGCGCGAGCGGAAGTCCAAGGTCGCGCTCGAGATCGGTCGCAAACGGAAGGCCGTCGGCCGGTCTGCCGTTCACAAGCACGCCGTCGACATCGACCATCAAGACTTTCATTGCGCAAACGATCCGGTTCTGGGAACTGATAGGGAATTGCTGTAGCACGAAACATGCGGCTATCTATGGCCAAGAGGTATCGGCAACATGACGCGCAGTTTTCATTGGCTTGGAGGAATTGCCTTCGCCTGGCTCGGCCTTGCCGCCCACGCCGGCGCTCAGGACGTGCCGAAATTCACGCAGTTTGCCGAAAAAGTCTATGCGGGGACGAGCGCGCCGCTGAGGCTTGCGACGCAGGACGACCGGGAATTCGCGACACGGCTTCGGGAGGGCGCGAAACGCCCGGTCAATTTCGCCGGTCACCATATCCTCACCACATGGGGCTGCGGCGCGGAATGTCTGGGCGGAGCAGTCATCGATGCGCGCACGGGCGCTGTCGCCTGGCTTCCCTATTCCGTCTGCTGCTGGGGCGAGGGCGAGCCCTTCTATTTCAGGAAGGACAGCCGGTTGGTTGTCCTCTCCGGCGTGCTGAACGAGGAAAGCCCCAAGGGCGCGCATTTCTTCGAATTCACGAACGGGGAGTTCAAACACCTGACGAGCCGTGCGAGCGACGGCACGATCCTCTCCGGCATTCCGGCGCCGGCGAAATAGGGGCCGATGGCCGGCCCCTATGATGCATTCGGCAAATTAGTGGCTGGCTTTGAGGGTGCGTTCGAAGGCGTGCGTGATGAGGCCGGCAAGTTCCTCGTGGATGTCGATGCGCGGTCGTCCGGCATCATCGCAGATCGGATCCAGCTCTCCGACCGATTTCAGGAACTCCGCGGCACCCTTTTTGCAGACGGGCAGGAAGCTGAAATGGTCGGAATTGTCCACCTGTGCATAGGAGGCATTCGGGACTTCTTTCGCCAGCTTGTCCGCAAGCACCGCGACCGGAATTTTGCCGATGCTGCCGAGGTTGATGACGGTGAGCGGTATGTCGATGGTCTTCAGGCTCTCCGGCGTGAAGACCGTCGCGAGACCGGGATCGACCGCGACCACGGAGGCGATGCGGTCGTCGCGGTTTGACTGTTCGAAGCGGGTCTTGTCGATGATCCTGAGATCCAAGGGCTCGACGGCGACCTGCTCTCCGCCGGCATAGCCGCGGCCACCGGCAAACCATCGGCAGTCCATCATATCCGGATGCTCCGCGCAGTAGCGGATATAGCCGGAAAGATCGGCGCGTGCCCCGGCAAGTTCCAGCACCGTGGTGCCGCCGAGCGAGAAGCCGAGCACGCCGATGCGAGCCGGGTCGATCGAGGCTTTCCATTGCGGATCGGTAGAGAGCGCGGTGATGACGGCGGAAATATCCCCTGTGCGCTCCCAGATTTTGGGCGTCGCCGCCGGGGTGGAATCGCCGCTCGTGGTGCCGGGATGGTTGGGACCGGCGACGATGAAACCTGCTTCGGCGAGCTCGGCTGCTATCCAGCCCATGCCTTCGACCCTTGAGCCGGAACCATGGGAAAGGAGGACGAGCGGGAAGCGGCCCTCGCGGATTTCCGCATCTTTGGAAGCGGATGGAATCTCGAAAATGCGGTCCTGAGCGGTTGCACTCTGCGCACCCGCGGCCGCGGTCGGATACCAGACCGTCACGGCTAGCGGGCGGGGATTGTCCTGCGAGACGACGCTGATCTTGCGGACGCCGACAGGATCGGCGGCAAGAAGCGGCGTGGCGCTGGTGCAAAGGCAAAAGGCAAGAAGAAGTCTGGTCAGTCGCATGGGAACCTCTTGTGGTTGGAAAAGCGATGACTGACCTTCGATGGGACGCGAGGTTTTCTCGACCTCGATCACGTTCGAGGACGTCCTCGAACGTGATCAGGCTCGTTATTCCTGCGTGCCGGCCCCTATTCCGCCGGCACCGGCTGAGGCCGCCTTTCCGTCAGGAAATAGAGCGAGGCGATGACGGGAAGCGCAAGGCCGATCATGGAGGCGAGCATCCAGCCGCCTTCGGCGAAGGCCCAGGCGCCAACCGCTGAACCGATCGCGCCGCCGCAGAAGAAGGTTGCCATGAAGAGGCCGTTCAGGCGGCTGCGGAGATCGGCCCCAAGCCCGTAGATCGCCCGCTGGCCGATGACGAGCGTCATGGTGACGCCGAAGTCGAGCAGGATCGCCGCGAGTGTCAGGAGCGCCAGCGCGATGATGGAGCCTTCCGGAGCGATATGGGTCATCGCGAAGGCTGCTGCCACGGCGAGGATGCCGAAGAGCGTGGCAGGCTTTCCGAGGTCGCGGTCTGCCAGGCGCCCCGCGATCGGCGAGGCGATGGCGCCGGCGACACCGGCAAGCGCGAAGAGGGCGATGCCGGCCTGGGTGAGCTGGAAGGCGGGACCGGCCAGAACCAGCGGCGTCACCGTCCAGAACAGGCTGAAGGCGGCGAACTGACAGGCCTGATAGAAGGCGCGGCGGCGCAGGACCGGCTGGGTCGCATAGAGGCGCCCCATCGATGCAAGCAGGCTGAGATAGGAAAGCTTCGTCTGCGGCATGCGCATCGGCAGGCGCGTCGCGAGTATGAAGCCCAGAACGATCATGACGGCGGCCGACAGGAAGAAGACGAGGTGCCAGGAGGAAAACCGGGCGATGAAGCTCGAAACCGGCCGGGCTATCATGATGCCGACCATCAGCCCGCTCATGACGTTTCCGACGACTCGGCCGCGATGGGCGTCCGGCGCCAGATTGGCCGCAAAGGGCACGATCATCTGCACCGCGGTGGAGGCAAGCCCGATCGCCAGCGAGGCGGCGAGGAAGGGGAGGACTGCGGTGGAGAACCCTGCCGCGAGAAGCGCGATCGCCGCGGCGCCGACCATCGTCACGATCAGCCGGCGGTTTTCGAGAAGGTCGCCGAGCGGCACGATCAGCAGCAGGCCGAGACCATAGCCGATCTGGGTGAGCGTCACGATAAGGCCCGTCGCATGCGCAGGAAGCCCGATCGAGGCCGCGATCGGACCGGCGAGCGGCTGGCCGTAATAAAGATTGGCGGCGATCAGGCCGCAGGCCGCAGCCATGACGAAGGTCATGCCGGCGGACATCGCGTGTGAACTGGCCGGTGCGGCCATGGCGGCGGAATTGCTTGTCACGAAAAGCTCCTTGGGAGAAAGGATCGGGTTAGAAAATCAATCGAGAAGTTTCATGGCCGCCTCGACCACGGAAAAAGCGCGATCGCGATCGGGGCCGGTCTTGCCGAGTACGCGCAGGCCCTGGGTGACGGAAAGCAGGAGGCGTGCCGTCGTATCCGGATCGACCGTCTGCGGGATCGAGCCATCCGCATGCCCTTCGCGGATCAGGGCATTGAGAAGAGCTTCGCTGCGTTGCATCGACCGGTCGACCCGCTCGGCCGCCTCCGCATCGTAGACTGCAAGCTCGATTGCTGTACCAACCACCAGGCAACCCTGACGGCCCGCCTCGCCATGCGAGGCTTCGGCATAAAAGCGCAGCAGGCGGAAAACCCTGTCGCGGCCGCTTTCACCGTTGGCAAGTTCCTCATCCAGAAGCGCATTGCGCACCTGTTTGTAGCGGTGGAAGGCAGCCAGGAAGATCGCCTTCTTGTCCTTGAACGCCTTGTAGAGACTGCCGGCGGCAAGGCCCATGGCTTTCTTGAGTTCGGAAATCGAAGCCGCATGATAGCCGCGCTCCGAAAAGACGATGATTGCCTTGTCCAGGGCTTCGTCGATCTCGAATTCGCGCGGGCGGCCGGGTAAGCGTACGGCGACGTCGGAAATGGGATTATCCATGATATGTCGGCTTAATTTGGAAATGGTCGTTCCCAAATAGATGTCGAATTGAGTTTCGTCAAGAGGATCGCGCCGGGTGAAAAGCGGAACATATCCGCCACGGAAGGGTTCAGCCTTTGTCACCAACGTAAAAAGCTGGAGGACAGACATGAGCAAGAGCGACGTGAAGGAAGCCGTGAAACGCGCCGAGCAGCAGGTGGAGAACACCAGCGGCGGCGGTCATCTCGGCGGCACCTATTATGGCCAACAGCCGGACGGCAAGACCGCTTCGACCAATCACAATGTCGGCAAGGCCCGCCCGAATACGGGCGCCTGATGCCACGGCAAAGAAGAAGTTTCAGAAGCCCCGCCGCGTGCGGGGCTTTTGTTGTATCGTCGGCAAATCCGGTTTCGAAAAAAATCGAGAAGCCTGTCGGGAAAGGGCGATGCCGTGCGTCCTTGGTTCGGGATGGCGCTGCGGAGGGTGCGCCGCGCATCCGGATCTCGGAACCTATGGCAAATGGGAGTAGGGCATGATGACCAATTATCGCTGGGTGATTGTCGCTGCGGGGGCGCTTATGGGCTGCGTCGCCGTCGGCACGATGTTTTCGCTCGCCATCTTTCTGCAGCCGATCGCGACCGATACCGGATGGTCGCATGCCGGCATTTCCAGTGCGATGACACTGAATTTCATCGTGATGGGGCTTGGCGGCTTTCTTTGGGGTACGGCAAGCGACCGCTACGGCGCGCGTATCGTCGTGCTGATCGGCGCGGCCTTGCTCGGGCTGGCGCTTGTGCTGACAAGCCAGGTGCAGAATCTTTTCCTTTTCCAGGTCATCTACGGCTGCCTCGTGGGCCTGTCCGCGAGCGCCTTCTTCGCGCCGATGATCGCGCTCACCATGTCCTGGTTCGACAAGCATCGCAGCCTTGCCGTCTCGCTCGTATCCGCCGGGATGGGTGTCGCGCCAATGACGATTTCGCCCTTCGCCCGCTGGCTGATCACCTATTATGACGACTGGCGGATGGCCATGTTCCTGATCGGCGTCGGGGCATGGGTGCTGCTTCTGCCGGCGGCACTGCTGGTGCGCAATCCGCCGGCGGTCGCGGCCGCGCCCGGCGCACATCCGGAAACCGGAGCGGAAGGATCAGGCATCCCGCTTGCAAAAATTCTGCGTTCGCCGCAGTTCCTGGTGCTGGCCTTCACTTTCTTCGCCTGCTGCGCGGCCCATTCCGGCCCGATCTTCCACATGGTGAGCTATGCCATGTTCTGCGGCGTCGCGCCGATGGCGGCGGTGACGATCTACAGTGTCGAGGGGGCGGCAGGTCTTGGTGGGCGTGTGCTGTTCGGGGTGCTGGCGGATAAATTCGGCGTCAAGCCGGTGCTGATCGGCGGGCTGATGATCCAGGCTGCGGGGATCGCCGCCTATACGATGGCCGCCGACCTCACCCAATTCTACATGCTCGCGGTGATCTTCGGCGGAACCTATGGCGGCGTCATGCCGCTCTATGCGGTTCTGGCGGGCGAATATTTCGCGCCTCGGATCCTGGGTACCGTTCTTGGCGGCGCAACCATGCTGTCAAGTATCGGCATGGCCTTCGGTCCGCTGGCCGGCGGCTGGGCCTTCGACCAGTTCAACAATTACAACTGGCTGTTCTTCGGTTCGGCGCTGGTCGGTCTCGGCGCGGTCCTGATCGCACTCGCCTTCCCGCCACTGCCGGGCCGGCAAGAGGAGAAGCTCCGGCCGGCATGAGGCGGTGCGCAGCCATATCACGAAAGTGGAAAAGCCCGGGAGTCCCGGGCTTTTTTGGATCTCAATGACCAGCCGGTCTCTTACGGCTCTTCGGGGGCGCTTGCGGCGGTTGGTCGGCTTCGCGCTGAAGTCGAAGCTGCTTGAGCTTTTCGGTTTTCTTTTCCCGTTGCGATGTTTCCGCGGCAATGATGGCGCGGGCCGTATGATCGGTGGCTGCGGCCTTGTCACGCGCGGAGAGCTTGGTGGGATTGAAGAATTCGTCTTTGGTTGCGGTCATGAGATCCTCCTTCCTGTTGAGAAAGTCTGGGCCTGTGGAGAAAGTCCGGGCGGTCCGACAGATATCAACGCGTACGCACGACCTTCTTTGGCGCCGGCAGCAGACCTTCGCGCTGAGCCTTCTTGCGGGCGAGCTTGCGGTAACGCCGGATGGCCTCGGCCTTTTCACGGGCACGCTTTTCGGAAGGTTTCTCGTAAGCGCTGCGCGCCTTCATTTCGCGGAAGACGCCTTCGCGCTGCATCTTCTTCTTGAGCACCCGAAGTGCCTGATCGACGTTGTTGTCTCTAACAAGAACCTGCAAACTATATCCTTTCCATTGCGGGTAAACCCGTCTTCAATCAAGGGGTTGAAACTTACTTTCCGATGCGGATGCGCGATGGCTTGAGCCACGGCTCGCCGGATCCTGTCGGCGCGGTCTCGCCTTTTGTAGCTGACGTTGCGGTCGCCGATGTGTCGATATCACTCGCAACGATACGCCGTTCGAAGTTCTCGTTGTCGAAGCGCACGCGATATTGATGCTCCCCGCGATCAGCCGCCGGTAAAAGTCCAACGATCCGACATGTGCGGTCGCCCGTGGCCGTCCGCGTCAATCCCGCCTTCAAGACGACGAGATCGTTGACGGCATAGATGTTCGGGCTCATCTTTTTCTCCTTGAGCCCGGCCGGGAAGCCGGACAAAAACAAAAAGGCCGGGCGTTACCCCGACCTCTTCCCGTCATTCAAGCGCTAGCTGCCAGTACATCCGTGGTCAGCCGAGGCGAATGACATCCTTATGCAGCCCGCAGATTGTCGGCCGAGCTCTTGCCGGACTTGCGGTCGCGAACGATCTCGTAAGAGATCTTCTGACCTTCTGCCAGCGAGGACATGCCAGCGCGTTCGACAGCGGAAACATGGACAAAAACGTCCGTCGCGCCGTCATCAGGCTGAATGAAGCCAAAACCCTTGGTGCTGTTGAACCACTTTACGGTGCCAGTGTTCATAACGATTTCCTTTCAATCGCTAGAGTTATCGGACAGTATTTCGTCCGCTTTGATCGATATTTGAGAGGAAATCTGACAGAGCGCAAAGCTCGTTGACAAAGGTCGCAAGCAATTTTCGATGTCGGCAATATATGCCTTATCCCCGGATAATCAATGCTCAATGGTCGATTTAATTTCCTCAGCACCGGGGCGAAAGCGGGAATTTCTCACCCAAGGGTTTGATTTTGAAACGTATTATTGAAAGACAAATTCTCTCGTCCGCAGAGACGAAGAGGCTTTCGAAGATGGCCGGACGGATCGGCGTCGGGTCAGAAAGCCCGGAATTCTCCGGGCTTCCCGCGCGAAGGGATGGCGGTCAGAGCGTGCCGTTGCGCTGCTGCGTCATCATGAAGGTGTCGTAGGAATATTCCGCGACCTGGGCCCAGAGATAGGCGTCCTTCTTGAAAGCCTGCTGGCTGTCGTAGAGCTTCTTGAACGCCGGGCTCCTGGCCGAGAGCTCTGCATAGGTTTCCATTGCTGCCTTGAAGCAGACATCCATGATTTCGCGGCTGAACGGCTTCAGGATCGCACCTTCGGCGACGAGCTGCTTGAGCGCCCTGGCGTTATGCGCGTCGTAATTGGCGAGCATGCTCATGTTGGCCGACGCGCAGGCATTCGCCAGGATTTGCTGGTAGCTTTTCGGCAGGGCGTTGAACTTTTCCAGGTTGAAGAAGGCATGCATGGCAGGGCCGCCTTCCCACCAGGCCGGATAGTAATAATACTTCGCAACCTTCGCGAAGCCGAGCTTCTGATCGTCATAGGGGCCGACGAATTCGGTAGCGTCGATCGTGCCCTTTTCAAGCGCCGTATAGACGTCGCCCGCAGCGATCTGCTGGGGCGTGACGCCGACCTTCTGCATGACCTGGCCGGCGAGCCCGGCGATGCGCATCTTCATGCCCTTCAGATCATCGATCGTGTTGATCTCCTTGCGGAACCAGCCGCCCATCTGCGTGCCGCTGTTGCCGGCCGGCAGGGCATAGAGATTGCGCGGTGCCAGGAATTCGTTGATCAGCTCGTTGCCGCCGCCCGCCGTGAACCAGGCGTTCGTCATGCGGGCGTTGAGGCCGAAAGGAATGGCGGTGCCGAGCGCGAAGGCCGGGTCCTGTCCGATATAGTAGTAGGAACAGGTATGCGCCATTTCGACCGTGCCATTGGCGACGGCGTCCGCTGCCTGAAGGCCGGGCACGATCTCGCCGGCGGCGAAGATCTGGATCGTGAATTTGCCGTCCGTGGCGTTCTTGACGCTTTCGGCGATCTCGTTGGCGGCGCCGAAGATGATGTCGAGGCTCTTCGGGAAGGAGGAGGTCAGCCGCCAGGTGATGCTCGGGTTTTCCTGGGCGATGGCCGGTGCGGCCAGAGGGGCGGCAAGCGCCGTCGCGGCGGCGGCCCCGGCGCCTGTTGTCGCGGCCTGTCGCAAGAAATGTCTGCGGTTCATGGAAGGTCTCCTCGACTTCGGAAAGATACGCGCTGAAAGGGTATGATACCGCTCATAATCCTTTCATTTCGGGAACGGCAAGCAAAATCCCGGAGGATCGCTCCGGGATTTCGCTCTTTCACATGAACGCGATGATCAGAGCGTGCCCTTGCGCTGCTGGACCATCATGTAGGTGTCGTAGGTATATTCGGCGATCTGGTTCCACAGGTAGCCGTCCTTCTTGAACTCCTGCTGGCTGTCGTAGATCTTCTTGAAAGTCGGGTTCTTTGCGGTGATTTCCGCATAGACTTCCTGCGCCGCCTGATAGCTCGCGTCGAGGATTTCCTGGCTGAAGGGCTTCAGAACCGCGCCTTCTGCAACGAGCTGCTTGAGCGCCTTGGCGTTATGCGCGTCGTAGCGGGCGAGCATGTTGGTATTGGCATTGGCGCAGGCATCCTTCAGCATGCGCTGGTAGCTCTTCGGCAGCGCCTTGAACTTTTCCAGGTTGAAGAAGGCATGCACGGCCGGGCCGCCTTCCCACCAGGCCGGATAATAGTAATATTTCGCGACCTTCACGAAGCCGAGTTTCCGGTCGTCATAAGGGCCGACGAATTCGGTGGCGTCGATCGTGCCCTTTTCGAGAGCGGCGTAGACGTCGCCGCCGGCGATCTGCTGCGGCGTGACGCCGACCTTCTGCATGACCTGGCCGGCAAGCCCGGCGATACGCATCTTGAGGCCCTTCAGGTCATCGATCGTGTTGATCTCCTTGCGGAACCAGCCGCCCATCTGCGCGCCGGTATTGCCGGCCGGCAATGCATAGAGATTGTAGCCGGCGAGGAAGTCGTTGATCAGCTCGTTGCCGCCGCCGACGGAGAACCAGGCATTGGTCTGCCGCGCGTTGAGACCGAAGGGCACGGCCGTGCCGAGCGCGAAAGTCGGGTCCTTGCCGATGTAATAGTAGCAGCAGCTATGCGCCATCTCGACGGTTCCGGCCGCAACCGCGTCGGCCGCCTGAAGACCGGGGACGATCTCACCCGCAGCATAGGTTTCGATGGTGAAGTTGCCGTCGGAGGCTTCCTTCACGCTTTCCGCAATCTCGGTCGAGGCGGTGAAAAGGATATCGGTGTTCTTGGTGAAGGAGGAGGTCATCCTCCAGGAGAGCTTCGGATTTTCCTGGGCGATGGCCGGTGCGGCCAGGGGAGCGGTAAGCGCGGTCGCGGCAGCGGCGCCCACGCCGGCGGTCGCTGCCTGCCGGAAGAAATGTCTGCGGTTCATGGGAATAAGGCCTTCTTGACTTTGGGAGGTGCCGGATTTTCGCCCGTGCGGGCCGCTCTTAATCCTTTCGTTTCGGGAACGGCAAGCAAAAAATCCGGAAGATTACGCCGCGGCGCGGCAATCCTTTTCAAAAATTGCTTTTCCAAATTAAGACGGGCGCCAAATTCCCGCGCGGCAAAAAAGTCTCTTGAAGTTTCCCGTTTACGGCTTAGTTTAGAATTATTCTAATAAGAGGTTTTCATGTTAGGCCGTCTTTTGCCCGCATCCAAGCGATCGTTTGATTCTCTGAGCGAGGAGGAAATTCTCGCTCTCGCCATCACCTCGGAAGAGGAAGACTCCCGCATCTACCTGGCTTATGCCGACAGTTTGCGGGAGCAGTATCCATCCTCCGCGAAGGTCTTCGAGGATATGGCGGAGGTCGAGCAGACCCATAGGAACATGCTGATCGAGATGTTCCGCTCCCGCTTCGGCGAACGCATCCCGCTGATCCGCCGGGAGCATGTGCGCGGCTTCTACGAGCGCAAGCCCGACTGGCTCAGGAAGAACCTGCCGCTTGAGACAGTGCGGGCCGAGACCGAGGCCATGGAGCAGCAGGCCGCGCGATTCTACAGGGAGGCGACCAAGCGCGTTTCCGACGCCTCGACCCGCAAACTGCTGGGCGATCTCGCGCTTGCAGAGGAGGGGCATGAGGATATCGCCCGCCTGCTGAGCGAGAAGCATGTGCCGGAAGACGTGAAGTCGGAAGAGGATCAAACCGCGCGGCGCCAGTTCATCCTTACCTATGTCCAGCCGGGTCTGGCGGGCCTGATGGACGGCTCGGTCTCGACGCTTGCTCCGATCTTCGCGGCGGCCTTCGCCACGGGAGATACGTGGTCGACCTTCCTGATCGGACTCTCCGCTTCGGTCGGGGCAGGCATCTCGATGGGCTTTACGGAAGCGGCCCATGACGACGGGAAGATTTCCGGCCGCGGTTCGCCGGTCAAACGCGGGCTTGCTTCCGGCATCATGACGGCGATCGGCGGCCTCGGCCATGCCTTGCCCTATCTCATTCCGCATTTCTGGACAGCCACCACCGTGGCCGCGATTGTCGTTTTCTTCGAGCTCTGGGCGATTGCCTTCATCCAGAACCGCTACATGGAAACGCCATTCCTGCGCGCCGTCTTCCAGGTGGTCTTTGGCGGTTCGCTGGTGCTGGCGGCCGGTATATTGATCGGCAATGGGTGAGGAACGGTCGGGCGAAGCCCGAGCAATCGATCCAGTGAATCGATTGCAGTGACGAACGCCCTGAGCCTGGAGCGAAGGGCCGGTCGTCGGTGCGGCATAGTCGATCCCGAAGGCGCAGCCGGCAAAATGCTCCGGTAGGGCGTTTTGAGCACCGAACGCCCTGGGCCCAAAGCGAAGGGCAGATCGCCGCTGCGGCAAACTTTTCTCTTTCAGGTCGTTAAACAAAACCGCCTGCGATCAGATGATCGCAGGCGGCCTGGGTCCCCCGTGCTGACCCGTTGATCAGCGCAACGCGCCGACAAGAACGTCGCGGCCGTTTTCGATCGTTACCCAGCGGCCTGTGTTGAAGGATGCCTGGCGCTTCAGGAACGTGTAAGGCGTCTGATGCCAAGGCTTCACCTCATTATCGAGGTTGTCGAGAATGAAGTCGCCGTCGGAGGTGCGAAGCGTCAGGACTGCATGTCCCTCGCCGTCGGGTTTGCGGACGACAGTCATGAGAAGATCGGAAAGGGCAAAGCCCCGAGCTGCCAATTCCTTACGCTTCTCGAGCGCGTAATCCTCGCAGTCGGCGAAATTGGTGGGATAGGCCCAAACTTCTTCCCGACCGTAGATTTCCTTGTCGGTCTTGGCGAAGAAGCGGCCGTTGACGGATCGGTTGACCTGGCGAACCAGAGCCCAGCCCTTGGCGCTGATCTTGGGAGCCGGAGCCGAACGGCCCCTGATCGAACATTCAGACTGATATTTCTGGCAGAATTCGTAATGACCGATCGGCTGGGACGTGACTGCGCCTGTAACCATGGAATTCAACGACCTTGGAGCCGGCACTGCTGCGCTCACTGGTACAAGTACGCTGACTAGGATCACGGCAAGCCGTGCCTGCAAGGCTCTCATCATGGACCCGTCCCTTAAATTCCTAACGAAAAGTTAAGATTGGACGGGCGCAAGAGTCAATCGGTGAAGATTTGTTAATGTTTGGCTCGTGATATTATGGTTAAGGCTGCTGTTTTTTTGTCTCAGGCCAAAATTTAATCATGCATAATTAGGGCTGAGGCCGCAGCCCTCAATTTTTCGATGTCCTGCGGCCTTGAAAGCCGGTGGTCGCCATCGCGGACCAGGGTCAGCACGACGTCGTCGGCCGGCAGGAATTCGACGAGCTTCAGGGCGTGCTGGTAAGGCACGTCGCGATCCTTCATGCCCTGCAGGATGGTGACCGGACAGCCGGTTTCGATAATCCCGGTCAGCACGCGGTTCCTGCGGCCGTCCTCGATCAGGTCGCGGGTATAGATGTTGGGCTCGGAACTGTATTCCGAAGGTTCTTCGAAATAGCCGCGTTCGGCAAGCGACCGACGCTCCGCATCCGTCAGGTTCGGCTCGATAAGCTCCGCGGTGAAGTCCGGCGCCGGCGCGATCAGCACGATGCCGTCGATCTGCGGCGCCTTTTTCCGTTTCTTCAGTTCCTGTACCAGCCGCAGCGCGATCCAGCCGCCCATGGAGGAGCCGACAAGGATGACGCGCTTCGGCTTGATGTCATCGAGGACGGCCAGCGCCTCTTCGAGCCAGCGGGAAATGGTGCCGTCCCGGAAAGCTCCACCGGAAATGCCGTGGCCGGAATAGTCGAACCGGATGGCCGCAATCCCGAGTTCACCCGCCAAGGCGTCGAGCTCCACTGCCTTGGTGCCGGACATGTCGGACCGGTAGCCGCCGAGCCAGACGAAAGCGAGGCCGGTCTTCTTCTGCGCAGCCCGGTGGAGGATCGCAATCTCGCGGCCGGCCGGCCCTTCGCCTACGGTGATCCTCTTTTCGGTGATGTGGGCTGCGGCCTCTGTCATGGCGGGTTCCTTGCACGTTTTGCCGCGCATATAAAACAAATTCGCAGCATGCGACAGCAGGTGATTTTTTCATGACAACGTGCTATTGACTTCGCGCGAGCGATCACGACATTGCCCCCGGCCGCAGGCGGGGTCAGGTGAAAGTCGTTGCTTGCGTTTCGAAACAATCAGGAGAATACGACCATTCGCAGACCATTCAAAGCCGATGCCCCCGTCAAGGAGGGGCCGCGCGCCAACAGGGAAATTCGCATTCCCAAGGTCCAGCTTATCGATGCCGAAGGCCAGAACCTCGGTGTGGTTCCCACCGACCAAGCCCTCAGGATGGCAGAGGAAGCCGGTCTTGATCTTGTCGAGATCTCGCCGAACAACGATCCGCCGGTGTGCAAGATTCTCGACCTCGGCAAGCTGAAATATGCGAACCAGAAGAAGGCGGCCGAAGCCCGCAAGAAGCAGAAGATCGTCGAAGTCAAAGAGATCAAGATGCGCCCCAACATCGACACCCATGATTATGAGGTGAAGATGAAGGCGATCAATCGCTTCTTCGAGGAGGGCGACAAGGTGAAGGTGACCTTGAAGTTCCGTGGCCGTGAAATGGCCCACCAGGAACTCGGGATGAAGCTCCTGCTCCAGGTGAAGGACGACACCCAGGAGATCGCCAAGGTCGAAGCCGAGCCGAAGCTCGAAGGCCGCCAGATGATGATGGTGCTGGCGCCGAAATAAGCGCCGCACCTTCCTGCATTCCGCGGTTTCGCCGGCATTCCCGCCGGTTTCCCGACACGCTTTCTTTCCCATTGCGCTTTTGACCGACTGCGGTTATAAGCGCGCGTCCGAACGGTCCGGCAGGGCATGCCGTGGCCGTTCCAAATGCTTGAAACCGGCCTCGTCCGTCGGTTCGATACAAAACGGAGTAGCAAAATGCCCAAGATGAAGACGAAATCGGCTGCCAAGAAGCGGTTCAAGATCACCGCAACCGGCAAAGTCGTCGCAGCCGCCGCTGGCAAGCGCCACGGCATGATCAAGCGGTCCAACAAGTTCATCCGCGATGCGCGCGGAACGATGATCCTTGCCGAACCCGATGGCAAGAAGGTTATCAAGAGCTACCTGCCGAACGGTCTCTGAGACCCTCGTCGCTTTGGATCATTAAGGAGATCATGACATGGCACGCGTAAAACGGGGCGTAACTTCCCGCGCCAAGCACACCAAGACTTTGAAGGCAGCCAAGGGTTTCTACGGCCGCCGCAAGAACACGATCCGCGCAGCCAAGGCTGCCGTCGATCGCTCCCGGCAGATGGCGACACGCGATCGTCGCGTGAAGAAGCGGAATTTCCGCGCTCTCTGGATTCAGCGCATCAACGCTGCTGTCCGTGAGTTCGGCCTGACCTACGGCCGTTTCATCGACGGCCTCAACAAGGCTGGCATCGAAGTCGACCGCAAGGTTCTGTCCGACATGGCGATCCATGAGCCGGCCGCCTTCGGCGCGCTCGTCGAAGCCTCCAAGAAGGCTCTCGAATATCTCAAGGAAGCCGGTACGGCCAACGAGTTTGAAAGCGCGGTTCGTTAACCAGCGCTTCCCAGGCTTCATTAGCTTCACTGATTTTGGGAAACCCGCGCTGGTTTGGGCTGGCGCGGGTTTTTCATTGCAGCGCCGCATATCGGCCGCGACGTGCAAAGGACGCTGCAACGACTGAAATGCCCGTAAACTGCCCGTTATGACGTCCGAATAGATCTCTCCGACCATCACACGGAAGAAACCATGTCCGATCTGGAAAACCTGAAAACTTCGCTTCTGGCGGAAATCGCCGGTGCCGGCGACGAAGCCGCGATCGAGGCGGTGCGCGTCGCAGCGCTTGGCAAGAAGGGTTCGGTCTCCGAACTCCTGAAGACACTGGGCGCCATGTCGCCGGAGGAGCGCCAGAGCCGCGGTGCCGCGATCAACGCGCTGAAGAACGAGATCACCGACACGATCACGACCCGAAAGACGGTCTTGAAGGATGCGGCGATCGAGGCGCGGCTGAAGGCGGAAACGGTGGATATTACCCTTCCGGTGCGCTCCTCGCCCGCCGAGCGCGGCCGTATCCATCCGATCAGCCAGATCGTCGACGAGATCACCGCCGTCTTCGCCGACATGGGCTTTTCGATCGCCGAAGGCCCGGATATCGAGACGGACTATTACAACTTCACGGCGTTGAACTTTCCGGAAGGCCACCCGGCTCGCGAGATGCACGACACCTTCTTCTTCTCGGCCGATGAAAAGGGCGAGCGCAAGGTTCTGCGCACGCATACATCGCCGGTGCAGATCCGCACGATGGAGGCTGAGAAGCCGCCGATCCGCATCGTCATTCCGGGCAAGACCTATCGCCAGGATTCGGATGCAACCCACTCGCCGATGTTCCATCAGGTCGAGGGTCTCGTCGTCGACCGCAAGTCGCATGTCGGCCACATGCGCTGGATATTGGAAGAGTTCTGCAAGGCCTTCTTCGAAGTACCGTCGGTGACGATGCGCTTCCGCCCGTCCTTCTTCCCGTTCACCGAGCCGAGTTTCGAAGTGGACATCCAGTGCGACCGCTCCGGTCCGATCGTCAAGTTCGGCGAGGGCACCGACTGGATGGAAATCCTCGGCTGCGGCATGGTGCATCCGAACGTGCTGAAGGCCGGCGGGCTCGACCCCGATGAGTTCCAGGGTTTTGCCTGGGGCATGGGTCTCGACCGCATCGCAATGCTGAAATACGGCATGCCGGACCTGCGCGACTTCTTCAATGCCGATGTCCGCTGGATGAACCACTACGGTTTCCGCCCGCTCGACATGCCGACGCTGTTCGGCGGTTTGAGCGTATAAGGGAGGATTGGACCAATGAAATTCACGCTTTCCTGGCTCAAGGATCATCTTGAGACCGATGCCACCCTGGAAGAGATCTGCGAACGCCTGACGGCGATCGGCCTCGAGGTCGAGGATGTCGACGACAAGGCCGCTTACAAGCCTTTCGTCATCGCAAGGGTCATTTCCGCCGAAAAACATCCGCAGGCGGACCGACTCAAGGTGCTGATGGTCGATGCCGGTGACGGCAAGCCGGTGCAGGTCGTCTGCGGGGCGCCGAACGCCCGCACCGGCCTGATTGGCGCGTTTGCGAAACCCGGCACTTACGTCCCGGGTATCGATGTGACGCTTGCCGTCGGCAATATCCGCGGCGTCGAGAGCCACGGCATGATGTGTTCCGAGAAGGAACTCGACATGTCGGACAATCACGACGGCATCATCGACCTGCCGGCGGATGCGCCGGTGGGCACGCCTTTCGCGTCCTATGCGGGGCTCGATGATCCGGTCATCGAGATCAACCTGACGCCGAACCGCCCGGACTGCACGTCGATCCACGGCATCGCGCGCGATCTCGCCGCCGCGGGCCTCGGCACGCTGAAGCCGCATGCCAAACCTGCCTTCAAGACGGAAGGCGAGACTTCGGTCGGCCTCAAGATCATCCTCGATGACGACGGGCTCTGCCCCGGCTTCGCGCTTCGCCTCGTGCGCGGCGTGAAGAACGGCCCGAGCCCCGCCTGGATGCAGCAGAGGCTGAAGGCGATCGGCCTTCGTCCGATCAACGCGCTGGTCGACATCACAAACTACATGACGTTCGACCAGGGCCGGCCGATGCACGTTTTCGACGCGGCCAAGGTGACGGGCGGCCTGACGGTCCGCCACGCGCTGGAAGGCGAGACAGTTCTGGCGCTCGACCAGCGTGAGTATCGGCTTACCCCGAACAATGTCGTCATCGCCGACGAAAACGGCGTGGAATCGATCGGCGGCATCATGGGCGGCGAGCATTCCGGCTGCGACGAGAACACGGTCGATGTGCTGATCGAGTCGGCGCTCTGGGACCCGATCAATATCGCCAAATCCGGCCGCGCGCTCGGCATCATCACCGATGCGCGCTATCGTTTCGAGCGTGGCGTCGATCCGGAATACATGGTGCCCGGCCTCGACCGGACGACCGAGCTGGTGCTTGAGCTTTGCGGCGGCACAGCTGCAGAAGCGAAAGTCGTTGGTTACAAAGGTCATCAGTCGAAGATCGTCGATTTCCCGTTCTCGGAAGTAAAGCGCCTGACGGGTCTCGAAGTCTCGACCGAGGAGAGCCGGCAGATCCTCACCCGCCTCGGCTTCACGGTCGAGGGCTCGGGGGGACGTGTATCTGTCACTGTCCCGTCCTGGCGGCCGGATGTCGATGGCAAAGCGGATCTCGTCGAAGAGGTCATGCGCATCCATGGCGTCGATCAGATCAAGCCGGAGGCGATCGACAGGCTTGCCAGCGTCAACGGTAGGATTCTGACCACGCTGCAGGTGCGCACCCGCACCGCGAAACGGGCGCTTGCATCCCGCGGCATGCTGGAAGCGGTCACATGGTCCTTCATTTCCGAAGACCAGGCGAAGCTTTTCGGCGGTGGGCAGCGTGAGTTGAAACTCGCAAACCCGATCGCGTCCGACATGTCCGACATGCGGCCTTCGCTGCTGCCCGGCCTGCTGACGGCCGCACAGCGCAATGCCGACAAGGGTTTTGGCGACGTCGCGATCTTCGAGGTCTCCGGCACCTATGAGACCGATACGCCGGAAGGCCAGCGTCGCGTGGCGGGCGGCGTCCGTCGTGGCACGGCCTCGATCAACGGGACTGGCCGCCTCTGGTCCAGCAATGCCAAGGGCGGCAAGACGGTCGACGTCTTCGACGCCAAGTCGGACGCGCTGGCTGTCGTCGAGGCCTGTGGCCTGCCGATGAGCAATGTCCAGATCGAGGCCGGTGCGCCCGCCTGGTATCATCCGGGCCGTTCCGGCACGATCAAGATGGGGCCGAAGGTCGTGCTCGGCTATTTCGGCGAATTCCATCCGAAGACGCTTGGTGCGCTCGATGTGTCCGGCGCGCTTTGCGGCTTCGAGGTCTTCCTCGACGCCATGCCGGAACCGAAGAAGAAGGCGACCCGCACCAAGCCGCCGCTGGAGCTTTCGCCCTTCCAGGCGGTGAAACGCGACTTCGCCTTCGTGGTGGGAAGCGATGTGGAGGCCGGCGCGATCGTCAAGGCGGCATCGACCGCCGACCGCAAGCTGATCACCGGCGTCAACGTCTTCGACGTCTTCGAGGGTGCCTCGCTCGGCGAGGGCAGGAAGTCGGTGGCGATCGAGGTTCTGATCCAGCCGGTCGAGCGGACGCTCACCGACGAGGATTTCGAGGCGCTGACCGCCAAGATCGTCGCCAATGTCGAGAAGACGACGGGTGGCGTGCTGCGGGCCTAAATCGGGTGGTGTGAATCACCTCTGAGAGATAGCCTGTCCCTCCAAGGGGGCAGGCTTTTCGTTTGGAGGGGATGATGCGCACGCCGGGATCGATGAAAGGGCTGGAGGAACTCGGCCGCGTGCGGCTGTCGAAGAACTTCTTCTTCCGTGATTTCCTGTTTTCCGAGATCGCCAATTTCTACGGCATCCCGAACATTCCCGAGGATCCGGACCTGGCGATCGAGGCGGGCCGGCATCTCTGCGAGGAATTGCTGGAACCGCTGCAGGCGACGTTCGGCCGGCTGCATCTGCGCTCCGGCTACCGTTCACCGAAGGTCAACGAATTCGGCAACAGGAACAACCTGAACTGTTCGTCAAATGCCAACACCGCGGCCGACCACATCTGGGATCGGCGCGACGCGCAGGGTTTCATGGGTGCGACCGCCTGCGTCGTCGTGCCGTGGCTGATCGACAATTACGGCCGGGAGGGGGACTGGCAAAGGATGGCATGGTGGATCCACGATCATCTGCCTTATGCGTCGATCATGGTCTTCCCGAAGCTCTGGGCGATGAACATCCAGTGGCACGAAAAGCCGGCCCGTCGCATCCGGAGTTTCGCCGAGCCCCGCGGCGTGCTGACGAAGATCGGCATGGCCAACAATGAAGGCGACCATTCCGAATTCTACGAGGGGTTTCCGGAGCTGAAAAGTTAATTGCCATTCGGATCGTTTGTCGTTCTTGGTGACACTGCGAGCATCATAGGCCGTGCCGCGGTAAGCAACTCGGATAATCAGAATGTATTCGCCGCCTTCCATCTTGATCTGACAGATAAGCCGAAATCGGCTGAGAGTTTAGCCCAGCGGGCTTTGATATCATCATCGACGCGGATGCTGCGGGTGGCCATGGATTTGTCCTGCATGTCACACGCAGCACCCAACGCATGACATGCAGGACAAAAATTCAATTCACCGGTTCGTCCAGGCTGCTGCCCGTTGCCCATAGCGTGCGCCGGAGAATTTTTCCGGAGCCAGCATGTCGCCGAGGGTCTTGAGCTCATCGGCCGAGAGCGTGATCTCTGTTGCGGCGACATTCTGTTCCAGATGCGGGATTTTTCTGGCGCCGGGGATCGGCACGATGAAATCTCCCTGATGGAGCACCCAGGCGAGTGCGAGCTGCGCGGCGGTGACGCCTTTTTCCGTTGCCATATCCTCCAGCAGTTTCACCAGGGAGGCGTTGGCCGCCATGTTTTCTGCGCTGAAACGCGGCAGCGTACGGCGGAAGTCGTCGGCTCCGAAGTCTTCCGGCTTCTGAACCTTGCCGGTCAAAAAACCACGGCCGAGCGGGCTGAAAGGCACGAAGCCGATGTTGAGCTCCCGGCAGGTATCGAGGATTTCCCCTTCCGGATCGCGGGTCCAGAGCGAATATTCGCTCTGGAGCGCCGTGATCGGATGCACCGCATGGGCCCGCCGGATGGCCTCTGCCCCCGCTTCGGAAAGCCCGAGCGCCCGCACCTTGCCTTCCTTCACGAGCTCCGCCATGGCGCCGACCGTGTCTTCGATCGGCACGGCGGGATCGACCCGGTGCTGGTAAAGAAGATCGATCACGTCAATGCCAAGTCGTTTCAGCGAGGCCTCGGCGACTTCGCGGACATGTTCCGGACGGCTGTCGAGCCCGGACATGGCACGGGAATCCGATGCATTCGCGTCGATCTTGAAGCCGAACTTGGTGGCGATCACCACCTTGTCGCGGAACGACTTCAGGCCCTTGCCGACCAGTTCTTCGTTCCTGAACGGTCCGTAGACCTCCGCCGTATCGAAGAAGTTGACGCCGAGTTCGACGGCGCGATGCAGCGTCCTGATTGCCTCCTGCTCGTCCTGGCCGCCATAAGCATGGCTCATGCCCATGCAGCCAAGACCGATTGCGGAGACGGTCAATTCTCTTCCGAGCTTCCTCATTTTCATGGGACCCTCCTTCAGGATCGAACGGGATGTCGGGCGTGTTGCCATGCCCGCGGAAAATATCAGGCGCCGGCCTCGTTCAGCATTTTCATCTGATCATCGGAAAGCGTCAGGTTGCCGGCGGCGATGATCGCTTCCAGCTGTTCGACACTGGTGGCGCTGGCGATCGGCGCGGTGACGCCCGGCCGCTGGATGAGCCAGGCAAGCGCGATCGAGGCGGGTTCCGTGTTGGTCTCGACGGCCACTTCATCGAGGGCGGCAAGGATGCGAAGACCTTTGTCGTTGAGATAGGTCAGCGCCCGTGCGCCGCGCGCCTTGCCTTCCGTGTCGGCCGTGTCGCGGTATTTCCCCGTCAGGAAGCCCGAAGCGAGGCCGTAATAGTTGATGACGCCGATCTCTTCCCTGATGCAGAGCTCGGCAAGCGGTCCTTCGAAACTGCCGCGGTCGTAGAGATTGTACTGGGGCTGCAGCACGTCGTAGCGCGGCAGGCCGGCTTTCTCCGCAGCGTCAAAGGAATCCTGCAGCATCCTGGCGTCGAGGTTGGAGCAGCCGATCGCACGGATCTTGCCGGCTTCCTTGAGTTTCGCGAAAGCGCCAAGCGTCTCTTCATAGGGCGTGGTCTCGTCCGGCCAATGGGCGAGGTAGAGGTCGATATAGTCGATCTGGAGGCGGCGGAGAGAATTCTCGACTTCCTCAAGGATCCATTTGGCGGAAAGGTCTTTCTTGCCCTGGCCCATATCGGAGCCGACCTTGGTGACGATGATGGCCTTGTCGCGGGAAATCCCGCCACGCTTCAGCCAGTTGCCGATGATGGTCTCGGACTCGCCGCCCACATGGCCCGGCACCCAGCGGTTATAGGAGTCTGCCGTGTCGATTGTGTTGAAGCCGGCAGCGAAAAACCGATCGAGCATGTCGAAGGAGGTTTTTTCGTCGGCTGTCCAGCCGAAGACGTTGCCGCCGAAAACGACAGGCGAAATGGAAAGGCCGGTCCGGCCGAGTGCGCGCAGCTCCATGGTTTCCTCCAAATTTTTAAAGTGAGTGGATAGCTTGAGAAAGGACCCTGAGATTAGCCGATGTTCCGCCGACGGCCAGTCCTTATTTTGCGCGGACATTCACTTTTTCAAGCGGGGCATCCAGCATCCGTTGCGCCGGTCCGGCCTGCCCAATAAAGTGCGGCGCCAGTGTTTAAATGGAGGTTGCCATGCTGCGTTTCGGAATCCTGTCGACTGCCAAGATCGGCCGCGAACTGGTGGTGCCGGCCATTCAGGATGCGGAAAACTGTGTGGTGACGGCCTTCGCGAGCCGCGATTTCGCCAAGGCCCGGGCGCTGGCAGACCGGTTTGGCGCGCCACATGCCTTCGGCTCCTACGAGGAGATGCTCGCCTCGGACGTGATCGACGCGATCTATATCCCCCTGCCGACCAGCCAGCACGTGGAATGGTCGATAAAAGCCGCGGAAGCCGGCAAGCACGTGCTCTGTGAAAAGCCGATCGCGCTGAATGCCAGCGAGATCGAGGCGCTGATCGCCGCGCGGGACCGTAACAAGGTGCTGATTTCGGAAGCCTTCATGGTGACTTACGCGCCGGTCTGGCTGAAGGTGCGCGAACTTCTGAGGGAAAAGGCGATCGGCGAACTGAAGCATGTGCAGGGCGCTTTCACCTATTTCAATCGCGATCCCTCGAACATGCGCAACATTCCCGAACTTGGCGGCGGGGCGCTGCCGGATATCGGCGTCTACCCGACGATCACCACGCGCTTCGTCACAGAGAAGGAGCCGTTCAAGGTGCAGGCGAAGGTGGAGCGTGATCCGGGCTTCGGCACGGACATCTATTCCAGCATCAAGGCGGATTTCGGTTCGTTCGAACTGACCTTCTATATTGCCACCCAGATGGCCGCCCGCCAGGTCATGGTCTTCCACGGCACCGAGGGCTACATCGAGGTGAAATCGCCCTTCAACGCCAACCGCTGGGGCGCCGAGGAGATCGAGGTCGCCAACCAGAACCATGCGACCTCGCAGATTTTCCGCTTCCCCGACAGCCGCCAGTACAAACGACAGGTCGAAACCTTCGCGCGCGCAGCGAAGGGAGAGACGGCCGAGGTGGTGACGCTCGAAAATTCGCTTCTGAACCAGAAGTTCATCGACGCCATCTATCGCGCCGGCGGTCATGACGGCTGGGAAGCGGTCTGACGCGGCTCAGTGCCGGAAGACGAAGCGTGAATAGCCGAAGAAACTGTAGGCCATGGCCGCCAGCGACGCGAAGGTGACCGCGACGACCGGCTGCAGGAACGGCGCCCGGTACATGAGCGCCGAATAGACGGCGTAGTTGAGCAAGGCTGCGGTGATGCCGATCGCCCAGGAGCGAAAGCCTTCGACAGCGGGAGAACGGGAGGATCGGCCGAAGGTGCGGTTGACGACCCAGGTGAAAGCCATGGCGGCGATGATCGCCGGGATGCGGGCGAGGAACGGGCCAAATCTGCCGGCTTCGATCAGGATATGGGTGAGCCCGGCATCGATGAGAAAGCCACCGCCCCCCGCAAGCAGCAACCGGAAGAGCCGGTTCATGCCGCGCGAAGGCGACGGACGAGGAGAAGACCGGCGAGAAAATTGATCAGGCCGGCATTGTAGCCGAGAATGGCGATCAGGAGATTGAAATAGGATGCCGGGCCGGGCGAGGTGAGGGTGGCGAGCGCAAACGTGGCGACGATCAGAAACGCGATGAACGCCACCGAAAAGGCAGACCGCATCATGCCGGCACAAACGCCTATCGATGCAGCGGTCAAAAAAAGCACTCGACATCTCCTTTCCGTTCCGGGTGAAGCAAGCATATTCGCCGCGTGCTAACAAATGCTTGCCGGATTCCTATTCAGAAATCCTAGGCACTTTCATCAGACGAGCCCGGCAATCGCCGCTGCCGTCGTTCCGGTCGCAAGGACACGGGTTATCCTCAGCGGCAGAAGACTGCCGGACGAGACATTCGAGAGCGTCAGCGTTTCGCCGGAAAGCATCCGCACCGTCAGATTGCCTCCGGTCCCCACATAGAGCGCCCGCGTGGCCTCCGGCAGATCACTGCCGTCGCTGGGTGTGATGGAAAAACCGGAAGAGGCGGGGCCGGAAAGCGAGGCTTGCATGTTGGCGAAACGGTCGTGCATGGGCGAAATCTCCTTGAATGTCCTTCGCCGTCATTGTCGCTTTTCTCCCTGCTCCGGGGAAATTTGAGGGCGAAAAAACATCGGATTCCGGAAATCCGGACTGCCCCACGGAAGGGAAATGTGGCCGAGGTGAAAAAAGAAAAGATGCTGGTTCAAGCGGTTGCGCGATGAGAGGGCCGGAAAAACGCTGCGGCAGGCCCTCGGAGGTCTTCCGCTTCGGCCTCGTTTTTCGAGACCAATCGTCCCCGTTTCGCTGCGCTTCGGATGGTGAATTTGCGTGCCACATCCTTTAAAAGAACGGGATGAACAGTCTCATCGCCAACGATTCGCCTACGAACGTCACCGAATATTCGGTGTCGGAACTCTCCGGCTCGATCAAGCGTACGGTCGAGAACGCTTTCGACCACGTGCGGGTGCGGGGCGAGATTTCCGGCTATCGCGGCCAGCATTCCTCGGGTCATGCCTATTTCTCGCTGAAGGACGACCGCGCCCGCATCGATGCTGTCATCTGGAAGGGCACCTTCCCGCGCATCAAATTCCGGCCTGAAGAGGGCATGGAAGTCATCGCGACCGGCAAGGTCACCACGTTTCCGGGCTCGTCCAAATACCAGATCGTCATCGAGAGCCTAGAGCCGGCAGGCGCTGGCGCGCTCATGGCACTGATCGAGGAGCGACGCCGGCGGCTTGCAGCCGAGGGCCTGTTCGATCAGAACCGCAAGCGGCCTCTTCCCTTCCTGCCGCATGTGGTCGGTGTCGTGACTTCGCCGACCGGCGCCGTCATCCGCGACATCCTGCACCGCATCTCCGACCGCTTTCCGGTGCATGTCATCGTCTGGCCGGTGAAAGTACAGGGCGAAGGGTCGGGTGACGAGGTGGCCGCAGCGATCCGCGGCTTTAATGCGGTTGTTCCGGGCGGCCCCGTCAAGCGGCCGGACGTGCTGATCGTCGCGCGCGGCGGCGGCAGCCTTGAGGATCTCTGGAGCTTCAACGACGAAGCGGTGGTGCGGGCTGCGGCGGAAAGCGAGATCCCGTTGATCTCAGCCGTCGGCCATGAAACCGACTGGACGCTGATCGACCATGCGGCGGATGTGCGTGCCCCGACGCCGACGGGTGCGGCGGAAATGGCCGTGCCGGTCAAGGCCGATCTGGACGCGCAGATTGCCAACCTGACGGCGCGCCTTCGGGGTTGCGCCAGCCGTCAGATGGACCTGCGCCGCCAGTCCGTAAGGGCGCTGGTCCGCGCGCTTCCTTCGCTTGACCAGTTGCTGGCTTTGCCGCGGCGCCGTTTCGATGAGGCGGCAGCCGGTCTCGGACGTGGGCTTGAGCGTACGACCGTCGTCAAGCGTCGCAGTTTCGAGCGAGCCTCATCGGGTCTCCGGCTGGAACTGCTCACGAACCGCCTTGCCCAGCAGCGGCAATTGCTGGCCGACCGGATCACACGCAGCGAACGCTGCCTCGAACGGCAGTTGTTGCGAGAACGCGGGCGCGTTGCGAAATTCGAGGCATCGTTGAAGGCCCTGCCGGCGCGGCTGATCGGCCAGTTGCAGCGCGATCGGCAGCATCTCACGTCGTTGTCTCGTCATGCGGATACGGCGGTTTCGCACACGCTTGCCCGCAGCCGTTCGGCGATCACGGCACAGGATCGCGTGTTGCAGTCGCTCTCCTACAAGAATGTGCTGAAGCGCGGCTTTGCCGTGGTGCGCGGGGAAGACGACAGGCCGCTGACCCGTGCTGCCGGCATTGGTGAGGGAAAGGCGATCGCTGTCGAATTCGCCGATGGACGTATCGCGGCTGTGACGGGAGCGGGTGGTGAGCTCGCCGAGCGGCCTCTCGCTCCGCCACAGCCGAAAAAGCGTGTGGTGAAGCCTGAAAGCGGGAGTGACAAGCCGAAGCAGGGCAGCCTCTTCTGATGCGGGTTCTACTGGTTCTCGCCCATCCCGTGCCCGAAAGCTTTGCGGCTTCCGTCGCTCGTGCGGCACGCGAGACCCTGGAGGCAGGCGGCCATACGGTCGATCTTCTTGATCTTTATGCAGAAGGTTTCGATCCGCGGCTGACGGAGAAGGAGCGGCGCGGTTATTTCGACGTGCCTTACGATACGTCTGATGTCGCCGATCTGGTTGCGCGGCTGCAGGCGGCGGAAGCGCTGATCCTCGTCTTTCCGCAATGGTGGTTCAATCTGCCGGCGATCCTGAAGGGCTTCTTCGATCGCGTCTTCGCGCCGGGCGTGGCCTTCCGCCATGACAAGGCCGGTGGGCGGATCATTCCGCTGCTTACCAATATTCGCCATTTCTGGGCCTTCACGACGACCGGCTCACCCTGGTGGATCGTGAAATTCTATATGGGCGATCCCGTTCGCCGGCAGTTGAGGCGCGGTATTGCGATCTTCTGCAGCAAAAAGGTCGATTTCCGCATGCTGGCGCTGCACGACATGGACCGTGCGACCGACGAGAAGCGGAAGTGGCACCTGGAGCGCGTCAGGGCCGCGCTCCAGGTCTTGCGGTAACCGATCAGGCAGCGCCTGGATCAGGCCCATTCGCCCCTGCGCATGACCGGCACCTTCGAGCCGTCAGCCTTGATACCGTCAATATCCACCTTGTCGGAGCCGATCATCCAGTCGATGTGGATGAGGCTCGAATTGCCGCCCTGTGCCTTGATCTGATCCTGGCTGAGCGATGCGCCGTCGAGGAAGCATTTCGAATAGCACTGGCCGAGCGCGATGTGGCAGGAGGCGTTCTCGTCGAAAAGCGTGTTGTAGAACAGGATGCCGCTCTTGGAGATCGGCGAGGAATGCGGCACCAGCGCCACTTCGCCGAGCCGGCGGGCGCCTTCGTCGGTGTCCAGCACCTTGTTCAGCACTTCCTCGCCCTTGGTCGCCTTGGCTTCGACAATGCGGCCGCCCTCGAATTTCACCTGGATATTGTCGATCAGCGTGCCCTGGTGCGACAACGGCTTGGTGCTCGACACATGCCCTTCGACGCGCAAGGCGTGCGGCGTGGTGAAGACTTCCTCCGTCGGGATATTCGGGTTGCAGGTGATGCCGTTCTTGGCGGTGGAAGCCCCGCCATGCCACTCGTGGCCGTCGGCGAGACCTACGGTCAAATCCGTCCCCGGGCCAGTGAAATGGAGCGCGGAGAAGCGTTCGCCGTTCAGCCAGCTCGACCGCTTCTTGAGATTGGCATTGTGCTCCGCCCAGGCCGAAATCGGGTCGGCGACATCGACGCGCGATGCGGCAAAGATCGCTTCCGCCAGCTTGCCGACGGCTACGTCTTCGGGAACGTCCGGGAAGACCTGTTTGGCCCAGGACGGATTGGGATAGGAGACGATGTTCCAGTTGATGTCGAAATTGGCGATCTTTTCCAGCGCCGGCTTGTAGGCCATGGAATTTGCCTTGTTGGCGCGCGCCACCTTGGACGGGTCCTGGCCTGAAAGCAGCATTGGGTTGTCGCCGGCAATGGCAAGGCGCGCCGCGCCATTGCCATAGGCCTTGGCCATGCCCTCGTAGAGCCAGTCGGAGGCTTTGTCGAAGCTTGCGTCCGGCGCAAATTCATAACGCGCCAGCGTGGTTTCCTCGTCAGAATAGAAGGTCGTGACGATACCGGCCCCGGCCTTGTAGGCATGCTTGGTGATGAGCCGGACGAGCGGCAGGGCGGCAAGCGGCGCCGTGATGACCAGATCCTGACCCTTCTCGAGCCTGAGGCCCACCTTGATGGCCACTTCCGCTAGTTTCTCGAGCTTCTGCGGATCGACGACGGTTTGAAAATTCGGCACGATTGTCATGGGGGCCTCTGCTTTCTTCCTGTGCGATCTGCCAGACTTAAAGAGGTTTGAGGCAAAATTGAAGATCGTTCAGCGATCCATTGCTGCCTTGACCGCCGCGATGTTGTTTGCGTGAACCTTCTCGTAGGGTGCGAAATAGAGGGTCGCACCGGAGGCGATTTCTTCTGCCGCGAAGGATTTGAGGGAGGGATCTATCTCCTCTCCGGCCGTAATGGCGCCTGTCAGCCGTTGCAGATAGGCCCGGTTCGCATCGATCAGGGCCGGACCGTAGCCGCCTGATGCGATACGGTCCGGATCGCCATGTGCCGGCAGGATTTTGGCGATCGGCCAGCTGCGCATGCGTGTCAGTTCCACAATATGCATTCCGATCTCGGCCGCCTCCGAAATATAGGTGACGGTATCCTCGACCGTGTCGCCGGCCAGGAGCAGTTGCTGCTCTGGTAGCCAGATGACATTGCCGTCGGCGCTGTGGATGGCGAAATGATGCAGTTCGACCTTTTGGGTGCCGACGACGAGGTCGAGCCGTTTCTCGAAAACCGTATTCGGCATGACGAGCGGCGAGATCGGCGGATCGGCGCTCTCGATCTTCTCGCGGTTTTGCGCGAGCCTTTCGGCAGTCAGCTTCAGCGCGATGATCTCGCAGTCCGAAAACACCGCATTGCCAGCAATATGGTCATCGTGCCAGTGGCTGAGCACGACCCGGATCGTGGTGACCCCGAGCCCTTCGAGATGAGCGCGGATGGCGCGGGCATGATCGAGCGAGATATGCGTGTCGTAGACGAGCGCTTCCTGTCCATCGACGACGGCATAGGAAGCGACGCCGAGCGCATAGGCGCCATCATCAAGCCAGTTGGCCGTTTCGGCATGCAGCCTTTTGCCGGCTATCCGTCCGTCGTAATAGGCGAAGATGCCCGGAAAGGGCTCGAGGATTCGCAATGTCGCGGTCATTTCGGACATGGTCGTCTCACGTTACGAGCGGGGCAGCGATCGCCTTCAATGCATCCCGTGCTGCTTTCGGGTCAAGCCGAACCTGCAGGCCGCGCTGGCCGCCATTGATAAAGACATAGGGCTCGTCGAGCGCCGTAACTTCGATCGCGGTCGGCACCTGTTTCTTCTGCCCGAACGGGCTGATGCCGCCGACATGGTAGCCGGTCGCGCGCTCGGCGTCAGCGGGCTTCATCATGTTCGCTGACTTGCCGCCGAAGGCGGCGGCGAGCTTCTTCATCAAGACTTCACGATCCGACGGCACCACGACGCAGACCGGCTTGCCGTCCACTTCCGCCATCAGCGTCTTCAGCACCCGGCGTGGCTCCTCGCCGATTGCTTCCGCGGCCTGCAGCCCGATCCGGTCGGCATTCGGATCGTAATCATAGGTGACGGTGGTGAAGGCGACACCCGCCTTGTCGAGAGCCTGGGTGGCGCGAGTGGTCTTGGACATATGGCCTGCTATCGATCCAACTGGGAGTGAGAACGGTCCAATTTGTCCAGAAGGGCAAGCCCGCGTTTCTTGTTCCCCTTCGCCGCAAGCAAGCGGAAACGGGTTTCGATATCGAATTCGGCAAGTGCCTTGGCCGAGAACTCTTCGAAAAGTTTGTTAATGCTCGTCCCGCGCGCTGCAGCGAGTGCTTTGAGGCGTTCATGCTGATCCGAAGGAAGTCGTATTGTCAGAGTGCTCATTTTGCAGTTCTCCAAGCCAGAAACTCACCGGCAGTGAAAATCTTCAGTTTCGGAAATGCCAGTTCCGATTGAGCGAAATCGCGTTTATTTGCCGTTATGATAACGTCTGCGCCGCCGCTGATCGCCAGTTCCAAAATGTGATTATCCGCTTCGTCGCGAAGATTGGGCCTCCAGAGGAAATAAATCGATACCCATTGGCAACACGAGAAGAAGGCCTGCAGCAACTCCGCTCTCTCCTCAACAGAAAGCGGCGACCGAACAAAGAGGTCATCCCTACTACAAACATCTTCGTATTCCGAGAAAAGGGCGTTCGCCATTAAAGGTGTGATCTCCTCCTGTAAACACAAGCGGATCACCTGACGAGGCGTGCCTTCCGCATTCATAATAGCGGATATAAAAATGTTCGTGTCGACTACAACCTTCATGAGGTGACAGCATATATGCTATCATACCAACGTCAACAACTCAGCCGATTTCTGCCTCATAAACCTCCGGCTTGAAGCCGACGACCAGCTTGCCGTCTGCTTCGAGAACGGGGCGCTTGATCATCGAGGGCTGGGCAAGCATCAATTCGATTGCCTTCTCGCGGTCGAGCCCGGCCTTGTCGGCATCGTCCAGCTTCTTGAAGGTCGTGCCGGCCCGGTTCAGGACCATCTCCCAGCCGGCGCGATCCACCCATCGGTCAAGATGGGCTCGGTCGATGCCTTCGACCTTATAGTCGTGAAAGTCGTAGGCGACGCCCTTTCTGTCGAGCCAGGCGCGGGCCTTCTTCATCGTGTCGCAGTTCTTGATGCCGTAGATCGTGATTGCCATCGAATACCCCCTGCTTCGGGCAGACCGATAACAAGAGCAGCACTTGCCATGCAAGTCATTGCGCTTGCTCAATGAGCGTTATGTGAAAGCTGCATGTCTCCCTTGTTCTGTTGTGCATTGCACAAAAACGGGCAAAACATCATATTTTAGTGGAACGAAAAAGGAGAGATTAACATGTCCATCAAGAGCAAGACCCGTGGTGGTGCCATTGGCCGCGCCTTCGCCGTCATGAGCGCTGCGATCTCGGTTTCGGCCGCCGTTGAAAACCATCGTCGCCCGAACAACAGCGATCTTCAGATGCTCGGCATCGACCCCAAGGCTTTCGACCGGATCGGCTAAGCCCGATCCTCGATCCTTCGGGCATCCGACAAGCTCACTCTCAGCCTTAAGTATAGGGTCGGGAGTGATACACGTGGAAACTGTCCGTTAACCATCGCTATCAGATAATCTCCTAATATCTGGGAGGTGTAGGTGAGCGCGATCGGGCAGGTCATCAGGGAAAGTGAAGCATCGGACGCCAAGCCTCTCGACGGTGAGGTATTGAGGCGTTCTGTCGTCAAGCTCGCGAGCGAGGCTTCGGCCCTTGGCATTCATCTGGTCGATATAGCCGGCGCCGTGCAAGACACCGCCGCCCAATCCTCTCAGCATGCGGCGCTGTTGAGCCGCCTTACCCAATCCGCGCAATCGATCGCGGAAGCCAATGGGCAGATCGCCCGTTCCCTTCATGAATCCGACGAGTTGACCGCGAATGCCCGGCGGGTGCTCGGCGAGCAGGCCGAGCAGCTTTCAGGTTCCGTCGCTGCGATCGACAACATGGTCGATGCATCGCAGGAGATCGGTGCGGAGATCAAGCTTTTCTCGGCCGCTCTGGGGGATGTCGGACGGCTGGCAGAGGCGATCGGCACGATCGCCCGGCAGACGAACCTGCTCGCACTGAATGCCGCAATCGAGGCGGCGCGCGCGGGCGAGGCCGGCAAGGGATTCGCTGTGGTTGCCGCGGAAGTCAGGGCGCTCTCACTTCAGACATCCCAGACGACGAGCTCGATCCAGACGACGCTCGACCAGTTGAATAGCCGGATCGACCGATTGGTAACAGCCGGCGAAGGCGCCAGCCGTTCCGCCGAAGGGGTCAAGGCGACCGCGCTGAAGGTGCAAGGGTCCTTCAAGGGCGTCGAGGACGTCATGACCCGCATTCTCGACAACGCATCCTCCTTGACCGGGACGACCGAGACCGTCGACCGGCAATGCGGTGAATTCGCCTCTTCGATCGCGTCCGCCGCGAACGCGATCCTGAAGTCCAACGACCAGCTCCAGGAAACCTCGTCCCGAGTCGGCGAGGTGGTAACGATTTCAGAGCGGATGATCCAGGCGACCGCCAGTGCCGGTGTCGAGACACCGGACAGTTCTTATATCCGCCAGGTGATGGCGCTTGCCGCCGACGTTTCGGCCGCTTTCGAATCCGGCATGAAATCCGGCCGCATCGATCTCGCTTCGCTTTTCGACCGGCAATATGCGGCGATCCCGGGCAGCGATCCCGTCCAGTACATGACGCGCTTCACCGATTTCACCGACGCCGTTCTGCCGCCGATCCAGGAGCCGGCAATCGAAGGCGATGAGCGCATCGCCTTCTGCGCCGCAGTCGATGAGAACGGCTACCTGCCCACCCATAACCGCAAGTTCTCGCAGCGCCAGCGTCCGGGGGACGTGACCTGGAATATGGCAAACTGCCGCAACCGGCGCATTTTCAACGATCGCGTCGGCCTCGCCGCCGGCCGAAACCAGGAGCCTTTCCTGCTGCAGACCTATCGCCGCGACATGGGCGGCGGCCAGTTCGTGCTGATGAAGGACATTTCCGCGCCGATCACGGTGAGCGGCCGCCATTGGGGCGGCCTGCGCCTGGCGATCCGAGTCTAAGCCATGTCGCGTAAAAGCGTGCAGCGGCTTTGCGAGACATGGGTGAAAACAAGAGCTTAAAGTGGGTCAAGCGAATCTGAAAGATCGCGGCATGCTTTGAGCCGCGGCCTTTCCCTCATAGGCTTCTTCCAGGCGGGCGATGTCGATCTTTTTCATCTTCATCATTGCTTCCATGACCCGGTTTGCCCGGATGGCATCACGGTCCATCAGCATCTTCGGCAGCCTGGCATAATTGACCTGCCAGACGAGACCGAATCGATCCGTCAGCCAGCCGCAGAGTTGCTGCTGGCCGCCTTCGACGAGCTTGTCGTAATAGCAGTCGATCTCCTCCTGCGTTTCGCAATGGACGAGGAAGGAGACGGAGCCGTTGAACCTGGCCCACGGCCCGCCATTGATGGCGGCGAAACTCTGGCCCTCGAGTTCGAAGGCCATCGCCAGCACCGACCCCTTTGGCCGCGGACCGGCTTCGCCATAACGGGAGACATCCGTAACGCGGGAGTTCTCGAATATCGAGACATAGAAATTGACGGCCTCTTCCGCATTGTCGTCGAACCAGAGATGCGGAACGATCTTGTGCTTCTGGATGGCCATTTTGCTCTCCTCTTTCAGTGACCGTCTCAAAGGACGGAGCGACGCCGCTCGACCCGACACGGCGGCCAGAAATTTTCAAATCATCAGGCGTAACTGCTCTGGCGACGAAGGGTAGGGCGGTGCGTCCGGGTCGAATCGCCACCGCCCGAACTCTTCATGCCGGCTCTCCCCGTAGTGGCTGTAGATGAGCAGGAACTCGCCTGCAGTCCAGGCATACGGTTGAGGGACGGGCAGAAGATCGATGTGGCCGCAGTCGTAGATGACCGTCACATGCGGCTCGAAAGACGTGAGCGGAAAACGGGGCAGATTATGCCGCGAGAGCGTATTGCGAAGTATCCTCACAAAGCTCCTGAGTTCCCGATTCACCGTCGAACTCGTCAGTACGAGATGCCTCTTGCGGCCAAACAGGTTACTTCCGTCAAGCGCAATCGGAATGGGCCTTGCTCCGATCTCACCGATCGCCTTTTGAATAGCGGGGATGAGATGCCGCGGCGGCGCGCGGAATTCTTCCATGCAAAGCAGCGTCATATGCAGGAGGTGTGGCGGATAGGCGGACCGCCTTGTTCTGTCGAGCGCATGCCGGGCAGCGGCACGGTTCATGCGAAATGACAGGGAGGAGGTGGGTTTCAGGCCGAAGAACAGCTTGCTTGGCTGCTGCCCTGCCGCATTTTCGGAAGGAGCCCGAGCTTCGCCAAAGGGAAGCGAGGATTGGCTCACATGTCTCCCCAAGCTCATCTCGCCACCGTCTTGATCGTTCCATCCCGGCTTCCTGCCAATGATGAAAAACTAGCGGAGCTTGCACGAGGTGTAAAGAACAAAAAGTGAACATACGGATTATGGTTAATCCGCCAGTCGCTCCGGCAGCGGTTTCAGGGGATAGACCTGCCAGAAGAACGTGTCGGCTGCGGCCTGATCATAGGAAAAATTGCGGGCTTCCCTGATCTTGCCGTTCTCGATGCGGAAGGCGAGCACCCAGATGGTGTCGACATTGCCGACCTCGCGATTCGACCAGCCGCGATGCATGTCGATCACCCAGTTCTCGTCGGCCATCAGTGCGATCAGTTCGGCGCGGAAGCCGGCTTTGCCGAGCTGTTGAAAGAAGGCGGCGACTTCCGCCTTGCCGCGCTTGGTGCCGGCGAGCGGGTGGTGGCCGGGGATATGCCATTCGATGTCGTCGGCAAAGAAGTCGGCCACCTTGCTCATGTCGCCCGCGGCATAGGCGGCGTAATAGTCGGTGATGACCTTGCGGTTTTCTTCCGGACTGGCGGCCATGGCGGGCACTTCTGAAAAGAGGGCGGTGATGACGAGCAAGGCTCGGGTGAGCGTTCTGGACATGGTTTCCTCGCGAGGGTCAGCGGGTCTGCCGGGCGCGTTCGGCGGCGCGCGCAACAAGGCCGCGATCGCCGGTTTCATGCGTGTAGGTCATGGTGAGTGCCGAGACCTTCCATGCATCACTCACTTTCGTGAGCTCGTAGCGGTAATGGCCCATCAGCACCCAGAAATCGTTGTCGATACGGTGAGTGGCCTGGAAATCGGCTTCGGCCGTTGCGGTCGCGCCGCGTATGGCGGTGATCGTAGGGTTGGTAACGAGATGCAGTGTTTCGTCGAAGCCCGGCAGGAAGTCCGACCATTGTTCGATCACCGCATCGGCCGGCTGGATTGCGGCCTCGCCGCCCCAGAGGCTGGTGTAATCGAGTTTCACCTCGTCGGCGAAGGCGTGGCGGACGCGATCCCATTGATGCCGGTCGGCACCGGTGGCGATATCGGTGATCGTGTCTAGGATGGCGGCGCGATCTTGCGGATCAATCGGCTGGGCTGAGTGGTCCGGGCGGTTGAAATGCGCCGCCACCGCGTCGGCGGCGATGGTTATCGGGCCCGGCTGATCGTAGAAATCGAATTGGCTGACGCCATCAAGCCAAAGCTCGGACTTTTCGCCGGGAAGAAGCGCATAAAAGGCATGCGCGCCCTGCGGCACGGCTGCCGCTTCCGAATGAACGACCAGCGCCGGCTTGTCGAGCTTTGCCCCGAGCGCTACGGAATCGTAGGTGAGCCAGGGCTCCCAGGAGGCGAGGTTGAAGCGGTTGTCATATTGCGGAATGAGCCCACGCCCTTCCTCGGTGTAATACGGGATCTGGTACATGAGCGAGGTCTGGTCGGTGGCGCTGGCGGCGGTAATGATCTGGGGCTGGCCTCGGCGTTCGGCAGCTTCCGCCTCTCGTGAGGTGGCAATCAGCCTGGAAACGCCGTCCGGTCCGCCATAGACCTGGTTGACGATGTCCCTGTTGTGCAGCCAGGGCGCCACCAGCGCGACGGAGGCGAAATTCGCATTGCCCGTCGCGGCCGCAGCCATGTATCCGGCAGAGGCGCAGATGCCGAGCCCGTTGATCCGGTCGCCATCCACCTCCGGCAAGGTGGCCATGAACGCGGCCGCCGCGGCGATATCGCCGGTTTTGGTTGCCGGATCCTCCTTGAAGCGGATAGTGCCACCCGACTCGCCCCAGCCGCGATAGTCGAAGGCAAGCGCGGCAAAGCCGCGTTCCGCCATCTCGCGAGCATAGAGGCCGGACATCTGCTCCTTGATCGACGTCCACGCGCCGGCGACGATGACGCTGGGGCGTTTCTGACCGGGCTGATAATCCGCCGGCAGATAGAGCGTGCCGGCAATCGTTGTGCCTTCATTCCCGAAGGAGACCTTGCGTGTCTGGATGTCGGCGGCGAATGCGGCGGACGTCATCAGCGCCGCGCAGAAGGTCGAAAGAGCCGTGGTTTTCATGCTGCTTCTCCTGTCTCCATTCGGATCACGAAGGATTGCAGCTCTCCGCCCGTTTCACAGGCGCGGTTCTTGGCGTCTATTATGCTTTTCTTGCTCTAGTCGGCGCGGTATGCGGCGGGGGTCGTGCCGGTATGCCGACGGAAATGCTGTCCAAAGCGGGACACGTCCTCATAGCCAACATTCGCGGCGATCGAGGCCATCGGCAGGCGTGTGGTCTTCAAAAGCAGCTTGGCGAGCTCCATGCGCTGGCTGATCACATATTGCAGCGGCGATTTTCCTGTCACCCTGGTGAAGGCGCGGGAGAAATGGAACCGGCTCATCGCCGCCTCGGACGCGAGATCGTCCAGAGAGAGGTCCGCGGCGAGGTTGTCGTGGATGTAGTCGAGCGCGCGGCGCAGCCGGCGATCCTCAATGCCGGCAAGCCCCGGCTTCTGCGGCCACAGCACCTCAGCCAGATGTGCGGCAAGGGCAAGCTGCATGGTGTCGCGATAGAGCGATGGCGCGCTTTCAGTGGTCGCGGCCGCTTGATGGACGAATTGCGCAAGCAGCGGATCGAAGGCGCCGACGACCGGCGCGAAATCCCGCTGGCGGTAGAAGCCAACATCGCCGAGCAGGCTCTCCGGCAATTCGAGCTTCAGGAACGAAAGCGCCTCATCATATTCGCAGATGCCGGTGACATCTGCCGGCAGAATCCAGCCTTCGCCGGCCTTGAGAGGGATGTGCCGCTGCCTGTCGGATCCCACCGCAATCCGATGGCGGTCCTGGTCCACGAGAAAGAGGCCGATCGACAGATGCGACATGACAAAGCTGCCGCCGCCGGCAGGCGTGTGGAGCCTCGCCGCTTTCAATCGCATCCGTGTCTGTGCCTGCGATCCTGTCATGCGGAAAGCGTAGCGCCTGCCGGAGCAAACTCAACGAAAAGTTCCGTGAGGCCAGACGATGAGAGGCAAGAAACGGGTTGAATCTCAAGCCCGCAAAGCCGATCTTGAGGTCAAGCAATATGCGGAGGTTACATTATGGCTGCGCATCAATATCTCATTTTTGGAACGGCCGGCGGTTTCTGCGGCATTGCCTGGAACGATATCGGCATCACCCGCTTTCAGCTTCCCACGAAGAGCGCGGATTCGACCGAGCGCCTTCTCCTGCGCCGGCTGCCGGAGGCCGAACGCGGAACGCCGCCGGTCGAGGTGCAAGAAGCGATTGAGGCGGTGAAGCGCTATTTCGCCGGCGAAGAGGTCGATTTCTCGCGTTTCAAGCTCGACCTTCAGGATCAGGACGATTTCTTCAGAGAAATCTATGCCGCGGCTCGCCGGGTCGGCTGGGGGCATACGACCACCTACGGCACAATCGCCAAGGAGCTGGGCGCCGGTCCCGAGGCTGCCCGGGATGTCGGCCAGGCCATGGCGAAGAACCCGGTGGCGCTGATCATCCCCTGCCACCGTGTGCTGGCCGCAGGCGGCAAGATCGGCGGCTTTTCGGCGCCGGGCGGTTCGACCTCGAAGGCGCATATGCTGGAGCTGGAAGGCGTGCGCCTGACGCCGCCGGAGCCTGCACAGCAGTCGCTGGGGTTCTGACCCGCCGGAGATTCCAGCCTGCGGTCAAGACCTCCCGGCAAAAGCACCCGGCGTTGTTCCGACATGCCGGGTGAATGCCACGTTGAAGGCGCTGGCGGAGGCGTAACCAATGCGCGCGGCGATCTCGGCGATAGATGCCTCGCGTCGAAGGAGCATTTCCTTCGCAAGCGCCATGCGCCAGCTCGTCACATATTCCATGGGGGCCACGCCGACTTCGCGCCGGAAGCGGTCGAAAAAGGTAGATCGCGACATTGCAGCGTTCCGCGCCAGATCCTCGACGGTTATCTCGCCGCCCGGATCCTGATGAATGCGCCGCAGGACCGGAGCCAGTCTGTGGTCGGACAGACCGCGCAGCAAGCCAGGCGACGCCGTCGCACCGCCCGCAGACCGCAACGCCTCGATCAGGAGAACCTCCAACAGGCGGGTCAAGACCATGTCCCTGGCAGCAAGCTTGCCGACTGTTTCGCGATGAATCATCCGCACCAGGTTCGTCAGTCGGTCCTGACCCTGGACATGGATGACGTCAGGTAGAAGCGAGAGCAGCATCTGCCTGTCGGTTGCTGCGAAGGCACAATGCCCGACCATGGCCGTGACATCGACCGCCGATGCAGGATCACCGAGGCGAAAGACGCCGGGACTGGTTTCAAGCCGTTGCGGCAGCGTGCCCCGTGGGGGCGGCTGGAGGCTGCTCATGGTGAAGGAATGGATTTCAGGGACCATAACGAAATCGCCTGCGGCCAGGATGATCGGCGCGCGACCACTGATCGTCAGGTGACAGCGCCCCTCGACAATCGCGCAATAGAACGGGCTTCCAAGTTCCCGGCGCTCAACGAGCCATGCCCCACCCGCCATCACCAGCTTGGCGATCGAGGGGACGGGCTTGAGGATCGATACGATCTCGGCGAGAGGATCAGACAGGTTTCGGACTTTCGCTAAACAAACGCGGACGAATAAATATATAACGTCCGGTCTGCCTATTCCATCTTGAGATACTCAAGCAGGAGACAAAAGATGACAACCAACAACTTGATCGAGCTTGCCCGCCATATTCCCACGCCGGAGGCCGCTCTCACCCTCGCCTATTCACCGATTCGCCTACACCTCACGGATCGTCAATCGCTGGAACTGCGCCTGACGGCACCTGCGAGCGGCGAGAAGCTGCCGATCGTGATCCTGTCGCATGGGTTCGGTCCCTCCAACTACATCCCTTCGAAGGACGGGTATGCGCCGCTTGCGCAGTTCTGGGCCGAACGTGGTTTTGCCGTCATTCAGCCGACACATGCGAGTTCCCGTGTCGGTGGGCTCCCGGCAGACGCGCCTGGTGCGCCGTTCTTCTGGCGCGAACGTGTCGCGGAGGTGAGGGCGATCCTCAATCGATTGGCCGAGATCGAACATCAGGCGCCGGCCGTCGCGGGGCGCCTTGATCATGGCCGGATCGCCGCAGCAGGTCATTCTTTTGGGGGGCACACGGTCGGCTTGCTTCTCGGTGCGCGGCTGCATGGCGAGGATTTTGCCGATACCCGCATCTCCGCAGGTATTCTTCTCGCCGCGCCGGGACGCGGGGGCGAGGATCTGACCCCGGAGAACGCGGCCCGGTTTCCGTTCTTCGACCTCGATTTCGCTGGCGTGATGACGCCGAGTCTCGTCGTCTGCGGCGCGGATGACAATCCGCACTTCACGCCGCGTGGACCTGAGTGGCATGCCGATGCCTATCACGATGGCCCCGGGGCACGGGCGCTGCTTACTCTTCGCGGGGTAGGGCATGGACTCGGGGGCATTGCAGGGCTCGATGCCAAGGAAACCGAAATCGAGGCGCCCGATGTGCTGGAGGCAACCAGGCGAATGACGCTTGCGTGGCTGAAAACTGCGCTTGATGTCGATGCCGGGGCATGGGCTCTGGCCCGCGCGGCGCTCATCGGTCCGGCGCAAGCGCTTGGCACCGTGAACGAGAAAATGGCTGCATGATGCTCCCTGGAAGGACCATTCTCCCACTTTGCGATCATTGAAATCCACAGATGATCGGGTTCTTTCGCTGCGTGAGCGCTCTACCGGTACAAGCTTTATTCCGCTGAAGCCGACCGCCTCGTCAGGATCGCATCGGAGATCAGATCAAACAGGTGATGGGCCTGGGGTACCAGCGGTGGCTGTTCGCCGAGCCATGCGAGGGCACTGATCAGGGCGAAAAGATCGTTGCCATCCATATCTGGCCGGGCGACGCCATTGGCTTGCGCCCGGGTCAGCAGTCTGGTCCCGGCGGAGCGTAAAGTGACACAAGAGCTATGAAGGGCTGAACTTTCGTCTGCAATGGCGGCGACCATGGGCGCGATCACGCCGCTATAGTCGCGCGTCATGGCGATCGCCTCTCTCAGCCAGATCAAGAGTGCTTCGGCGGGATTGTCGGAGGCTTCCAGCTCGCTCGCCCTTTGCGCCATCTCTTCAAAATTGGTCCGCAGCAGCGCCTCCAGCAGGGTTTCCCGAGTTGGGAAATGCCGGTGCAGCGTACCGTCGCCAACACCCGCCTTGCGGGCGATGTCACGCAGGGATGCGCTCGCATCTCCCTTGCCGAGGACCTCGCGCGCAACCTTCAGGATGTGATCATAGTTCTTTTTTGCGTCGGCTCTCATCGGTCCTCTTGAAATATGGAGCGGCGCTCCATTTATAGGTGGAGCACTGCGCCGCTTAATGTGGTGCTCGTCCATCATAGGAGCAAGAGATGATCGGCAAAACCATGAAAGCCATACAGATCCACGAATTCGGCGGGCCAGAGGTGCTTAAATACGAGGACGTGCCGATGCCAGAGGTCGGGCCGGGCGAGGTGCTTGTTCGCGTGAAAACCATCGGAATCAATCCGCCGGACTGGTATCTGCGCGACGGCTACAAGGCGCTTCCGCCGGAATGGCGGCCGCAGGTAGCCTTTCCCCTCATTCTCGGCACGGATATTTCCGGCGTTGTCGAAGCCGTTTCCGATGATGTGCAGGGTTTCGCCGTCGGAGACGAGGTCTATTCCATGGTCCGCTTCTTCAGCGTCGGAGAGAGCAGGGCCTATGCACAGTATGTCAGCATGCCGGTTCAGGATCTGGCCCTCAAACCCAGGGGAATAGATCACGTTCAGGCGGCAGGTGCACCCATGTCGCTGCTCACCGTCTGGCAGTTCATGGTGGAGGTGGGTCATGATGCGCCGAACCCGCTGCAGCCGGAGAGGCACGTGCCCGTGCCGCTCAAGGAAAGGCGGGTCGTGGTGAACGGCGCGGCCGGTGGCGTCGGGCATTTCGCGGTTCAGGTGGCGAAACTCAAAGGCGCGTATGTGATCGCCATAGCTTCGGGGAGACATGGGGCACTTCTCCGCGATCTCGGAGCCGACGAGGTCATCGATTACACCAGGACACCGCCGGAAGATGTGGTGCACGATGCGGATCTGGTCTTGGATACGCTTGGCGGAGCTGCCTCCAGACGGTTCCTCAGCACTTTGAAGCGGGGCGGCGCCCTGTTTCCGGTCTTTCCTTTGGGCTTCAATGCCGGCGATGAGGCAAAAGAACTCGGCATAACGGTGTCGACGGCACAGGTGCGCTCAAGCGGCGCGCAATTGGCCCAGCTGGCGCCACTGTTGGCCGATGGAACGTTGAAAACCGTGATCGACAGCACCTATCCGCTCGCCGCCGCACGTCAGGCGCATGAGCGCGCCGCGAAAGGCCATATCCAGGGCAAGATCGTGCTGACGGTCGATTGAGTCGTCTCCGCGAAAAATTCTCCGGGGGAGGCCGTGATATCCCAACGCCTGGCCGAAGCCGGGATCGATCCTCGATCGGCGGCGTCGGCGATTCCGATGACAATGCGCTCGCCGGAACCATCGATGGGCCTCGGAAAGGCCGAGGCCATCCACCGGCGCCATCCACGACGCCGCTCATCAGGCTTTCTTAGGAAACCCGGTCAAGTTGAGGATGGTTGCGCCGTCACGACGACAATGGCGGCGCAGGGCAGCGACCCGTTGCGGCGATAGCTGTGGGGATAGGTGCATTCGAAATACATCGAGTCGCCCTCACTCAATGTGATGTCCTCACCCTCCAGGTTCACTACGAGCTCGCCACGCAAAACGTAGATGATCTCCGCGCCAGCATGCTCGTGCGGCTCCGATTGTTCATCTTCCTCTCCGAATTCGACGTAATAGCCGTGGAGCCTGCGATCGCTGACTGGAAAGTCGAGGGACTCGAAGCGGTAAGCGGGCGACGTCCGCCCCGCCTTGTCCGGAAGGCGAATGCGGTCCGCCTTGCGCACGACGGCATGGACCGGCCGGTCGTCGTCCTCTTTGAAAAAGTGATCAAGGCCGACGCCGAAGACCAAGGCGATCCGCAACAAGGTCGGCAGCGTCGGAAACAGATGTCCGCGCTCGATCTTCGACAGCATCGCCGCCGAAAGACCTGTATGCTCGCCAAGCTGGACCAGTCCCAATTTCTTGCGCAGTCGCAGTCGACGGATCTTCGGGCCGATAGCATAGCCCTCGAGGGCCGTGGTCAACGTCTCCGACAGCATGATTCCGGTCTCATTTCACCTCAGTTCAAAGGTAGGTAGCACAATTTTCTCAATGAGAAAATCACTTCTCATATCACGAGAATTTGCTCTTGAAGAAAACTGATTTTATCATAGTTCAATAATCCGACGAGGTGCGCAAGGCAAAATACATTCGATCCCGCTTCCTCGGACCGGAACGCCGGCCAAGCCGGCCCCACGGTAAAACGCGTCTAGCAACAGGAGCTAAAGATGAGCAGAATAAGTATTGCATCGATGGCCGCGGTCGGTCTCGCCGTGGCGGGTCTGATGATCGGTAGCAGCCTCGCGCGCGCCGGCAATCAGGACATTGTCGACACGGCGGCCAGTGCCGGCCAGTTCGAGACGCTGGCGACAGCACTCGAAGCAGCGGATCTGGTTGCTACTCTGAAGGGTCCCGGACCGTTCACGGTGTTTGCGCCGACAGATGAGGCATTCGCAAAGCTGCCGGCCGGCACAGTGGAGAACCTGCTGAAGCCGGAGAACAAGGCGAAGCTGACGGCGATCCTCACCTACCACGTGGTGCCGGGTACGGTGAAAGCCGAGCAGGTGACCACGCTGGACGAGGTCAAGACCGTCAACGGAACGACGGCGAAAATATCGACCGGGGACGGCAAGGTCATGATCAACGACGCCACCGTTGTGAAGGCCGACATTGCGGCCTCGAACGGCATCATCCATGTGATCGACAAAGTCATCCTGCCGCCCGAAGGCTGATCGGCCACCTATCGCCCCAGCCGATCAACAGCCGGCCCGCTTTGTCGCCGAAAAGCGGGCCGGCGTCTTATCGACAGGCGCGCTCACAGGCAGACGCGGTTACAATTGCTGATCCGAGGCAAAAGAACCATGACGTTCTTTGCTGAAACAAGGGTTATGGTGTTCCAATGAATGTGCGTGCAGGGGAGCTCGGCAGCCTATTCTTGTTTCTGGCGCTCGTTCTGGGTGGCGGGCTTGTCATAGGTTTCGTGACTGCTCCCGGTGCATGGTATGCACCGCTGAGCAAGCCGCCCTTCAATCCGCCGAGTTGGGTCTTTGCCCCAGTCTGGACTGCGCTCTACATCATGATCGCGATCGCCGGGTGGCGAGTTTGGCGAGGGGGCCGCAGCAGAGCGCCAATGAAGCTATGGTGGGTGCAGTTGGTTCTAAACTTCGCTTGGTCGCCGATTTTTTTCTCAGCGCATTGCACTGATATTGCCCTTGGCGTGATCGTGCTGCTTCTGATCACGATTATCGGCTTCATCGTGATTAGCTGGCAGCGGGATAAAATCGCATCGCTCCTGTTTGCGCCCTATGCCGCCTGGGTAGCGTTCGCCTCGGTTCTGAATGGCGCGATCTGGCTCTTGAACTGATCGGGTGACGTCGCACTGCTCGAAGAGGAGACGGCAAGGTCGAGAAACAAGCTGAGAACGTACGATCATATGAACGGGCGAGCATTCTCGGCAAAGCTACGCTATTGCCACCAAAGCCAACCCTCATTCCCACTCGATCGTGCCGGGCGGCTTGGATGTCACGTCATAAACGACGCGGTTGATGCCGCGCACTTCGTTGATGATGCGGGTGGCCGTTCGACCGAGGAAATTCATGTCGTAGGGGTAGAAATCCGCCGTCATGCCATCGACCGAGGTGACCGCGCGCAATGCACAGACGAAGTCGTAGGTGCGGTAGTCGCCCATCACGCCGACCGTCTGTACGGGAAGCAGCACGGCAAACGCCTGCCAGATCGTGTCGTAGAGGCCGGCCTTGCGGATTTCATCGAGATAGATCGCATCCGCCTTGCGCAGGATGTCGAGCTTTTCGCGGGTCACGCCGCCCGGGCAGCGGATCGCAAGCCCCGGACCGGGGAAGGGATGACGGCCGATGAACGAGTCCGGCAGGCCGAGTTCGCGGCCGAGCGCGCGCACCTCGTCCTTGAAGAGCTCGCGCAGCGGCTCGACGAGCTTCATGTTCATCCGCTCGGGCAGGCCGCCGACATTGTGGTGGCTCTTGATCGTCACCGACGGGCCGCCGGAGAAGGAGACGCTTTCGATCACGTCCGGATAGAGCGTGCCCTGGGCGAGGAAGGCGGGCGCGCCCTTGCCGTCCTCGGCGATCTTCTTCGCCTCCGCCTCGAAGACTTCGATGAACAGCCGGCCGATCGTCTTGCGTTTCACTTCCGGATCGGAGACGCCGGCAAGCTCGGTAAGGAAGAGGTCGGACGCATCCACATGTACGAGCGGGATGTTGTAGTTGTCGCGGAACATCTTGACCACTTCGTCCGCCTCGTTCATCCGCATCAGGCCGTGATCGACGAAGATGCAGGTGAGCTGGTCGCCGACCGCCTCGTGGATGAGGACCGCCGCGACGGAGGAATCGACGCCGCCGGAAAGGCCGCAGATCACCCGTTCGGTGCCGACCTGCTCGCGGATCTTGCGGATCATCTCGGCGCGGTAGGCCGACATCGTCCAGTCCGATTTCAGCCCGACGATCTTGTGCACGAAGTTGGAGAGCAGCTTGGCTCCATCCGGCGTGTGCACCACTTCCGGGTGGAACATGGTCGAATAATAGTGGCGGCCTTCGTCGGCGGCGATCGCGAAGGGCGCGTTCTCGGAGGTCGCGATGACCTCGAAGCCCTCGGGCAACTGCGTGACGCGGTCGCCATGGCTCATCCACACGGGGTAATGCCCGCCCACTTCCCAGAAACCGTCGAACAAAGGGCTCGCCTTCTTGATCTCGACATCGGCCCGGCCGAACTCCGCTGCATGGCCGCCCTCGACCACGCCGCCGAGCTGGGTCGCCATTGTCTGCTGCCCGTAGCAGATGCCGAGGATCGGCACGTTGTGCTCGAACACGACCTGCGGAGCGCGCGGGCTGCCTTCGGTGGTGACCGAGGCCGGGCCGCCGGAGAAGATGACGCCCTTGGGCTGGAGTTTCTTGAACGCGGCTTCCGCGTTCTGGAAGGGATGGATTTCGCAGTAGACGCCGGATTCGCGGATGCGACGCGCGATCAGCTGCGTCACCTGGCTGCCGAAATCGATGATGAGAATGCTGTCGGGATGAGCTGCCAAGGTCGTTGTCTGGGTCATGCCGAGCCTTTAAAGAAAAGTTGCGTTTTGTGCAACCGGATCAGAGTGCCAATTCGCCGCTTTCCAAAGCCCTCACGAGGCGATCGATCGCATCTGCGAGCTTCTCGTCGATGACATGCAGATATTCGGTCCAGTTGCTGACGTGCTTCAGCTCTTGCCTGCCGTCGGAAATGCCGCGCAGCCCGATCAGCGGAATAGAGAAGAGTTGGCAGCACCGCATGACGGCAAAAGTCTCCATGTCGACCATATCCGCCTCGATCAGATCGTAGATCGCACCGGAGATGATGTTGCCGCCGGTGGACAGCGAGGCTTCCGGAATGCCGGGGATGCGCAAGGGAAGCGGTATGACCGCCGGATGGTCCAGGAAGGGCGTGCGGCCCTTTTCGAAACCGAGCGGCGAGGCGTCCATGTCGCGATAGGCGACGGAGGCGACCTGGTAGATTTCCGTCTGTTCGAGGCTTCGGGAGCCCGCCGAGCCGAGTGAGACGACGAGATCGGGAAGTTTGTCGGCAGTTTCGAACCTGGTCAGCGCATGTGAGAGCACCGTTGCTGCCTCGACAGGGCCGACTCCGGTCATCAACGGCTTGATGCGGGATTTGAGCGCCGGGCCGTATTCTGCGTCCACGGCCATGACGAAGAGAATGGATTTGCCGCCGGCAAGCGCCGGCTCACCCAGGAGAAGCGAAGGCGTCATCCCATCACGTCCTCTCGGCCACGGATCACCATCATCGTGCCGGTCATGGACGCGATGAGCTTGGCCGGCCCGTCGCCGATCGCATAGGCGCGGCCGTCTGCGACGATGATCGTGGAGCCCGGCTTGGTGATTTCGCCGCGGAAGAGGAAGCGCTCGCCGCGCCCGGGCGACATCAGGTTCACCTTGAATTCGATCGTCAGAATGGAGGCTTCCGGCTCGATGACGGTATAGGCGGCATAACCGCAGGCGGAATCGAGCGCGGCGGAAATAACGCCGGCATGCAGGAAGCCGTGTTGCTGCGTGAGCTTGGCATCGAAGGGCAGTTCTATTTCCACCATGGCCGGTTCGACGCGCGTCAGTTCAGCTCCGAGCATGGCCATCGCGCCTTGCCGCCCAAAGCTGTGGCGCACCCGCTCGCGGAAATCTCCCGTGTCTCTCCCGCTCATGTTTCTCCCTTTCGCAACTGCGAAATTGGCACGGGGAAACGTGTTCGGCAAGCGGAGAGGGCTGACTTTTGGATTAGTTTAGAACAACGATTGAAAGATTGAGCAGTGCGACGAAGGCGACCCAGAGTGCATAGGGGATGAACAGTAGGGCGGCCGTGCGGTTCGGCCGCCAGCTTATCACAATGAACAGCAGGATGAAGGCGAGCATTGAGACGATAACGATGAGGCCGAAGTCAGGGCTGTGCATGCCGAAAAAGGCCGGCAACCAGAGGATGTTGAGGATGCCCTGGATCGCGAAGACGATCAGGCGGCGCATGCGGGGCCTGCTGCGGTCGAGCCATGTTTCGGCAAACGCAAGGCCGATCAGGATGTAAAGTCCGGCCCAGACAGGGGCAAAGAGCCAGTCCGGCGGGTGAAAGAACGGCTTGTCCAAAGACCGGTACCAATCACCCGGCGTATTCGCGATGCGGCTGAATGCACCTATGGCAAGACATGCGACGACGAAGAAAAACGCACTGGCAATTTTACGCATGCCCTGTGACTTAGGGCCGGCTTAACTTGAGTAAAGGCTATTTTAGCAGAGCGATATGCTGATCCCACGCGACCTGGCTGCGTGTCTCGTTGAATTGCCCGTCATAGGAGGAAACGGCGATGCCACGAGCAGCGGGCGCAACGCCGGCGGCATCGCGGACAGCCTCTTCCTTCAGCACGACGCCGGTTTTTGCATCGAGCGTCACGGCCGCCCCGCCGACGGGTGAGGTGAGGCCTACCAATCCCTCGCGGCGGTTGACGGCGATCGCCCCGACATAATTGCCGAGCCGGGCCGTGGTTTCCTCCGGTAGGGAGAGAAGGGCGATATCCTCGCCCCTTGAAAACCATCCGGCGAGCGGCGGCAGCGCGTTGCGCGCGCCTTCCCATTGGCAGGCGAACCATATGCGGCCATTGCCGTCCATATCGAGATGTCGGGTCGAGAGCTGGCGAAGCGAGATCGGCAGGCCGTGTCGTTGGATCAACGCGCCGGTCTTCGCGTCGATGAGCACCAGCGACGGCTCCATGCGGTCGAGATTGAGCTTGGTGCGGCCGAAATCCGGATGCGTCTCGATGCCGCCGTTGGCGATGACCAGCAGCTTGCCGTCGTCGGAAACGTTCATGTCATGCGTGCCGATGCCATGAGCGTCGAACTCGCCGATGCGGCGAAATTCGTCGCGGGCGTCGTAGATGCCGATCATGCCGCGATTGCCGTCGAAATCGTTCTCGCTGGCGTAGAGTAATCGGCCATCCGGTGAAAAATGCCCATGGCCGTAGAAATGCCGGCCCTCCGGCGAGGTGACGATGATCGGCTCGGCCCGGCCGGCGGGATCGAAGACCATCGCGAATGTGCCGGGACGGCGGGCGAAGGCGACGGCTCGGCCGGTGGCGCCGCTGTAGGCCATCCCATGGGCGCGGGCCGGCAACGCGACACGGTCGATGATCTCGCCGCGCTCGGAAACCGTGGCGATGCCGAACGAGCCGTCCGGCGCACGAAAGCCCGAGGCATAGACCGCATCGGCCCGTTCGAGCGCCATCAGCGCGCGCGGGGAAAGGGCGGCGGTGAAAGCGATCCCCGCCGCTTTCAGGAAGCCGCGCCGGTCGATGGCTTCGCCACGCCAGGCCATGTGATCAATCCCCGTCCGAGAAGGAGAAGCCGGAACTCAGGCCGATTGCTCCGCCATAACCGTCGTTCAGTTTGGCGATGACGGCCTTGCCGTCGGCGAGCAGCGTGTCGAGCTTCTTGCGTTCGGTAGCGTCTTCGACCGCCTTTTCCAGATCGGGGGTAACGGTGCCGGCCAGTTTGACCATCGATTTCAACTGCACCTGGGTGGCGGCGACCACCGGGCGGTCCTTTTCCTGCAGGAGATCCGCCATGCCTGATTTATCGAGCAGCGCCGAAAGGCCTTCCAGATTGCCCTGGATCATCGGCCAGGTGCTTTCCGAACGCCAGAATAGCGCCTGTTTCGGGAATTTCGCCTTGTCGGCGCCCTTGTAGAAGGTCTCGATCCGCTGGTCTCGCACGGCTTCGGCCCCATGTACGAGGATACCGAGCAGCGCGGTGATCGCCTCGCCGCCGGTGCGGAAAACCGGATTGTCCGGTCCAGGTTGCTCCCAGGTCTTCTGTATGCCGTCCGGCGCGTCCCATATGTCGGACAATTCCTTGGCGACATTGGTGATATTGCCGGCGATGGCCGCCGCGTATCGGCAGCGAAAACCGTCTTGGCCGGTCGAGAGCGCTTCGGACCCGGTGCCGAAGAGAAGATATTCCAGCGCCCCGAAGCCCTGTGTCGCCACGCTTTTGGTGGCGAGCGTCGTCGGATCGGTCGCCGTTTCGTCCGATTTCGCCAGAATGCCCTGAACCTGCTTCAGGCCGGTGCTCTTGCGGTCGGGATAAAAGAGGATGCGTTCGAAGCGGTATTGTTCGATCACCGGTCCGACGCGCACCACTTCGATATGCGCCCAACTCACGGCTGCATCGCGAAAGGTGGCCTTGGCGGCATCGTAATTTTCCGTCGAAGGCGCATCGCAAAGCGTCTTCATGCTGGCAGTCATCTTTTCCGCCGATGCCTGGAAGGCGTCATAACCCGGCCGGATGAACTGGTCGACCGCAGCGGTCATCACCCTGGTGACGTCCGCTTCGGGAAGAGTGACGGCGGGTGCGGTGTCAGCCTCCTGGGCGAAAGTCGAGATCGGCAGGAGTAAGATGAGGCCGGCAGCGAGAATTGTGCGCATCAGAGTGACTCCAGGAATGTGATCAGAGCGGCACGGTCGTCCTTAGGAAGAGCGGCGAAGGCGTCGCGCGCCATCTGAGCTTCGCCGCCATGCCAGAGAATGGCCTCGGTGAGGTTGCGTGCCCGCCCGTCATGCAGGAAGAAGGTATGGCCGTTGACGGTCTCGGTCAGCCCGATGCCCCAGAGTGGCTGCGTGCGCCATTCACGGCCGTCCGCGCCCCCCACCTGCTGGCCGTCGGCAAGGCCTTCGCCCATATCATGCAGCAGGAAATCCGAATAGGGCCAGATAAGCTGGAAGGCATGCGCCTTGTTGCCGGCATCGCGGCGGGTGACGAATTTCGGCGTGTGGCAGGCGGTGCAGCCGGACCGGTAAAAGAGTTCCTTGCCCTTCAGCACCGTTTTGTCGCCGACATCGCGGCGGGCCGGCACGGCGAGGTTTTCCGAGTAGAAGGTGACGAGCGGCAGGACCGGATCCGGTGCTTCGAACGCACCGAGCCGCGGCTGTACGCCGGTCGGCTGGGCAAGGCATTCGACCTCCGCTTTGGTGCAGTCGCCATAGTCGGACGGATGGTCGGGCGTGGAAATGCCGAGGTCGCCCACGAAGGCGGATGAACTCTGGTCGCGGATCGTCGCGTTCTGGGCCTTGAAGCCGAAGCGGCCGAGCTTCAGTTCGCCGGTCCTGTGATCACGTACCAGCGCCGGCTTGCCGGAAATGCCGTTGCCGTCCTGGTCCGCCGGATCGGCTGCAGCGAGGATGTCGGCTTCGTGGATCGCCTGGATGAGGCCGAGGCCGATCATCGGCGGAGCGACGCGTGGCGACAGCGTCACGTCGCTTTCCAGCGGCCCGTAGCCGAGATTGGTGGCGGAATAGGTCGGCTCGCGCAGGTGCGCGATCTCGCCACCGGCAAGCGTTACCGGAATTTCCTCGTAGGAAATCCGCATCCTCCCCTCGATCCTGAGGCCCTGCACGGCAAGGTCCTGCAATTGCTCTCCATAGACAGCGTCCGGAAAGTTGAGCTTCCGATGGTCGGCGACCGCCTTGCGCTCGTCCTCGGTGCGGGCCGGGCGCGCGAGCCTGAGAAACATCGAGGTCGCATCGGCGGAACCTTCCGGCGGATGACCGCGACCATCCTTCAGGTGGCAACTCTGGCATGCACGGGCGTTGAAGAGCGGTCCGAGCCCGTCGGAGGCCTGGGTGGAAGAGGGGGGCGGAACCCAAAGCTTCTTGAAAAGCGCATTGCCGAGCTTGAAGGTCTGCTCTTCCTCGAAGCTGAGGTTTGCGGAAAAATGCGAGAAAGCGTCGCCATTGACGATGGCGCGACTGGTCGCCGCCCCGCCCGCCATCGGCTCGAACTGTTCGGGTTTGGTGAAATCCGTCGTGAACTTGGTGACGGCCTCGACGCGCTTCCGGTCCTTGGGGTTGAGATCTGTTCGCGTGGTCGGGAAGCGGGCGTCGCCGCCGATCGCGATCAACGGAGTGAGAACGAGCGCGCCCGAAATAACCGGCAGCAGCAAGATGAGGGACCTGGACGCTCTCATGGATCACCGGGCCGCGCACCGAAACCGGAGGCGGCCCGCCTTTTCAATTCTTATTTGAAGACGGCGTCAGGATTGTCGAGGCTGTCGGAACCTTCGAGCTCGACCGTGCCGAGGTCGAGTGCGGCGACGACGCGCTCGATCGTCTTGGTCTGGTCGATCAGGCCGTCGATCGCTTTCTGGACGACCGCATTGCCCTGCGAATTGCCCTCGCCGATCATCTGGTCATAGGCCTCGATCTTCTTGGCACGGTCGGCCATGGCGTTCATGGCGGCAAGCGTCGCATCGAGCTTGCCCTTCATTTCCGTGTCAAGCGCTTTGTCCTTGGCAGCAACCAGTTCGGAGAGCGAAGGACCATTCATCTTGGTGCCGTCGACACGGACATATTCGCCGGTATAGGCCGACTTGATGCCGATCGCATCGTTCAGATGCGAGGCATAGGTATTGTCCGAGAAGCAGTCATGCTCTTCTTCCGGATCGTGGAGAAGCAGGCCGAGCTTCATTCGCTCGCCGGCGAGTTCGCCATAGGAGAGCGAACCCATGCCGGTCAGGATTGCGGTAAGTCCAGCCTTGGGATCTGCCTCGACATGCTTGGTGGCCTCGCCGTCCGGACCCCAGGCCTCCACCATGTCGCCGAGGTCGGAGACGAGCAGTGTCGATGCAGCCTTGAGATAGGCAGCGCGGCGGTCGCAATTGCCATGCGTGCAATTGGCCTTGTCGTAATCGGTATAGGGACGCTCGCCGGCGCCCGCCCCGGTGCCGTTTAGGTCCTGGCCCCAGAGGAGGAACTCGATGGCGTGGTAGCCGGTCGCGACATTCGCCTCGATCTCGCCGGCCTCGTGCAGGCCCTGGATCGTCTCGGGCGTGATGTTGGTGGCGTCGAACTCTTCGCCGTTGATCTTGATCTTCGGATTGGCGATCACATTGGCGGTGTAGAGTTCGTTTTCATCGCTCTCAGTGCCGTAGGAGGCGTCGACGTAGTCGATCAGACCTTCATCCAGCGGCCAGGCATTCACCTTGCCTTCCCACTCATCGACGATCGGATTGCCGAAACGATAGACTTCTGTCTGCTGGTAGGGAATGCGGGCAGCGATCCACGCATCCTTGGCGGCCTTGAGGGTCTCCTGGCTCGGTTTGGCGATCAGCGCATCGATCGCCTTGTCGAGGGCCTGTGCAGTTTTCAGCGAGTCTTCGTATTTCGCGTGTGCGAGTTCGGCATAGTGTTTTACAACGGATGCGGAATCGGCCGCCTGGGCAGGCGTAACGGTGAACGCCGCAGAGGTGGTGAGAAGCGCCAGCGCGGCGCCGAAAACGGTCTTGCGGATCATGTCCCTCTCCTTCACGGCTCAGATCTCCTAGCCGTTATGGGCTACATCGCGCAAATGGAAACTGGTGTCAAATAATCTAGTTTAGAATGGTTTGAAAGTCGAACCGGGCTTTGACTTTGATCAAATCCCGATCAAACCTTCCGTTGCATCCGGCAGAAAAAGAATCCATCCGTATCGGTACTTGCGGGGGTCAATGTGACGGTAGGTGCATCCTTGAAGCGCGGCGGGGGGGCTTCTTGTCCGAAGAGCTGGCTCCATTGCTGAGCAGCCGGCACGATCGAAAAATCCGGATTTTCGGCGCAGAAGCGCGAGACCTGCGTGTCGTTCTCCTCCGGCAGGATGGAACAGGTGACGTAAAGAAGTGCTCCGCCGGGCTTCACGAAGGTTGCAGCTTCCGAAAGTGCCTCCTGTTGCTGGACGATACGCTCATCAAGGTTTTTCGGCGTCAGCCGCCATTTCGTGTCCGGCCGGCGGCGCCAGGTGCCGGTGCCGGTGCAGGGCGCGTCAACGAGCACGGCGTCGAGCTTGCCTTTCAGCGGATCAAGCTGGCGGGCATCATCATGAACCTGCACATTGCGGGTGCCTGCGCGGCGCAGCCGTTCGATGATCGGCGCCAGCCGCTTGCGGTCGGCGTCATAGGCGTGAATCTGGCCCTTGTTGTGCATGGCAGCCGCCATGGCAAGCGTCTTTCCGCCGCCACCCGCGCAATAGTCGAGCACCTGATCATGCTCGCCGGCCTGTACGAGGTCGGCGACGATCTGCGATCCCTCGTCCTGCACTTCGAACCAGCCCTTCTGGAACGAAAGCTCGGCCGTCACGTTCGGCAGGCGGACCGCTCCTTCGCCGGCGGCGATGCGGATGCCGTTGCGGGCGATGCGCGACGGTTTCGCGCCTGAGCGTTCCAGCGCCTTGACGACCTTCTCCCGGGACGCCTTCAAGGTGTTGGCGCGAAGATCGAGGGTCGGCCGGCCGGCCAGCGCCTTGGCTTCGACAAGCCAGTCTTCGCCGAAATTGGCTTCGAAGGACGGCTGGATCCAGTCCGGGATGTCGCCCTGCACATGCAGCGGCGCATCATCGAGATTACGGGAGGCAAGGGCCGAAAGGTTCGCCTCGGTCAGGGCCGGCGGCGCAAAGCGGTCATCGGCGAACTCGGCCTGGAGTGCCTCGAGCGTGAGGCCCCATTGTCGGATGAGGACTGCGTAAGCGAGCGCGGTCGGACTCTCGTCCCCCATGAGCCAGGCATGCGAAAGCCGCATGCGGAGCGCGTCATAGACGATATTGCCGATTGCGGCACGATCGCCGGATCCGGCGAAACGGTGCGCAAGGCCCCAGTCCTTGAGAGCATCGGCGACAGGGCGCTTTCGCGTCTCAATGTCGGCCAGCACCTCTATGGCCCCGGCCACTCGCCCGCCCAATCGCATCTCGTTCTCCGTTCCGGTTAGACCCGCATGATAGGGCTCGTAACCGCGATTGGCCGGAAGGGCAAGAGCCAGGTTAATACCTTAACCGTCGATGTCCTTGAGACCCTTGCCCGGGATCTTTTGGTTATCGGCGGTGATAATCTGGTAACAGACCTGCGCCGTGCCGGAGCGGACCATGCCGATGTTCTGCGCGGCGGCTTTGGAGACATCGATCACGCGGCCGCGAATGAAAGGTCCGCGGTCGTTGATGCGGACGATAACGCTCTTGCCGTTGCGTTTGTTGGTGACCTTCACCTTGGTGCCGAAAGGCAGCGAGCGGTGGGCTGCGGTCAATTTCGAAGGATTCATCCGTTCACCGGATGCCGTCTTGGAAGTCAGAGCGTACCAGGATGCGTGACCACATCCGGGCGCAGCGTTAGCCTCTGCGGAGCCAAGGAGTGCAAAAGCAGCAGTGGCAGCCGCGGCGCAAATCGAGCGTCGAATTTTCTTCAAGTTCGTCGTCCCCGTCGTTTGTCCCTGCACGTTGCGTGCAAAATGGCTAAGCGGGGCGAAAAATGGCGGAAAAGTGGGCTTTTGGATCACGGAATATTACAGGATGTAACATTCGTGATTATATTGCAGTCGATCTTTTTAAGAAGCCAGCTAAGCTTTTATGGAAGAAAACATTTAAAAACAGGGGGAAAACGGAATGGCATTCCCGGAAGAATCATGCTGCTGACTTGATCACGAAAATCGCAGAAAAAATTTATCGTAACACGCGATTCCCTGCCTCATTCAGGCAAATTTTATGGCCTTGCGCCACATATCTTAAAAAAGAACAACCAGATTTTCCGGTAAGGATGGAAATTTCAACCGTTTTAAGATGGGAAAATTATCCTCTCCAACGTCCGGTGGACCACAACTCGGCCAGCGACACGCGGTAGTTGGGAAAGCGGAATTCAAAGCCCGCGGCACGGATCTTGGCATTCGAGACGCGCTTGTTGGCGCCGTAGAACGAGCGTGCCATGGGCGTCATTTCGGCGGTTTCGAAATCCTGTTCCGCGGGCGGTTCTACACCCATCAGCCGGGCAGCTTCGACGATGACATCCTGGGCCGGGCCGGGCTCGTCATCGGTGACATTGTATATGCCGTCCATCTTGCGCTTTGCGAGAAAGAGCGCGGCGCCGCCGATATCCTCAACGCGGATGCGATTGAAGACCTGATCCTTTTTGACGATGCGCCGCGCCGTACCGCGTTCGAGGTTGGCGAAGGCGTTACGACCGGGGCCATAGATGCCGGAAAGGCGCAGGATAGCGACCGGCACGCCGGCGGCCTCTCCCTCGGCAGTCCATGCCTCCTCGGTATCGACCCGTTCGATCGAACGACCCAGGATCGGGCTGCCGGGAGTTTCTTCCGTCACCCAGTCGCCGCCGTGATCGCCGTAGACGCCGACAGTGGAGAGATAGCCGATCCATGCGAGCCTGGGGCAGAGTTCGGCGAGCCTGCCCTTCATGAGCTTCAGCAGCGGGTCGCCCTCCGAGCCCGGCGGGACGGATTGCACGAGATGCGTGACTTGCTTCAGTTCGGCCAGCAGTTCATCGCCGAACGGGCCGCCGTCGAAGATGAAGGCCCGGATATCCTTGGAGGAGAGCTCTGCCACTTTCTCGGCGGTCCTGGCGGTGCCGGAGACCTTGGCGCCATCTCTTTTGAATTCCTCGGCGATCGCCTGGCCGGAATAACCGCATCCGAAGATCATCACCTGCATCAGCCTGCTCCCGCCAATCGCCACTCTTCCAACACTTCCGGGTCTTCCTCGATTCGGCGCGTTTGCGCAAACCGTGCAAAATCCCCATCCGGCATCAGCCGTCTCAGGGCCCATATAGCCATGCCGCGCACCACGGGCGAGGGGTCGCCCGAAAGTTCGCGACATCGGGCGATGAGGCTGGCGTCGCCGGAATTGCCGGCGGCGATCAGCACGTTGCGGATGAAGCGGTCGCGACCGATGCGTTTCACCGGCGAACCGCTGAAAAAGGTGCGGAACGTGGCGTCGTCCAGCGTCAGCAGGAAGGCGATGGAGGGCTCCTTCAAGTCCTCGCGGGCCTTCAGCTTCATCTCGGAGGCGCTTGCCGCGAACTTGTTCCATGGGCAGGCGGCAAGACAGTCGTCGCAGCCATAGACACGATTGCCGATCAGCGGCCGGAATTCCGGGGCGATCGGTCCCTTGTGCTCGATCGTGAGATAGGAGATGCAGCGGCGTGCATCGAGCCGGTAGGGCGCCGGGAAGGCCGCCGTCGGGCAGGCATCGAGACAGGCTCGGCAGGAGCCGCAATGATCCGTCTCCGGCTCGTTCACGATGAGTTCGGCAGTGGTGAAAAGGCTGCCGAGGAAAAGCCAGGAACCATGGGTTCGGCTGACGAGATTGGTATGCTTGCCCTGCCAGCCGAGACCGGCCGCCTCCGCCAGCGGTTTTTCCATGACGGGCGCCGTGTCGACGAACACCTTCACGTCTTCCCCGGCGCGGGCGGCGAAACGGGTGGCAATCTCCTTCAGCCGGCCCTTGATGAGGTCGTGATAGTCGCGGTTGCGGGCATAGACCGAGATCGCCGCCTTGTCCGGTCTGTCGAGAATTCCGCGCGGATCTTCATCCGGGCCGTAATTCAGCCCGAACATGACGATGGACCGGACCTCCGACCACAGCACTTTCGGATCGGCGCGGCGCAGCCTGGTCTCGGCCATCCAGTCCATCGTGCCATGGTGGCCTTCAGCAAGGAAAACCTCAAGCCGCTCCGGCGCCCGCGGAATGCTGTCGGGTCCCGTGACCTGGCAGAGATCGAAGCCCTGACTTTTCGCCTCCGCGTGAAGGAAGGCGGTCAGCTTCTCCCGCCGTCGCAGCGCTTTTTCAGCCTCTCGGTTATCGTCAGAAATCAAGGTCCGCATAATGGGATACCGGGGTCAGTCCGCGGATGCGCTCGGCGAGCAGCGGCCGGAAAGAAGGGCGCGATTTCAGCCGCTGATACCATTCCTTGGCGACGGGCGTATCCGACCAGTCAATTTCACCAAGATAGTCTAGCACGGAAATGCAGGCAGCGGCCGCGAGATCCGCATAGCTCAGGCGGTCCCCCGCAAGCCAGGGGCGCGAACCGGCAAGCCAGGAGAGATATTTCATGTGCTGGCGGATATTGGCGCGGGATGTACGCAACACCTTCGAATCCGGAGCGCCGCCGCCGTGGGCCGCGCTCATCTGCAGCTTGTAGATGCGTTCGCGGCTCAGCGGCCTCGTCACGTCCTGTTCCATCTTCTGCAGGAACCATTCGGTAAGGCGGCGGATTTCGGCGCGCTGCCACGGATCTTCGGCAAGCAGTCGCCGGTCGCGCTTCAGGACGCCATGCGTCTCATCGAGAAATTCCATGAGCACGGAAGGGCCACAAAGTACCCGCATGCTGTCGTCCACATAGACGGGAAGCGTGCCCGCCGGATTGAGTGTCAGGAATTCACGGCGCTTTTCCCAGGGCTGCTCTTCGACCAGATCCGCCTGGAAACCGTATTCGGCAAGGATCAGCCGAACGAAGCGGGAGGCCGTAGACATAGGGTGATGATAGAGGGTGGGCATGGATACTTGAACTTCACGAATAGTGTATAGGGAGGTTATGGTCGCTTCGCGCGCCCGCCTGACATATGGCAGCTATATGGATTTGGTAGGGCCAACACAAGCAACGGCTCATAGAGTACCTCAAACTGCCCTCATCTGCTCAATAAAGGATTAAGAATGGCGGATCAGTCCATTATCAGCGCCCTCGTTCTTGGCTTGATCGAGGGGCTTACGGAGTTTCTTCCCGTTTCATCAACCGCTCATGTTCTGCTCGCCGGCCACTTTCTTGGATTTCAATCGCCTGGGAACACCTTCGCAGTGCTGATTCAGCTCGGCGCCATCCTGGCGATTCTGCTCGTCTACGCCGGCAAGCTGCTGGAAATCGCGATGGATATTCCGACGAGCCGCAAGGCCAGGCATTTCGTCGTGACGGTGTTGATCGCTTTTCTGCCCGCGGCGGTCATCGGGGCGCTCGCACATGACTTCATCAAGACCGTGCTGTTCGAGACGCCGATGCTGATCTGTATTGTGCTGATTCTCGGCGGCTTTGTGCTTCTTGCCGTCGACAGGATGAAGTTCCAGCCGAAATATCACGACATAATGGACTACCCTTGGCCACTCGCACTCAAGATTGGCTTCTTTCAATGCCTCGCGATGGTTCCCGGCACGTCTCGCTCGGGAGCGACGATCGTCGGCGCATTGCTGATGGGGGCCGATAAACGCTCGGCTGCGGAATTCTCCTTCTTTCTCGCCATGCCGACGATGCTCGGGGCCTTCGTGCTCGACCTATACAAGAATCGCGACATCCTGAGCTTCGATGACGGCGCCGTCATTGCGATCGGCTTCGTCGCGGCGTTCGTCACTGCGATTTTCGTCGTGCGCTCGCTGCTCGATTTCGTCTCAAGCCGCGGTTATGCGTTCTTCGCCTACTGGCGGATCATCATCGGCGCTATCGGACTTCTGGCTCTCGTCATGCTTGGTTAAGGCCTAACGGCGGCGCCGGTTATAAAGGAAGAAATCGTAGCCGGCCGCCGCAAGGGTGATGAAGAAAAGAAAGCCCAGATCGACGCGAGGCACGCGCCAGAAAAGAACGCCGACAAAGCCGGCGAGGATCAAAAACGCAATGAGTTGCAAGAGGCGATCCCTCATTCAAATATCCTCCGTTTCTACGGTGCTGCCGTCTTTGGGCGTCCATGCCGACCGAGGAAATTCCGTTCATCGTCCATAGACAGCCTCCGGGAGATAGAACACGATCTGCGGAAAGAGGTACATGAGCGTCATGCAGATGAAGACCATCAGCACGAATGGCAGTACGCCGTTGAATATCTGTGTCAGCCGCACCTCCGGCGGCGCGATCCCCTTGAGATAATAGGCTGACATCGCCATGGGCGGTGTCAGGAACGAGGTCTGCAGATTGAGCGCCACCAGAATGCCGAAGAAAAGCGGGTCGATGTTGAACAGACTGAGCAGCGGCAGGAAGATGGGAACGAAGATGATGATGATCTCCGACCATTCCAGCGGCCATCCCAAGAGAAAGATGATGAGCTGCGCCAGGAGCAGGAATTGGAACGGGGTCAGGTCGAGTCCCCGCACGAATTCCGATATGACCTGCTCCCCTCCGAGATAGGAGAATACGGAAGAGAAGGTATAGGATCCGACGAACAGCCAGCACACCATCGCGGTCGTCCGGACCGTAAGGTAGACGCTCTGGCGCATTCTTTCCCACGTGAATGCCCGATACCCGATGGCGAGCACGATACCGCCCAGCGCGCCGATGGAAGCAGCCTCGGTCGGGGTTGCCAGCCCGAAAAGGATCGAACCCAACACGGCGAGGATGAGGAAAGCGAGTGGGAAAAAGGAGGTCGCGATCATCACCATGACCCGTCCAAGGGGTACGTCGGGCACCTCCTCTGCGGTCGGTCGTGGTGCCACGCTCGGCTGAAGAATCGAGCGCCCGACCACGTAAATGAGATAAAGCCCCACAAGCGTGAAGCCCGGCAGCAGCGCCGCGGAATAGAGCCGCACGATCGAGACCCCTGATGCTGCGGCATAGACGATCAGCATGATCGAAGGGGGGATCAGGATACCAAGCGTTCCGCCGGCGCAAATGATCCCGGAGGCGAAGGACTTGTCGTAACGCGCCTTCAGCATGGCCGGCAATGCAAGCAAGCCCATCAGTGTGACGACGGCGCCGACGATGCCTGTCGCCGTCGCAAAAAGCGCGCAGGTAATAAGCGCCGCGACCCCCATCGATCCCGGCACATTCTTCGAAGCGATATTGAGAGTGTTGAAAAGCCTGTCGACGATATTCGCGCGTTCGACGATATAGCCCATGAACAGAAAGAGCGGGATGGCGGTCAGGACGTCGTTCGCCATCACCGTATAGGTCTGGTTGACGAAGAGGTCGAAGATGCGATTGTTGAAGAAGCCTTCGACCCAAAGCCTGATGCTTTCCCCCCAGCCGGCACTTTCATCGAGCCGGTTATAGGCCCGCCACATGCGGTTCGGATCGTAATACGCGTAATAGCCGAAGCCGATGCCCAGGGCCATCAGGTTGAAGGCGATCGGAAAGCCGAGAAAAACGATAAAGATGAACAGGCCAAGCATGAGCAGCGCGACTTGTGGATCGGTCATGCCTGATCTCCTGAAAGCTCGGCCTGCTTTTCCTTGATGAGTAGAATTTCTGTCTCCTCGACATCGTCGGCAGCCGGCATCCAGTCCCCGGTGCGAATGCAATGGATGCAGCGAAGGACTTGTGCGATCCCTTGAATGAAGAGCAGAAGTCCGGCCGCCACCATGACGGTCTTGAACTGGTAGATCGGAATGCCGGCCGGGCTGTTGACGCTGACCTCGCCGTAGCTCCACGATCTCGACGCATATTTCCAACCCGAGAAGATCAGGGCCGTTATGCCCGGGAAGAAGAAGAGAAAGTACAGGATGAGATCGACGATCGCCTGTGTTCTCGGCTTCCACAGGCGATAGAGGAAGTCACCGCGAACATGCCCGCCGCGGGAAAGCGTATAGGCGCCGCCCATCATGAAGAGCGTTCCATACATGATGAAGGATACATCCAGTGCCCAGGGAGTCGGACGTCCGACAATGTAGCGGACAAAAACCTCGTAACTCGTGCCGAACGTCATGAGCACGATGAGCCAGGCAAATGCCTTGCCGAACCAAGCCGACGTTGCATCGGCGAACCGGATGAATGCCCGCATGAATGACGTTTTCCCATTTGCGTGAGGGCGGCAGGAGCGGAAAGCTCCTGCCGTTTGGCACTGCGCCGGCTACCGTCAGAGGTTTATCTTGCCCGGGAAATAGTGATTGTACGCTAGGGCATAATCGGGGGATGCCATGAGCTCGAAAAAGGTGACGCGGTCGACCCATGCCCGCTGGCTGTCAAGCACCCGCTTCATGAACTCGTCCTTTTCGAGTTCAACGATCAGGTCGTCCCAGGCCTTGATCTCGGCATCGAGGATTTCCTTGGACGTCCGGTGCAGGTTCACCTGATGCTCGTCCCGAAGCTTCAGCAGGTCGGCCGAATAATTATCCATGGCCGAAGCCGTGTTGGCCGTTGACGCGGCCTCGACGGCATAGCGGGCAATTGCCTGCAGATCCGGCGGCAGGTCCTCGTAGAAATCTTTGTTGAACAGGAATTCGAAGCTCTCCGATGCCTGATGATAGGACGACAGATAGTAGTGCTTGGCTACGTCCTGCGCACCGAAGCGGATGTCCGACGAGGGGTTGTTGAACTCGAAAGCATCGATGACACCACGCTCCATGGCAGGCACGATTTCGCCGCCCGGCAATTGCGCCACGGACATGCCCATTGCCTGCATCAGGTCCGCGGCCAGACCGACTGTACGGTATTTGAAGCCGTTGACGTCGGCGACCGTATTGACTTCCTTCTTGAACCAGCCGAAAGGCTGGGCGAACATCGGGAAGCCGAGGAAGCCCACGACATCGAGTTTCAGGATGTCCTGCTGGAGCTCGCGATAGAATTCTGCGCCGCCGCCGGCATAGAACCACGACAGCATTGTCGTGGCCGAGCCGCCGAAAACCGGCCCGGTACCGAACAGGGAAGCGCCCTTGTGTTTGCCGTACCAATAGGCGCAGACGGAATGGGCCGCATCGATGACCCCGTCGTGGCAGGCATCGAGCACCTGGAAGGCGCCAACCACGGAGCCTGCCGGCAGAAGATCGATCTTCAATCTGCCTGCGGACATGGCTTCGACGCGCTCCACATACTGGCGCGCGAAGTCCATCCAGATATCCGATGCCGGCCAGGAGGTCTGCATCTTCATCACGATCGGGGATTGTGCAAGAACCGCGGGTGCTGCCAAACTACCCGCCGCAACCCCACTTGCGGTTGCGCCTATTTTCAGGAAAGACCGGCGCGTCGGCGCCTTCTTTTCGTGCGTGTCCATTGATTTCTCCTCCCGGTTGGGCAGGCCATTGCCCTTCTCCCAGAAGAAGTATTCAGGAAAAACACAGACAACTCAATACAGGCGTGCAACATTTTGCCATCAAACGATCGTTGATTGCGTGTAAAGATGAGTGCTGTGCAATCGGAAAGATTATTGGAGGGCGGGCTGGACCGATGCCGTGCTGCACGGATCGACGCCATAGGCCGGCGTGCATTCGATTTTGCCGGCTGCGCCAGTCCTCGGGGCCATGAACGAACCCGCGAGAATGATCAGTGCTGCGCACGCAAAAAAGAGCGCGATGGGCTTGCCCATGGAGAAACGCCTTTCGGAAGAGGATTTGATCGTCACGGTTGAGTATCTATCTCGGCAGGAGCTTTATTGCTCGCATTCGATAAATTCAATAAAGGATTTTGCTGAACCCGCCGTTAACGCGACTGCTTCGGTGACTGCGGCGTTTGTGCCACAGATCATGCCTGAAAGATAAGCGGAAACAAGGGCATGCCCGCTTTTTGAGCGAACAGGGAGCTGTTCCGGCGAGGCAAAGTGTTGGCTAATTTAGTAAAAATATCAGGCGGCCCGGCCGGAGCGTGTGTACTGGCCCTGCGGCCTGTACTGCACCAGATAGGAAGGCAGGATCGATGTGGCGAGAGTCGGGCGGATGCCGATGGCTTCGAGCGTGCGCCCTTCCTTCACGGCGGCATCGGAAACCACGTTGTCCACCTTCAGAAGCTTCACCTGGTCGGGCGTGATCGGCGGCTGCACGAAGGGGATGAGCGAGGCGATGCTGCCGATCAGCGACGCGATGCCGGAGGGCAGTGAAACCAGCCTGTTCTGCCGATTCGTGATGCGCAGCATCGTCTCGAGACATTGACGGAACGTCATGACTTCCGGACCGCCAAGCTCGTAGATCTTGCCTGGGGCGATCGCACCGTCGACGGAACGGGCGACGGTTTCGGCGACATCCTCGACATAGACCGGCTGGAATTTCGTGTTGCCGCCGCCGACAAGCGGGAGGGCAGGGAAAATCCGCGCCATGGCGGCGAATTTGTTGAAGAAGCTGTCTTCCGGACCGAACATGATCGACGGGCGCAGGATCACCGCATCCGGCAGCAGCGAGAAGATCATCGCTTCTGCGCGGCCTTTGGTGCGGGCATAGGACGACTGCGAGTTCGGGTCGGCGCCGATTGCGGAAATATGGGTGAGCTTGGCACCTGCGGCGCGGGTCGCTTCGGCAATGGCACGGGCACCGAAGTCCTGCACGGCGTCGAACGTGTTGCGGCCGGTCTCGAACATGATGCCGACGCAGTTCACAACATGGGAAGCACCTTCGACCGCCCGGAAAACCGACTGGCGGTATCGCAGGTTGGCCTGGACGAGCGAGATCTGCCCGACATAGCCGGCCGGCAGCAGGAAGCCTGCGAGATCCGGACGGCGCACGGCAACCCGCACGCGATAACCCCGTTTGGCAAGCGTCCGCACCACATGCCGCCCGACAAACCCCGATCCTCCGAAAACGGTAACGAGTGGCGGAAGGTTGTTGATGGTCATGACATGCTCCGGGAGCCGATAGGGAAGGTTGAGAGCTGTTTAGCCGAATCGTGACGCGGGTGGAAGTGTCTCACTGCCGCACCTGCGATTGTTGTCCTCTCTTTAAATGCCTTCCACGACGACCATTTCCGCATCTGCAACTTCCTGGCGGATTTTCGCGGCGATCTGATATTCGGGCGAGTTGTAGCAGTCGACGGCGGCCTGCATCGAGGGAAACTCGATCACCACGTTGCGGGCGCGCGCCTTGCCTTCCAGCTCGGTGAAGGCGCCGCCGCGGGCAAGGAAGTTAGCGCCGTATTTGTCGAAGGCGACCTTGGCGGCTGCCACATAATCCTTGTACCGTTCCGGGTCTCGGATATCGACGCGGGCGATCCAGTATCCCTTGGCCATGAAATCTCCTCCAATGCGCATTTCGATATGCTGACTTCAGGCAAATCCTCGGGCAAGTCAATATGAAGAGCACCGCACGATATCTGGCTCCGGCCGCCTCCGCCGCCCTCTGGCTGCTTGCGGGCTCGGCCCCTGCACATGCGGCAGCGGCTGCCTGCGGGGCGGAAATCCATGCGGCCTTGGATGCACCGGCTTCGACGGCTTCGAAGCCGGTCGAGATCATCTGCAATCTGAAACTCGCCGGGACCGACGTCATCACCATGCCGATCGCCTTTTCAGGCGGCGCCGCCTCGGACGTGACGCTCGATTGCGACGGCGCGACGCTTGACGGGACAGCGGCGAAAGCGCGAACCCTGCTCATCCGGTCCTTGCGCAAGCAGGGTGGCGGCTGGGACGTGCCGCGGAATATCCGTATCCGCAACTGCATCATCAAGGGTGACGTGCGCATCCAGGGTCTTGGGCGAAACGGAGAGGCGGAGGGTGTGCGTCTGTCGTCCCTGCAGACCGGACATACCGAAAGAGCACAGGCTGCGGCGCCAAGTGGAATAACGTTCGACAACGTCACCTTCGTGGGAAATGGCACCATCCCGCTCTATGCGGCGCCGGGTGTCACGGGGATGGCGGTCGAGAATTCCCGCTTCACAGGCAGCGCGTCCGCGACGGCGATCTATCTCGATGCGGAATCGGCTCGCAACCGCATCGTCGGCAACACGTTCGATATCCGCACCACCCGGCGAGAGATGATCGCGGTCGACGGTTCGGCGGAAAACCGGATCGAGCAGAACACGTTCGAGAACCCGATCAAGGGCGGCATCTTCCTTTACCGCAATTGCGGCGAGGGCGGCACGATCCGCCACCAGGCGCCGGAACACAACGTGATTGCCAGAAACACGTTCCGCTACGTGAATTTCTGGGCGGCACGGCCGGCGGTCTGGCTCGGCAGCCGGCAGGGCTCACGCTCATATTGTTTCTCGCGGTCGGACCGTCCGTTCGGCAGCAGTCTCAGCGCCCTCGACCATGCGCAATACAATACTGTTACCGGCAACCGCCTGCCGGGCGGTAGCCCGCAGCTGATCGTCGATCACGACGAACACAATACGGTTTCGGACAATCGTTAGAGGACGCTCTGCATCTCGGTGAGAATGGCTTCGGCCGCGGCCTTCGGGTCCGGTGCCTTGACGATCGGCCGGGCGACGACGAGATGGCTCGATCCGGCGCGAAGCGCATCGGCCGGCGTCATCACCCGCTTCTGGTCACCGACGTCCGAACCGGCAGGCCGGATGCCGGGTGTCACGACCGCCATGGTGGTACCGACGATCTTGCGCACGGCAGAGGCTTCTTCCGCCGAGCAGACGATACCGCCCATGCCCGCGGCAAGCGCCTGTTCGGCCCGGCGCAGCACCAGCGTATGCGGGTCATATTCGTAGCCGGCATCTGTCAGGTCCGCCTCGTCCATGGAGGTCAGCACGGTGACGGCAAGCAGGCAGAGATCGGAGCCTTTCGCTGCCGCGACGGCGGCGCGCATCGCCTTCGGATAGGCGTGCAGGGTCAGCATCGTGACGCCCATCTTGACGATGTTCTCGACACCCTTCGCCACCGTGTTGTCGATGTCGAGCAGCTTCATGTCGAGGAAGACCTGGTTGCCGTCCTTGACGAGGTCGCGGGCGAATTCGAGGCCGCCGGCAAAGGCGAGCTGGTAGCCGATCTTGTAGAAGGAGACCGCGTCGCCGAGCGTGGCGACCATTTTCTCCGCCTCGGCAGTTGTGGGGATGTCGAGGCCGACGATCAGACGGTCACGCGCATTCATGCCCTGATTCCTTCCCATGTCTCGATGGGTGTCCACTCGCATGAGACAGCTCGATCCGCAAGCCCGAAGCAGAAGAGATTTCCGCCGCCGGGCGGCTGGTCGCGATCGCGACCGATCGGCCTGCCGGCCAGATGGCATTTCAGCAGCGTCCCCACGCCCCCGTGGCCCACGAAGGCGATGGGCATTTTGGGATCGTGGTCGGCAAGGATGCGGTTGACGGCGGAGACGATGCGGGCCTGCGCGTCGACGGCGCGTTCCCAGCCCTTGAAGCTCTGATCCGGGTGGGCGAAAAACCAGTCGGCCGCCTTCTCGAATTCTGGTGGCGGCAGGAAACCGGTCGCCGAACGGTCGTTCTCATGCGTGTCATGCGCGGTCTCGACTGCGATACCGGAAGCCGTAGCGAGAATTTCGGCCGTTTCGATCGCCTTCGTTTCATCGCTGGAGACGATCCGCCCGAGTTTCCTTGCCCATCCGGAACGTGAGGCCTGTTCGGCACGCGCCCGGCCCACCTCCGACAATCCCCATTGCGGCACAGGCACATCCGGATCGATCCTGACCTGCGGGTGGGTGATGTAGAGACCGAATGTCATGGACGGCTATAGGTCCAGAGCTGGGCCGGCGGAATGTTGCGGACCACGAAATCGTAATGTCTGATCCGGTAGCGATCCGGGTTCGCGATGATCGGTGAGACGGGACCGTAGGTGATCTGCATGACCGGCCGGCCGGCGGGAATGCGGCCGAGAAGATCTTCCAGAAGCGCGATACGGCGCTCCATGGGGAAGCTCAGGAGCGGGATCGCAGAGACAACGCTGTCGAAGGTTTTGTCCTTCCAGGCGCCGAGCGTGCGTTCGAGATCGAAGGCGTCGCCGTTGATGAAGTTCACGCCCGGAAACGTGCGGACCAGATGCTGGTAGAAATCGGTCGAATATTCGATCGAGACAAGGTTCTCCGGCGCAATGCCACGCTTCAGGATCGCCTTGGTGATGATGCCGGTGCCGGGCCCAAGTTCGAGGACCGGCAAGCCGGATGCCGTATCGATGATGCTTGCCATACGCCCGGCGGTGACGGAAGAGGTGGGGCAGATCGCGCCGACCCTTTTCGGGCCATCTATCCAGCCCTTGAAGAACCGGATTTCCTCGTCGAACTTGCGGCCAAGCCGTTCCTTCAGGCGCAATTCCATGGATATGTCCTCTCCCTTTCGGCCCCTATGTGGACCCGCATGCCGCAAAAGCAAGAGAAAATGTCGCAGCGGGCAAAAACCAAGAAAAAGGCGGGTGGAGTTTTCCAGCCGCCCCGAATGATCAGACGCGCATCGGCATCAGCACATAGAGTGCGTCATCCCCCGCCGTGTCTCGCACCAGCGTTGGCGACCCCGCATCCGCCAGCATGAAGATTGCATCTTCGCCGGAAAGCTGCGCCGTGATGTCGAGCAGGTATTTGGCGTTGAAGCCGATCTCCATCGGGTCGCTGTCGTAGCCGACGGCGACTTCTTCCGTAGCACTGCCGGAATCCGGGTTGTTGACGGTCAAGAGGAGCTGGCCGTCCGTGAGCGACAGTTTGACCGCCCGGCCTCGTTCCGAGGAAATGGTCGAGACGCGGTCTACGGCCTTGGTGAAGCTCTCGCAATCGACGCGCATCTCCTTGTCGTTGCCGGTCGGAATGACGCGCTGATAATCCGGGAAAGTGCCGTCGATCAGTTTCGAAGTCATCACGATGGTACCGATCGTCAGGCGGATCTTGGCATCCGACAGTTCAACGGTGACGATTGTTTCCGGGTCCTCGACCAGCTTCTGCAGTTCGCCGACTGTCTTGCGCGGAATGATGATGCCCGGCATGCCTTCGGAGCCGGATGGCGCCTGGACATCGGCGCGGGCGAGGCGGTGCCCGTCGGTGGCGACGGCGCGAAGCTTCAGGTCACCGCCGGCTTCGATCGTGTGGAAGAATATGCCGTTCAGATAATAGCGGGTCTCCTCGGTGGAGATCGCGAACTGCGTGCGATCGATCAGCATCTTCAGGTCGCTCGCCTTCAGTTTGAAGGTATGCGTGAAACTGCCGGCGGTCAGATCCGGGAAATCTGATTCCGGCAGGCACTGCAGCGAGAATTTCGACCGGCCGGACTGCACGGTCATCGAGCCGCCGTCTGGTGTGGTGGCAAGCAGCACTTCGGAGCCGTCGGGCAGCTTGCGGACGATTTCGTAAAGCAGATGCGCGGGAACCGTCGTCGCACCGGCATTCTCGACCATGGCCGGCACGGCTTCGGTGATTTCCAGATCGAGATCGGTCGCCTTAAGATCCAGGCTATTGCCGGAAGCGCGCATCAGCACGTTGGAAAGGATCGGGATCGTGTTCCGCCGCTCGACCACACGATGCACGTGGTTCAGCGACTTTAAGAGATTGGACCGCTCAAGAGTAATACGCATGGACGCTATCGCTTTCGACCGTGGCGATCCGGCTTGGGCCGGACCTCCTGATATTCTGCCGGCTGAGTGCCAGCCTGATGATGTGGACGGGCAAAATGGCAGAGATCGGCGGCGAAAAGCAAGAGGTTAACGAGCTGTCATTGCGGCATTTCCACTTCGCCGTCTGCCCTGCACACAGAAAACTTGGCTCGCCTTTACTTGCCGAAGCGGGTCGGCTTCATCATAAAGAACCTCCATGTCCACGAACCTTGCTTGATGCCCTGTGACCGATGACCTGAAAAACCAGCGCGGCTATCGCGTCGCCAATACGTTCGTGCCCGCCCGGCCTCTGGAGCCTGCACTCTATCTGGTCGCGACCCCGATCGGCAATCTCGGCGATATGACGCTGCGGGCTCTGGAAACATTGGCCGGCGCCGATGTGCTCGCCTGCGAGGATACCCGTGTCACCCGCGTATTGCTCGATCGCTATGGCATCGTCAACAGGCCTTTCGCCTATCATGAGCACAATGCCGATGAGGCGGGGCCGAAACTGCTTGCCGCCCTGGAGGAGGGAAAATCCGTGGCGCTCGTCTCCGATGCCGGCACGCCGCTCGTCTCCGATCCCGGCTACCGGCTGGCACAGATGGCGATCGAGGCGGGCCGCAAGGTGGTGCCGATCCCCGGCGCGTCCGCGCCGCTCGCCGCACTCGTCGGCTCCGGCATGCCGTCCGATGCTTTCCTGTTCGCCGGCTTCCTGCCGGTCAAGGACAAGGGCCGGCGAGACCGGCTGGCGGAGCTTTCGAAAGTGCCGGCGACGCTGATCTTCTTTGAATCGCCGCACCGCATCGGCGCGACGCTTGCTGCGGCCGCCGACGTGCTGGGTGGAGACCGGCGTGCCTGCGTGTGCCGGGAACTCACGAAGACCTTCGAGGAGTTCCGCCGCGGCACGCTGGAGGAACTCGCCGCCTACTATCATGACGATCGCGTGGTAAAGGGCGAGATCGTGCTGCTCCTGGCGCCGCCGGAAGCCGAAGAAGCGCCGGGGGAGGTGGAGGTCGACATGCTGCTGCGCGAGCTTGCCGCCACGATGCCGACCGCAAAGGCGGCGACCGAGGCGGCCCGCCTTGTAGGCCTTCCCCGCAAGGACCTCTACCAGCGGCTTCTGGCACTGAAGGGCGAGAACGGTGGCTGAGGATGGTGCCGGCCTGAAACGACGCAGGACAGTGCGCCTGAAAGCTGAACGGCAGAAAGCCCAGCGATGGGGGCATGTCTCGGAATATCTCGCCGCATTCTACCTCATGGCCAAGGGCTATCGGGTCCTTTCGATCCGCCATCGCACGAGGCTCGGCGAGATCGATCTCATTGTCCGCAAGGGGGATCTGGTCGCCTTTGTCGAGGTGAAGGCACGGGCCGGCGAGCAGGAGGCCATCGATGCGGTCGGCTATGTCGCCCAGAAGCGGATCCGGGCGGCCAGCGATCTATGGCTGGCGAAGCGGAAGGACGCGGCGCGCCTGTCTCAGCGTTACGACATTGTCGCCATTCGGCGGGGTCGTTTGCCACGGCATTATCCGGATGCGTTCTAATAAATGGCCTTGATCCTTGTTCTGTTAAAAAACTGACATAAAACTGTAAAGTTGGTGTCATGGGAGGACCCTATTCGGGGCCGGCACCAATCAAGGTGGAGGACTTTTTTCATGTTGAAGAAACTTTCGATGGCCGCTGTTGCGGTTGCACTGTCCGCGTCGTCGTCGCTTGCGGCGACGGAGATCACCTGGTGGCACGCCATGGGCGCGGAACTGGGACATAAGCTTGAGGGGATCGCCAAGAAGTTCAACGAGAGCCAGACCGAGTATCATGTGACTCCCGTCTTCAAAGGTACCTATCCTGAAACCTTGACAGCAGCCATCGCCGCCTTCCGCGCCGGTCAGCAGCCAGCAATCGTGCAGGTCTTCGAAGTCGGCACCGGCACGATGATGGCAGCCAAGGGCGCCGTCTACCCCGTCTATAAGCTGATGACCGACAACAAGGAGCCCTGGGATCCGAAAGGCTTCCTCACGCCCGTGACGGGTTATTATTCCGACACGGAAGGCAACATCCTGTCGATGCCGTTCAACTCGTCGACTCCGATCATGTACTACAACAAGGATGTCTTCAAAAAGGCGGGCCTTGATCCAGAAGTCGCCCCGAAGACCTGGAAGGAAGTCGAAGAATTCTCCAAGAAGATCGTTTCGTCCGGTGCGGCGAAATGTGGTTTCACCTCCGGTTGGATTTCCTGGGTCCAGCTCGAAAATCTTTCGGCAATTCACGATAAGCCTTATGGCACGCTGGAAAACGGCTTCGGCGGCCTGAAGACCGAGTTCACCTTCAACGGCGACCTGCAGGCCCGTCACTGGGAGAACCTGAAGAAATGGGCGGATGAAGGTCTCTTCCAATACGGTGGCCCGGTCGGCGGCAACGATGCTCCGCCGAAATTCTATGCCCAGGAATGCGCGATCTACATGAATTCTTCCGCTTCTCGCGCCGGCGTCATGCTGAATGCCAAGGGTTTCGAGGTCGGTTTTGCGCCGCTTCCCTATTATGACGACGCGATTGCCGAACCGAAGAACTCGATCATCGGTGGCGCCACGCTCTGGGTGCTCAATGGCCAGAAGGACCCGAATGTCTACAAGGGCGTTGCCAAGTTCTTCACCTACCTTTCCAAAGCGGAAGTCCAGGCGGACTGGCACCAGTTCTCCGGCTATCTTCCGATTACCAATGCTGCCTACGAGCTCGGCCAGCAGCAGGGGTACTATGCAAAGAATCCGGGTTCCGACGTGGCGATCAAGCAGATCACCCGCGGCACGCCGACAGCAAATTCGAAGGGCATCCGGTTCGGTAATCTGACCCAGGTGCGTGATGTTATCGATAGCGAATTCGAAGCGCTTCTGGCTGGCAAGAAGACGGCCAAGGAAGCTCTCGATAATGCCGTTGTTCGCGGTAACAAGATCCTGCGCGACTTCGAAGCTGCAAATAACTGATCTCTCATTCAATGGGAAAGGGCCGGCTACGTCCGGCCCTTTCCTGATTGGAGATTTTCAGGCGCTGACGCAACGAGCGGGATCCGGATATTTTCCTCATGCAGACCAAGCGTACGATCTTCCAGAATAAACTGCTGCCTTATCTGCTGCTTTTGCCGCAGTTGGCTGTGACCACGGTTTTCTTCCTCTGGCCGGCCGGGCAGGCAGTGAAATCGTCATTCGAACGCGAGGATCCCTTTGGTTTCCGCACCACATTTATCTGGTTCGACAATTACCTTCAGCTTTTTGAGGACCCCGAATACCTGAATTCACTCGGTCGGACGGCGATCTTCGCAGTGTCTGTCACCTTGCTGTCCATGAGCCTCGCCTTGCTCTTCGCCGTCGCCGTCAACCGGTTGCTGCGTTCCGGGCGGGTCTACACCACCCTGCTCCTCTGGCCCTATGCGGTGGCTCCAGTCGTTGCGGGCGTCCTGTGGTGGTTCATGTTCAATCCGACCATAGGCATCCTGCCTTATCTGCTTGCGAGGCTGGGCATCAGCTGGAACCATCGTGTCGATGGCGCAGATGCAATGATCCTCATTATTCTGGCAGCGAGCTGGAAGCAGATATCGTACAATTTTCTTTTTTTCGTTGCCGGTCTCCAATCGGTGCCGCAGTCACTGGTCGAGGCGGCGGCAATTGATGGGGCCGGGCCATTCAAGAGGTTCTGGACGATCGTCTTTCCACTCCTTTCGCCTACGACTTTCTTCTTGATGATCATCAATATCAATTACGCCATGTTCGAGACGTTCGGCACGATCGACGGTTCCACAGGCGGAGGTCCGGCGGGTGCGACCAATACGCTGGTCTACAAGGTCTATGCGGACGGCTTCCTCGGGCTCAACATCGGTTCGTCTGCGGCCCAGTCCGTCATCCTGATGCTGATTGTCATAGCTTTGACCGCCGTCCAGTTCCGCTGGGTCGAGCGGCGTGTCCAGTATTAGGAGGCGCAAATGGTTGAAAACCGCCCGTTCCTGACGTTCCTCACCCATTTCGTTCTGATCCTGGGTGTCATTGTCGTCGTCTTTCCGGTTTATCTTGCCTTCATCGCTTCGACCCAGGGGCCTTCGGACTTCCTGTCCGGCGTCGTGCCGCTTCTTCCCGGCTCGCACCTGATGGAAAACTACGGTCAGATGTTGACGGGAGGCATGTCTCGCGCCGGGGCGCCGCCGCTGTGGATCCTGCTCGGCAATTCGTTGTTGATGGCGATCATCATCGCGGTAGGAAAGATCAGCATCTCGATCATCTCGGCCTATGCGATCGTTTATTTCCGGTTTCCTTTTCGGCTATTGGCATTCTGGCTGATCTTCATCACTCTCATGCTGCCGGTTGAGGTCCGCATCGTGCCGACGTTCAAGGTCGTGGCGGATCTTGGAATGTTGAATTCCTATGCCGGCCTCACCATTCCTCTCATTGCGTCGGCCACTGCGACGTTCCTTTTCCGGCAATTTTTCCTGACCATCCCGGACGAATTGATGGAGGCCGCCCGCGTGGATGGTTCAGGCCCGATGAAATTCTTTCGGGACATCCTGCTTCCGCTCAGCCGCACGAATATCGCAGCGCTTTTCGTGGTACTCTTCATCTACGGCTGGATTCAGTATCTGTGGCCGCTGCTGATCACGAATGACAGCCGCTACTATACGATCGTCATGGCGATCAAGCGCTTGGCAGCCGTTGCCGATAGCGATCCTCAGTGGAATCTCGTGATGGCGGCGATGATACTCGCCATGCTGCCGCCTGTCCTCGTCGTCATCCTTATGCAGCGCCTGTTCGTAAAAGGCCTTGTCGAAACGGAGAAATAACAATGGCTTCCATCGATGTTGAAAATGTCGGCAAGGTCTATTCCGGAGGCGTGCGCGCCGTGACCGACATCAAGCTGAACATCGCCGATGGCGAATTCATCGTGCTGGTCGGCCCGTCGGGTTGCGGCAAGTCCACGCTTCTGCGCATGGTTGCCGGGCTCGAGACGATTTCCGAAGGCGAGGTGAAGATCGGCTCCAAGGTCGTCAACAATGTCGAACCGGCCGACCGCGACATCGCGATGGTGTTCCAGAACTATGCGCTCTACCCGCATATGACGGTCTACAACAACCTCGCCTATGGCCTGAAGAACCGCGGCACGCCGAAGGCCGAAATCGATACTCGTGTCGCCGAGGCTGCCCGCATGCTGGAGATCACCCAGTATCTCGACCGCAAGCCGCGTGCGCTCTCCGGCGGCCAGCGCCAGCGCGTCGCCATGGGCCGTGCCATCGTGCGCAAGCCGGCCGCCTTCCTCTTCGACGAACCGCTCTCCAACCTCGATGCCAAGCTGCGCGTTTCCATGCGCGGCGAAATCAAGCGCCTCCAGCGCCGCCTCGGCACCACCTCGATCTATGTGACCCATGATCAGCTGGAAGCGATGACGCTGGCTGATCGCCTCGTTGTGCTGAATGGAGGCAGGATCGAGCAGATCGGTGCGCCGCTGGAAGTCTATCATGCGCCGGCGTCCACCTTCGTGGCGAGCTTCATCGGCTCCCCGGCCATGAACCTCGTCAAGGGCGAGCTGCATGGTGACAGGCTGGCGATCGGCCCGTCGGTGATCGGCCTCAATGGTTTCGCGCCCGCCTCCGGTCCCGTTACGGTCGGCGTCCGTGCCGAGGATATGCGGGTTGCACGCGAGGATGAGGAAGCGTTGCCGTTCCGCCTGGAATATACGGAAGAGTTGGGCTCGCAGCGTCTCATTCACGGCGCCGTGGGCGACCAGCAGGTTACCGTCGCCGTCTCGCCCGAGACCGAGCTCGCGCCCGAGATGCGCATTGCAGTCGATGCGAGGCGTCTGCACTTCTTTGCCGCGGATACCGGCAGGCGCCTTCCGGGCAAAGTTCCGGCCGAGGCGAAATTCGCGCCGGCCGAGCCGGTGGCCTGATCGGTCTTGAAATCGGGCCTATCGCTAAAATTGTAGCGTCGGTCTGAACGACCAGCTTACGCTTTGCGGCTACTGTCCCCTGGACCTGACAGCCAAGGGGGCAACATGAGCTGGCAAATCCTGGCGGCGGCCGCGACGGCCATCGCCGTCCGATACAAATCCTATGCGCCGGAACCGTCGACGGCAAAACCCTTTATCGGCGCCTGCCCGGATTCCCTGGAAATGGCGCCGCTTCCGATCGAGCCGAGCTGGGTGATTGCCGGCAATCCGCAGGCGCGGGCCGCTTCCCACTCGAAGGCTGAGGACGAATGCGCTGCGACCGGCGTGTGGGATTGCACGGCGGGCACCTTCCGCTGGTTCTTCGGCTGGGACGAGACGGTGGTCATCCTCGAAGGCGAGGTGCATGTGACCGCGGAGGATGGCACACAGCGCGTTCTCCGTGCCGGCGACGTCGCCTATTTCAAGGGCGGCACCTGGGCGACCTGGCACATTGACAACTATGTCAGGAAGATCGCCTTCCTGCGCAAGCCGTTTCCCGCGCCGCTCGCATTTCTCTACCGCCTGCGCAACATGCTGCGTCCCAGGGGCCAGGTCGGCCTCGCCGGCTGATGGTCGCTTTGACCGGTTGCCTTTGAGTGTCCGCCGTCCTACATCAGGCGGGCACTTTTTGAGGGGCTGAAGTCATGGCGAGAATCCGCAAAGTCGCATTTCAGATGGACCATATCTCCGGCATCAATATCGCCGGTGATTCCACCTTTGCCATGGCGCTCGAGGCGCAGGCCCGCGGCTATGAGCTTTTTCATTATACGCCCGACCGGCTGAGCATGCGTGATGGCAAGGTCTTCGCCGCCGTAGAGCCGCTTTCGGTGCGTGACATCAAGGGCGACCACTTCACGCTTGGCGACAGGCAGCGTATCGATCTCTCCGCCATGGACGTCATCCATCTGCGCCAGGACCCGCCCTTCGACATGGGTTATATCACCTCGACGCATCTGCTCGAGCGCATTCACCCGAAGACACTCGTCGTGAACGACCCCGCCTGGGTGCGCAATTCGCCGGAAAAGATCTTCGTCACGGAATTTGCGGATCTGATGCCGGCGACGCTGATTTCCCGCGATGTTGCCGAGATTGCGCGCTTCCGCGAAGAAATGGGCGACATCATCCTGAAGCCGCTCTACGGCAATGGCGGCGCCGGCGTCTTCCATTCCGCCCGAGACGATCGCAATTTCTCCTCGCTTTTGGAAATGTTCAACCAGATGTATCGCGGCGAGCCCTTCATCGCCCAGGCTTATCTGCCCGCAGTGCGCAAGGGCGACAAGCGCATCCTGTTGATTGACGGCAAGCCGGTCGGGGCGATCAATCGCGTGCCGGCCGAGCACGACAGCCGTTCCAACATGCATGTCGGCGGCCGCGCGGAACCCGTCGAGATCACCGCGCGGGAAGAGGAAATCTGTGCCCGCATCGGTCCGGCGCTGCGCGAGCGAGGCTTCCTTTTTGTCGGCATCGATGTGATCGGCGATTACATGACCGAGATCAACGTCACGTCCCCGACCGGCATCCGCGAGGTGAAGAAGTTCGGCGGCGCCGATGTCGCAAGCCTTCTTTGGGATGCAATCGAAGAAAAACGCGGCTGATAAAGCAATTCCGGAAAAGGGGAGGCTTCGCTCATTCGAAATTGCACAAAAAGAAGGCGGCCTCATGATTTCGTGAAGGTTGAGCCGCCGCCGTTTCGGATCCGGATCGTCTTTGTTCCGTCAATACAACTGGCTGCAACCTCGTTGCAGCGGCGGCGCGAAATTGTTCGTCTAATGTTCTTGTTTTATTCCTTGTTCCATGCCAGATTGCAATCGCTGGCGCGGAAGGCGTGTAATCGCTGGTGCTTCAGTCAGGGCTTGGGGGCAAGTTGAAATGGTTGCACGCGTCAGTACGGTTGCATTCCAGGGGATCGAGGGCGTTCCGGTCGACGTCCAGGTGATGGTCGGTCCGGGCAAGATGAACATGCATATCGTCGGTCTGCCGGACAAGGCGGTGGCTGAAAGCCGGGAACGGGTGCAGGCGGCGCTGCATGCATCCGGGCTTGCCATGCCGCCCAAGAAGGTGACGGTCAACCTTGCGCCGGCCGACCTTCCGAAGGAAGGATCGCATTTCGATCTGCCTATTGCATTGGGGCTGATGGCGGCGCTGGGCGCGATACCTGCGGATGCGCTGGCCGATTACGTGGTGATCGGCGAGCTCAACCTCGACGGAACTCTGGCGCCGGTGACCGGCGCCCTGCCGGCGGCGATCGGTGCCAACGCGATGGGAAAAGGCCTGATCTGCCCGGCCGATAGCGGTGCGGAAGCGGCCTGGGCGGGCGCGGATATCGATATCGTCGCGCCGCGCAGCCTGATTGCGCTTGCCAATCATTTCCGCGGCACCCAGGTGATCTCCCGACCGCAGCCGGCGATCCGGGCGATGCCGGCCAATCTCCCCGATCTCGCCGATATCAAGGGGCAGGAAAGCGCCAAGCGGGCGCTGGAAGTGGCGGCGGCCGGCGGACACAATCTCCTGATGGCAGGCCCGCCCGGCTCCGGGAAATCCATGCTCGCGGCGCGGCTTCCCTCCATCCTTCCGCCGCTGTCCGCTGCCGAGCTTCTGGAAGTCTCGATGATCCATTCGATCGCCGGCCAGCTCTCCGGCGGCAAGCTGTCGGATCGCCGTCCCTATCGCACGCCGCATCATTCGGCCACCATGGCGGCGCTGGTCGGAGGCGGCCTGCGCGCCAGACCGGGGGAGGCGTCTCTTGCCCATCACGGCATACTTTTCCTCGACGAGTTCCCGGAGTTTTCGCCCCAGGCGCTCGATGCACTGCGTCAGCCGCTCGAAACCGGGGAATGCATCATCGCGCGTGCCAACCACCGGGTTTCCTATCCGGCGAGCATACAGCTCGTTGCCGCCATGAACCCGTGCCGCTGCGGCATGGCGGGTGAGCCCGGCCATACCTGTGCGCGCGGCCCGCGTTGCGCCGCCGATTACCAGGCGCGAATTTCCGGCCCCTTGATGGACCGTATCGATATCCGGATCGACGTGCCGGCGGTATCAGCCGCCGACCTGATCCGCCCGATGTCGGCGGAAAGGAGTGCTGATGTGGCAAAGCGAGTCGCCGCGGCTCGCGAAAGACAGCGGGAACGTTTCGCGGGCGCCGGTTGTCCAGGCGTCCTCACCAATGCCCGCTGCTCGACATCGCTGATCGAGAAGTTCGCCGAGCCGGACCCGAACGGATTGCAGTTGCTCCGGGATGCTGCCGAAAAGCTCAAATTTTCCGCCCGCGGCTACCACCGCGTGCTCAAGGTGGCGCGCACTCTGGCCGATCTCGACAACAAGGATACGGTGGGCCGCATCCATCTCGCCGAAGCGATCTCCTATCGCATGGCTGGCGAACGGCTCACGAATGCGGCGGCGTGATTGCTGTAGTGAGCAGTGATTAGTCGGTGGTGAATAGTGCTCTCATCGAGTTTATGTGCTGCGATCTGCCTGCGACACTACTCACTACTCACTCTTTTCACCCACCCAGCCCTTCGAACAGTGCCGTCGAGAGATAACGTTCGGCGAAGGAGGGGATGATCACGACGATGTTCTTGCCGGCATTTTCAGGCCGGCTGCCCACTTCGATGGCAGCGGTGAGCGCTGCACCTGAGGAGATGCCGACGGGAACGCCTTCGAGCCTGGCGACGAGGCGGGCCATTTCCATGGCTTCCGCGCTGTTGACGGTGACGACCTCGTCGTAGATCGAGGTGTCGAGAATCTTTGGGGCGAAGCCGGCGCCGATCCCCTGGATTTTGTGCGGCCCGGGCTGGCCGCCGGAAAGCACGGGCGATTCCTCGGGCTCGACGGCAATGACCTTGAGGTCCGGATTACGGCTTTTCAGCACCTGTCCGGCGCCGGTGATCGTACCGCCCGTGCCGATGCCGGAGACGAAGATATCGACCTTGCCGTCGGTATCGTTCCAGATTTCCTCGGCCGTCGTCTTGCGATGGATTTCCGGATTGGCAGGGTTCTCGAACTGCTGCGGAATGACCGCGTCGGGCAGCGAGGCGGCGAGCTCTTCCGCCTTGGCGATCGCGCCCTTCATGCCCTTCGGCCCTTCGGTCAGCACCAGTTCGGCGCCGAGCAGTGCCAGCATCTTGCGGCGTTCGATCGACATCGTCTCCGGCATGGTGAGGATCAGCTTGTAGCCTTTCGCGGCGGCGGCGAAGGCAAGGGCGATGCCCGTATTGCCGGAGGTCGGCTCGATCAGCGTGGTCTTGCCGGGTGTGATCTTGCCCTGGGCTTCGAGGCTCTCGATCATCGCCACACCGATGCGGTCCTTGACGGAAGCGATCGGATTGAAGAACTCCAGCTTGGCAAGCAAATTGGCTTTGACGCCTTTTTCCTTCGCGAGCTTATCCAGCCGCACGATGGGTGTATCGCCGATCGTTTCGGTGATCGATGAATAGATCCGGCCGCGGCCCGGTTTCTGTTCCGACATGGTGTTCTCCCTGACAAGTCGTTCTGATGCTGGAAGATAGGTCCAAAGAGCACCGGAGGCCAGCCGCATTGATCTTCCCTGCGCCGGTCGGGGAGAAAAAAGATGCAGGAAGAGAGCTCGATGCGGAGAGTTTTTGCAACAGCGGGACGTTTTGGAAAATCCCTGCCGAAATAGGGATGGGCAGCTATTGAAAAAGCCCCGGCATAGGGCACTTTAATTCCAGATCGCTGGCACCGAAAGGCGGCCTATGCTCGATCTTGAAGGGGATAATCCATGTCTGATAATGCTGCCCGGAACCGCAAGCTTGCTCCGCTCGCCACGCCCTCAGATCTCGGAACGAACGCCGTGAAGGATATCGCCGCGGCGCTCACGACGCTGCTTGCCGATGTCTTTTCACTTTACCTCAAGACCAAGAATTTCCACTGGCACATGTCCGGTCCGCACTTCCGGGATTACCATCTGCTTCTCGATGAGCAGGCAGAGCAGATTTTCGCAATGACGGATGACGTTGCCGAGCGCGCCCGCAAGATCGGCGGCACGACCCTGCGTTCGATCGGCCATATTTCCCGGCTGCAGCGCATCCCCGACAATGATGCGGATTTCGTGACGCCGGAGGATATGCTGGCGGAGCTCAGGGAAGACAACAAGCAGCTGATCGCCCTCATGCGGCAAACGCACGACCTCTGCGATGAGCATAACGACGTGGCGACCGCCAGCCTGATCGAGAACTGGATCGATGAAGCGGAGCGCCGCACCTGGTTCCTCTTCGAGACGACCCGCCGCGAAAAGTGAATTGCCGGGATAATCCTTGCAGGCGCTTGCGGATTGGCTCCGGCCTCAGACGCCGGTCGATCCGAAGCCGCTGGCGCCGCGGGCTGTTTCGGTCGCTTCGGCGATCTCCTCGATGCGGACCTGGATCACCGGTGCGATCACCATCTGGGCGATCCGCATGCCGCGGGTGATGACGAAATCCTCGTCGCCGAGATTGATCAAGAGCACCTTCACCTCACCGCGATAGTCGCTATCGATGGTGCCGGGCGTATTGAGGCAGGTTATGCCGTGTTTGAAGGCAAGGCCGGAGCGCGGCCGCACCTGCGCCTCGAAACCACCCGGTATTTCGAAGATGAAGCCGGTCGGCACCAGCGCGCGCCTGCTCGGCGCGATCGCCAGCGGCGAACCTTCCCCGACGGCGGCGCGAAGGTCCATGCCGGCCGCGCCGGCGGTCTCATAGGACGGCAGATCGAGGCCGTCGCCATGCGGCAGACGGATCAGATTGAGTTTCGGTGAGGAGGGGGCGTGCATGTTCATGACGCATTACTTTGCTCCGTCAGCCGGGAGGTCAATTGCAATGGCGGGCTTTAGTCGCTAGATACGCCGGCAATTCACAGGATTTGCACGATGCCCGAAACCATTGCCGAGGCGGTCGCCCGCCGTCGCACATTCGCGATTATTGCCCATCCGGACGCGGGCAAGACGACTCTCACCGAAAAACTGCTGCTCTTCGGCGGCGCGATCCAGCTTGCCGGCGAGGTGAAGGCCAAGAAGGACCGCATCCAGACGCGGTCCGACTGGATGAAGATCGAGCGCGAGCGCGGCATCTCGGTCGTCACCTCGGTCATGACCTTCGAATATGGCGGCAATGTCTTCAACATCCTCGATACGCCCGGCCACGAGGATTTTGCCGACGACACCTATCGCACGCTAACGGCGGTGGATGCTGCGGTCATGGTCATCGACGCCGCAAAAGGCATCGAACCGCGCACGCTGAAACTTTTCGAAGTCTGCCGCATGCGCGACATCCCGATCATCACCTTCGTCAACAAGATGGACCGCGAAAGCCGCGACCCCTTCGAGATACTGGACGAGGTGGAGGAGAAGCTGGCACTCGATACCGCGCCGATCACCTGGCCGATCGGCCGGTCCAAGACCTTCTGCGGCTCTTACCATCTCGCCGATAATACGGTGCGCGGTTCCGACACCGAGGTAACTGTGACGCCGGTCAACGGCCCGCAGAGTGTGGCCGACCGTCTGCCGGAAAACGAGCGTGCGGCGTTCATCGAAGAGACGGAACTGGCGATCGAGGCTTGCAGGCCCTTCGATCGCCAGGCTTTCCTCGAAGGTCATATGACGCCGGTTTTCTTTGGCTCGGCGCTCCGCAACTACGGCGTCCGCGATCTGATCGAGGCACTCGGCGAATTTGCGCCGCCACCCCGCGACCAGGTGGCCGATATCCGCAAGGTGCACGCGGCGGAGGACCGGATGACGGCCTTCGTCTTCAAGATCCAGGCGAACATGGACCCGAACCATCGCGACCGCATCGCCTTCGCCCGCGTCTGCTCCGGCAAGCTGGAGCGCGGCATGAAGGCGCGCCTGTCGCGCACCGGCAAGCAGCTCGGGTTGACGGCGCCGCAATTCTTCTTCGCCTCGCAGCGGCAGCTGGCGGATACTGCCTATGCCGGCGATGTGGTCGGCATTCCGAACCACGGGACACTCAGGATCGGCGATACGCTGACGGAAGGCGAGCCGCTGGTCTTCCAGGGCGTGCCGAATTTCTCGCCGGAAATTCTCCGCCGCGTGCGGCTGGAGGATGCCATGAAGGCGAAGAAGCTGAAGGAAGCCCTGCAGCAGATGGCGGAAGAAGGCGTCGTGCAGCTCTTTTCGCCGGAAGACGGCTCGCCGGCGATCGTCGGCGTCGTCGGCGCGCTGCAGCTCGATGTGCTGAAGGAGCGGCTTGTGGCTGAATACGGCCTGCCGGTCTCCTTCGAAATGTCGCGTTTCTCTGTCTGCCGCTGGATCGCGGCGGACCAGCCGGCCGAGCTGGAAAAATTCCTCTCGACCCATCGCGGCGATATCGCCCGCGATCTTGATGGCGATCCGGTCTATCTGGCGCAGGACGGCTTTTCGCTGCGCTATGAGAGCGAGCGTTATCCGGCGATCAGGATGGCCGCGATCAAGGAATATCACGTCGCCAAGGCGGCGTGATATTTTCGGACCTCAATCGAACCTGACGGCAGTCGTGTTCGACCCGCAGACGAGGACGCAGACGCGTTCGTCCAGGCCCGGAACGTATTTACCGGAAAGAAGGGCGGCGAAGGCGGCCGCTCCGCCGGGCTCGGCCACGACGCGCGCGCCGGCCCACAGCGCCTTCTGGGCGGCCAGAATCGCGTCGTCCGAAACCAGAACCGGCGGTTCGACATATTTCTGTGCGATCGGAAACATCAATTGGCCGACCTGCCTCGGGGCGAGCGAGTCGGCTGCGATGCCGCCGGCCGGGGCATCCACCGGCCTGCCGGCCTTGAAGGCCTCGTGAAGCGTCGGCGCACCGTCGGATTCCACCGCAACGATCTTCACCCGGCCGCGGAACCACGAGGCGACGCCGCCGATCAGCCCGCCGCCGCCGACGGCGACGAGCAGCGTCGTCATTTCCGGCAGGTCGTCCTCGATCTCCTTTCCGAGCGTTCCCTGGCCCAGCAAGGTTTCCACCTGGTCATAGGCGTGCACCGCCAGAGCCCCGCTCTCGGCGACATAGGTCTCGCTGGCCGCCAGCGCATCCGCATATCGGTCGCCGCCGATCACGAGTTCCGCGCCATAGGAGCGGATGCGCTCCGCCTTGGCGGGCGAGGTGACGCTCGGCACGAAGATCGTGGCGGGCACGCCGAGCCGCATCGCCGCATAGGCCACCGCAGCACCATGATTGCCGCCGGATGCCGCGACGACGCCGGCCGGCGGAACGTCACGGGTCAGCAGGCTGGAGAAGGCGCCGCGCGCCTTGAACGAGCCGGAATGCTGCAAAAGTTCGAGTTTCAGATCGACTGGCAGTGCCCCGGCTCCGAAATCCCGCATGTCGACCCGCATCACCGGTGTGTGGCGGATATGCGGACGGATGAGCTTCTCTGTTTCGGCTATGCGTTCTGGCTTGACAGGATCGACGGACATGTGGGCCTCATACAGGATTGACTTTAGTTCGTTACTTGGCAAAATACCAAAATGCAAGACGTCGATATCCTGAAAGCCTTCGCCAACGATCGGCGTCTGATGATTCTCGAATGGCTGAAGCAGCCGCGCGAGCATTTTCCGCCGCAGGTGGATGGCGACCTGGTGGAAGACGGCGTCTGCGCGGTGCTGATCGCGGAGAAGCTCGGCATAACCCCTGCCACGCTCAGCGAGCATATGCGCATTCTCGTGCAGGCGGAACTGGTCCACGGCAAGCGCATCAAGCAATGGATTTTCTACCGTCGCAACGAGGAACGGGTAGCGGGACTGAAGCAGGGCCTGTTCGCAAGCTTGTAGACCCGTTCAGGCCTGGGCCAGCTTTTCGCTGAGGAAATCGACGACGGCACGCACGGCCGGCAATTGACCGCGCCGATGCGGCATCAGGATGGTCGTGGTGATGCTGCCTGCCGTCCAGTCCGGAAGCAGGCGCACGAGCCGACCTTCGGCGAGCGCGTCGCGGCAGACGGAGGTCGGCAGGCAGGCGAGGCCAAGCCCGGCCAGTGCCGCCTTCATCATCACCATCGGCTCGTCGGCGGCAATCACCGGCAGGGGCCTCACCAGAACCTCTTTATTTTCGCATGAGGTCAGCCGCCAGGGATCGTCGTCGAAATAGGCCGCCACCGCTTTATGCCCGGCAAGCTCCTCCGGGCTCCTGGGCTCGCCATGTGCATGCAGATAATCCGGCGAGGCGACGACGAAGAAAGGGTGCGTGGCAAGCTTCCTCTGCAGCAGTGTCGAATCGGGCAGGGGCGCCTGGTGGCTCCGCAGCGCGATGTCGAACCCTTCCTGGACGATATCGACGAACCGATCGCTGACATGCAGCGAAAGCTTGAGTTTCGGGTAACGGGCGGAAAGCTCCGGCAGGTGTTCGGCGAGCAGGAATTGCGCGGTCGGCACAGCGGCGGTCATCCGCACAATCCCGCTCGGTTCGCCAAGGTGGGTGCGCACGATCGTTTCGGCCATTTCCGCTTCGATGATCGAGGCTTGTGCATGCTGGAAGAAATCCCGGCCGAGGTCGGTCAATGAAAAGCTGCGCGAAGTGCGATGGATCAGCCTGACGCCCAGCCGATCCTCCAGCTCCGCGACCCGCTTGCTGATCGTGGATTTCGGCACCCCAAGCCGACGCCCGGCGGCGGAAAATCCACCGTGTTCCACCGCCTGAACGAAGAAATGGAGATCGTTGAGATTGAGCGACGCAGTCATGTCATCTTCCATATATGTAGACTTTAAAGCGCAATAAAGCCGTCTACCGCACCAGCGTCCACAAAATCATATTGTCTTCATTCGAAAGGTTCAATTCCCAAGGAGTGAAGATATGACACCGATCCTGTTTTATGGCGTGCCGGAGGGATGCTCGTTCGGCTCGATCGTGGCGCTTGAATGGACGGGCGCGCCCTATCGCCTCTGCCGGGTGGAAATGCCCGGAGTGGTCTCGAGCGAGGCCTACAGGCCGGTCAATCCGGTCGGTGAAACGCCCTCGCTGATGTTGCCGGACGGTCGCGTGATGAGCGAAAGCATGGCCATCCTCAACCACATTGCCGCCCGCACGATGGACAAGGGTTTTGGTTTCGATCCGAAATCCGAAAAATTCGACCGGCTGAACCAGATGCTGGCTTTCCTCAACACCGGCTTCTTCAATGCCTTCAGCCCGCTCTGGCACGCGGTCGAGCACGAACTGGAGCCGCAGGCGAAGGAGGCGCTTAGGGCCTATGGCATCGCCAAGGTGGAAAAGGCGCATGCCCATCTGGAAAAGCTGATCAACGGCCGCAAATGGCTGCTTGGCGATGAGAAGAGCTTTGCGGATGCCTATTTCGCCGGCATCGCCCGCTGGAACGATTTCCATCAGGTCGTAGACCGGAAGAAATTTCCGGCGCTCAATGCACTTTACGAGCGCCTGCAGGAGGACCCCGCGGTAAGTTTTGCCTGGGCTATCGAGCATCAGGAGGAGGCCAGAACGGCCGGCCGGTTCCTTGGTCACGTAAGCCTCGAAGAGGCGCTGGGCGAGATCAGGCAGGCGGCTTGATCCGTATCGAGATGTTTCCATAAATATTTCGGTATGCCATAGTGGGCTCTGGCTTCGGCGAGGGCCTGCTGTGGCACTGTCGCAACGGCAGTCCCGCCCCAAGTCCGGCAGGAGGTCCATGATGGTACGCGAAAACGAAATCCGCGAAAACGAAGTGGCGGTCACGCCACCTGCGCCAACCGATGCAGGACTGACCTTCATCGGCCGCATCTCGACCCCCTGGACTTCGCGCATGGAGACGCCGCGCCAGGGCAGGCATGACGGGCCTGTCTGCCGCATCGAGATCTTCGAGCCCTGGGTTGCGGCGCTCAAGGGCATCGAGGCTTTCGAGCGCCTGGAAGTCCTCTATTGGCTGGACCGTTCGCGACGTGATCTGGTGTTGCAGAGCCCGGCAAGCAACGGCAAGGTCCATGGTACGTTTTCGCTGCGCACGCCGGTGCGCCCGAATCCGATCGGCACCTCGATCGTCGTGCTGGAAGCGGTGGAAGGCAATGTACTTCTCGTTCGAGGGCTCGATTGCCTCGACGGCACGCCGCTTCTAGACCTGAAACCGGACCGCACCCTCTTCAAGCCGATTGCGCCGCCGCAGCCCGGAGATTTCCAGACCGGCGACGACACGCCGAAAGTGCACTATTGCCAGAAGGCGTGAGGAATCCGGTCCGCCGCCCGTTGATGGTCGCAGGCGTGACAATCACGCCGCGGTGAGATCTCTGAGGAAATCATTGCACCAACGGGTTACGTCGTGTTCCAGAAGGTGCTCCATCATGCGGCCCCAGCGTTCCTGGCGCTCTTCGAGCGGCATGTTGATGCCGCGGGCGATCGCGTTGGCGGTACCCTCTATGTCGTAGGGGTTTACCAGCAGCGCCCCCCGTAATTCCCGGGCGGCGCCCGCGAAGCGTGACAGCACCAGCACGCCGGGGTTCTCCGGGTCCTGGGCGGCGACATATTCCTTGGCGACAAGGTTCATCCCGTCACGCAGCGGCGTCACGAGCCCGATCCGCGCCAGCCGGTAGAGGCCCGCGAGTACCGGGCGACCGATCGAACGGTTGATGTAGCGGATCGGCACCCAGTCCACCGTGCCGATCGCGCCGTTCACGCGGCCGGCCTGCTCGGCAACCGTCCGCTGCATCTGCTCGTATTCCGGCACTTCCGAGCGGGATTTCGGTGTGATCTGCAGATAGGTCACCCGGTTATGGTGACCCGGATTGGATTTGACGAAATGTTCGAAAGCATCGAGCCGTTGGGTGATCCCCTTCGAATAATCGAGCCGGTCGACCCCGATGATGAGATCGCGGCCTTCGACACTCTGCTTGGCCTTGCGTACGATCAGGTTGGTGGCAGCCTTTTTCGCATAGTCCGCGAATGCGGCGGTCTCGATGCCGATCGGGTAGAACCCGCCCTTGAATGTCCGCCCGTAGGAGGTCAGCTTGCCGCCTTCCAGCGCCTCGCCGATGCCTTCGCGCACGAGTCCGCCGGCAAAATTGGCGAGGTCGTGGTCGGTCTGGAAGCCGACCAGGTCATAGTGCGAAAGGCCCTTCATGATCTCCTCGTGGACGGGCATCGTGAAGAGCACGTCCGCCGGTGGCCACGGAATGTGCAGGAAGAAACCGATACGGTTCTTGAGGCCCATCTGGCGCAGTTCGGCGGCGAGCGGGATCAGGTGGTAATCATGCACCCAGATGATGTCGTCTTCCCGCAGCAGTGGCGCTAGCCGGTGGGCAAAGAAGCGGTTGACGCGGAAATAGCCGGCCATCTCCTTGCGGCCGTATTCGGCGAGATCCAGCCGGTAGTGGCAGATCGGCCAGAGCACCCGGTTGGCGAAGCCGTGGTAATATTCTTCGACATCCGTCTTCGTGAGGTCGGTGAGCGCATAGGTGATATTGCCATGCGTCTGCATGGCAAGCGGCGCGGGCTCCTTCGCGCCGCTGGACTTGCCCGACCAGCCCATCCAGATGCCGCCGCGCTCTTCCAGGGCTGCCTGCAGGGCGACGGCTAGCCCCCCGGCGGGAGCGTCGCCGCTTTTTTGCGGGAGGGTGACGCGGTTGGAAACGACCACAAGACGGCTCAAGCTCTTCCCTTTCGATTCAAGCGATATTGGATGTGCCGGCGCCGGCCAGCGTGGCGAGGATCGCCCGCAGGGCATCGGTCGAAGGGAGAGTGGATATCGCTTCCGTTTCAGCCGGCGTTTCGGCGATGCGGATCGAATGCCCGCCAAGCCGGTTTGCCGTCCGGAACATCGCTTCGTCGGTCACGTCGTCGCCGATCGCGATCGGTTTACGCCCGTTGAAGGGCGTCTCGTCGAGGAAGGCCTTGAGCGCATGCCCCTTGCTGGCCTGCGCCGGGCGGATTTCGGCGACCATCTTGCCACGCTGCAGCGTGAAGTCCGGGCCGGCCATGTCGAGATAACGGGGCATGGCTGCTTCCACGGTCTCTCGCTGATCCGGGGCTTGCCGGTAATGTGCAGCGACGGCCGCCCCCTTGTCCTCCACCAGGACGCCCGGCCATTGTTTCGCCTCCCGCGCCAGGGCGGCTTTCAGTTCTTCGAATGCGGCATTTGGCGTGAAGCGGCTGATCTCGCCCGATGGACCGCGCCGCTCGGACCCATGCAGTCCGGCGATCGGAAATGTGTACGGCACGAAAAGCCGGTCGGCATAGGCAAGCGCGCGTCCGGTTACCAGCGCCAGCGCACCATTGAGCTTCGTGGAAAGGTGATGGAGGTTTTCCGGCAAATCCGGGGGAACGACGATCCCATCCGGCGTATCTGCAAGGTCGATCAGTGTTCCATCGATATCGAGAAACAGTGCCCATTGGTCGGGTTGGAATGCCAGTTTAAAAAGGGCTTCCTCGCCGGATGAAACAGAGGCCTGATCGTCCTGCCTGGGATTTTCCTGATATGACATACTGCCAAATTTAGGCCGCAAATCCGCTCAGGCAACCTCAAAAGACAACAAAGGGTCGTAAAAAGTGATTGGCCCTCTGTCAAAAACCGGTCGTCAAGGGTTTCCATTCATAATTCGTTAAGCATTTGTCGAGACGCTGATTTCAACATTTTTCGGCCGCACGCGGGCGGCCTCGTCGGAGCATCAAGACCCATGTGCCGTTGGGCAGCCTATCGCGGCGAACCTCTTTATCTCGAAGAACTCGTATCCTCGCCCGCCCATTCCCTGATCGAACAATCCCACTGCGCCACCCGCGCCAAGACCGCTACGAACGGCGATGGTTTCGGCATCGCCTGGTATGGTGACAGGCCGGATCCAGGCCGCTACCGCGATATCCTGCCGGCCTGGTCCGATTGCAATCTCAGAAGCCTCGCGAGGCAGATCCGTTCACCGTTGTTCCTCGCCCACGTGCGGGCCGCGACGACCGGCGCGACGCGCCGCGACAACTGCCACCCTTTCGTGCACGGCCACTGGTCCTTCATGCACAACGGCCAGATTTCCGGCTTCGACCGCGTCCGGAGGCAGATGGAAGGCATGCTCTCCGACGAATTGTTCCATGCACGCTCAGGCACGACGGATTCGGAACTGCTCTTCCTGCTGGCGCTACAACTGGGCCTTGATGCCGATCCGCTCGGCGCCATGGAAAGGGCGATTGCCGCCGTCGAGGACCTGTCGATGGAAAAATCCGGCGAGGCGCTGGTGCGCTTCACCGCCGCTTTCTCCGATGGCAAGGAGCTTTATGCGGTGCGTTATGCGACGGACCACAGCCCGCCGACCCTTTACGCCGCGCCGACGGGCGGCAAGACCGGCTACTGCCTCGTGTCGGAGCCGCTCAACGACGAAGTCGACGCGTGGGTGGAAATCCCGGATGGCAGCGCCGTGAAGGTCTGTGCCGAGGGTATCAAGGTGTCGGTCTTCGCTCCCCAGGAAGAGGGGTTGTCCGAAGACGTCAGGAAGACAGCCTGATTCCCAGTTCCTGCCGGAGTTTCTTCGTCAGGCCGGCGGCCACCAGTTCATAGGATCGTGTAAGATAGTGGACGAGTTCCTCGTCCGAAAGCGGCGAATTGCGGCCGATCTCCACCCATTTCCGTTTGGCGAAATAGGGGGCCTGCCTGATCCCCTCAAGCGCAGTCAGGATCTCAAAACTCTCTTCCGGGCATTTCGCGACCAGTCTCGCCCGTTCGCCTTCGCCCCAAAGCACAGTGAAGACCTTGCCGCCCACCTTCGCGACATGCCCGTCCCATTGATCGACGAAGGACGTGCCGGGCAGGCCCGCGACAAACGCGTCGAAACCCCTGCGTTCGTAAAGGCTCATCTCATGCTCCTGCCAGCCGCCCGGCAACGAGTTCCGCAAGCCTTGCCGCCACTTCGTCCTTGCCGAGGTCCGGCCATTCCTCGACGCCCTTGGCGCTGATGATTTTCACCCGGTTGCGGGTGCCGCCCATGATGCCGGTCTCCGGCGAAACGTCGTTGGCGACGATCAGGTCCGCGCCCTTGCGTAGAAGCTTGTCCCGGCCGTTCTTCTCCACGTCCTGGGTTTCGGCGGCAAAACCGACCACCAGTTTCGGCCGTTTGTCGTGATGCCCGACCGTCTTCAGGATGTCCGGGTTTTCGGCAAGCACGAGCGGCGGGGGGGGCTCCCCCGATTTCTTCTTGATCTTCTGGCCGGCGGAGGTCGCCACGCGCCAGTCGGCAACCGCCGCCACCATGACCGCGATGTCGGCGGGCAGGCGGGAGACGACCGCTTCCAGCATCTCGTCGGCTCGTTCCACATGTACGGTCTTGACCCCGCCCGGATCGGGGATCGTCACGGGGCCGGAAACGAGCGTCACATCCGCGCCGAGTTTGGCGAGCGCCGCGGCGATCGCATGTCCCTGCCGGCCCGAGGAGCGGTTGGCGATGTAACGCACAGGATCGATCGGCTCATGCGTCGGACCGGATGTGACGATCGCGGTCCTGCCGGCGAGCGGCCTCGGTCCGCCGTCGAGCAGTTCGACGATTGCGGCGACGATCTCCAGCGGCTCGGCCATGCGGCCGACGCCCGCCTCGCTGCTTTCCGCCATCTCACCGGCCATCGGCCCGATGAAATGGATGCCGTCGCTCTTCAGCGTTTCGAGATTGCGCCTGGTCGCGGGTGCGGCCCACATCTTCGGGTTCATCGCCGGCGCCACCAGCACCGGCCGGTCGGTGGCGAGCAGCACGGTACTTGCCAGATCGTCCGCCAGCCCGTGGGCCATCTTTGCCATCAGGTCGGCGCTGGCCGGCGCCACCACCACCAGATCGGTGTCGCGGGCAAGGCGAATGTGGCCGACATCCTGCTCGTCCTCGCGGGAGAACAGGTCGACATAGACATGGCCCGCGGAAAGCGCGCCGACTGCGAGCGGCGTGACGAACTCCTGTGCTGCCTTTGTCATGACCGGCCGCACGGTTGCGCCGCGTTCGCGGAGCCGGCGGATGAGGTCGAGGCTTTTGTAGGCCGCGATGCCGCCGGAGATGATCAGAAGGATGCGCTTGCCCTGAAGTTCCATGCCCGTATCCGATGTCAGATGTGGCGGGGAAGCTAAGCCCTCGGCCGCCGACTTGCAATCGTCATCGCTGATACGCTGTCCCGCTTGCGCTGTATTCCCGACTGCGTTACTCCTGTTTGCGGCCGGATGCGGCCAGCCGCCCGCAGGTTTTGAAACCAACGGTGAATGCATCCTAACCGACTCTCATCCTTTGCCATCCAGGCCAATGATGACGAACGGATCAGCAATGCGGGCCCTGATCTTGCCGTTCGTCCATTGAAAGGATGATGAGATGCGCGATTTCCGCGATGTGAAACTGATGGCGAAAAGCCTGCGCGAGGCGCTGGCAGAGCGTAACTTAGAGCTTACGCATAGTCAGGCGCTGGAACTGGTGGCAGGCCAGTTCGGCTATGACGACTGGAATATCCTCGCTGCAAAGATCGAGGCGGCAGAGCGGCAGCAAAGGAAGTCTGGTGGTATCTCGATTCAGCCGGCGATCCCGATCTTCCGGATATTCTCCGTCGACAAGGCGATGGAATTCTATTGCGGCTTTCTGGGTTTCGAACTCGATTGGGAACATCGCTTCGGCGAGAATTTCCCGCTTTATTGCCAGGTTTCCCGCAGCGGCATGCTGATGCACCTTTCCGAACATGCGGGCGATGCTTCGCCCGGCGCCCGTGTTTTCGTGCCGATGCAGGGCATCCGCGCCTTCCATGCAGAGCTGATCGCAAAGGATTACCGTTACATGAAGCCGGGTGTGGAGCAGCAGCCCTGGGGGCTGGAGGTGACGGTCACCGATCCGTTCAGCAACCGCATCAGCTTCTGCGAGCGGGAGATCAAGCCGGAAACCTGATCAGACGAGGCCCATGAGGTTAAGCGCGATCGGGGAGCGCTGTGCCTTGAGCACCGCAAGCCCCAGCCGCGCGATCAGCGGCGGTCCCTCGATAGGCTTGTAGACGACGCCTTCGATTGCGAATTTCGCGATCGAGGCGGGCACGATCGAGACGCCGAGATCGGCCGCCACGAGATTGACGACGGAAGGGATCTGCGGTGCTTCCTGCGTCACCTGCAATTCGAAACCGGCCTCGCGGCAGCCGCGCACGATATCGTCGTAGAGGCTGAGGCCTACCGTGCGCGGGAAGAGGATGAAGGGTTCGCCGGCAAGTGCTGCAAGCGGAACCTGCCTGTGCCCGGCAAGCGGGTGATGCGCGGGAAGCGCGACCAGCATCGGTTCGTCCGGCAGCCGTTTCAGCCACACCTCCTTCGGATCCTCGAGGCCCGGACGGATGAAGGCAGCGTCGATCTCGCCGCGCGTGAGTTTCTCCATAAGCCAGTTGCTGTTCATCTCGCTGAGCGCCAGCGCCACATCCGGCCACTGGCTGCGAAAACGCCGGATCGCGCCGGTAACCACCGGGTTGAAGGCGGCCGACGCGGTAAAGCCGAGCGCCAGCCTGCCGGTCTCGCCACGGGCGGCGCGCTGGGCTGCAAGGACGGCATTGTCTGCTGCAGCCAGCGAAGCCCTGGCTTCTGTCAGGAAGGCGGCGCCTGCCGCTGTCAGTTCCGCGCCGTGCGGGACGCGATGGAACAGGGGAGCGCCGATCTCCATTTCCAGAATACGGATCTGCTGGCTGAGTGGCGGCTGGCCGATGCCGAGTTTCGCTGCGGCGCGGGTGAAATTGCCCTCTTCAGCCACCGCAAGGAAATATCGGATATGCCGGAGCTCCATATCTAAAACCTATCAAGATCGCCTGCTTCATATATTGGACAAATAATGTGCCGCTCGCTACCTTTTTCCCCGTCGAAAGGTTTTTCTGATCATGTCCAGCGCTGCCCAACGCCAGGTGAAAGCATCTCCTGAAGCCGACCTGCATCCGGCACAACCTGCGGCGAACGACGGCGAGAAGCAGTTTCTGGTACGCGGCACGCCGCCCTATCGCCGCGCCAGCCTGGCCTTCTTCATGTCCGGTTTCTCGACCTTCGCGCTGCTTTACTGCGTGCAGCCGCTGATGCCGATCTTTTCTGCGGATTTCGGGGTCAGCCCGGCGGCGAGCTCCCTGTCGCTTTCGCTCTCCACCGGCCTCCTGGCTGTCGCGATCTTTCTTGCGGCTGCGGTTTCGGAGCGCTTCGGCCGCCGCAGCCTGATGTTCGTCTCGCTGCTCGGCGCTTCGCTCTGCACGATCGCCTGCGCTGTCGTGCCGGATTGGAATGCGCTGCTCGTCATCCGTGCGCTCGAAGGTTTTCTGCTCGGCGGCGTCCCGGCGGTCGCCATGGCCTATCTGTCGGAAGAGATCGACCCGAGGGGCCTTGGCGCCTCCATGGGGCTCTACATTGCCGGCAATGCCTTCGGCGGCATGGCGGGCCGCGTTTTCACCGGCATGCTGGCCGAATATTTCTCATGGCGGCTGGCGCTGGCAGGGATCGGGCTGATGGGCATCGTCGCCGCAATCGGCTTCCTCGTCCTTTTGCCGCCGTCGCGCAATTTCATCCCCCGCAAATCGACCGTCCGCTATCACGTCGATGCCTGGTTCGGGCACTTGAAGAATCCGGCTCTGGCATTGCTGTTCGCCATCGGCTTCCTGATGATGGGCGCCTTCGTGACGATCTATAATTATGCCGGTTTCCGGCTGGTCGCAGCCCCTTATAACCTCAACCAGACCGAACTTGGCCTGATCTTCACGGTCTATCTGTTCGGGATTGCCGCTTCCTGGGCGGCCGGGCTGCTGGGCGACCGTTTCGGCCATTTCCTGGTCATGCCGGTCGGCGCTTTGGTTGCGCTTGTCGGTATCGCCATCACGCTCTTTTCGCCGCTGTCTCTGATCATCTTCGGCATCGTGCTCCTGACCTCCGGTTTCTTCATGGCCCACTCGGTCGCAAGCGCGCTGGTCGGCAAGCTGGCGCGGGGGACGAAGGGGCACGCCTCTTCGCTCTATCTGCTCGGTTATTATCTCGGCTCGAGCGTGGCTGGCTCGCTTGGCGGGCATTTCTGGAGCGCCGATGGCTGGTGGGCGGTTGCGGCCTTCACCGGCGTCATGCTGCTTCTCTCGCTCCTCGCTTCTCTGCAAGCGAGAAGGATTACGATGCGGGGCTAACCCTTCTTCTTCGCGGTCGCGACCGGCTCCGTCGTCAGCTTGAAATCCGCCATTTCCTTGGGCGTGAGGTAGTAAAGCCGGTCCGGCGGCGTCTCCAGCGCGTTGATCCACAGTCCCGCACCGATGCCCATGGTGTCGAGATGCCGAGCAACCCGTGCGGTCGTGGCCTGGGCGCTGGCCATGGCCTGTTCCGCCGTCGGCCGGTCCTTGCCGCCATTGAAGACCTGATGCACGCCGATTACTGCCTCCTTCTCCGCCATGCGTCCGACGCCGCCGGCAAAGACGATCGGGCATGAGGAGGCACAGAGCGCCTTGGACGCCACTTTCGTGTCGAGCTTCTTCTCGCGGATCAACTCCGACATGGCGAGCGCATCGTCCACCGAGCCGCCGGGGGAATTGAGCGAAACGGTCTTCACATATTCGCCGCGTGCCTCGATCTCCTTGGCAAAACGGTCGGCGGCGCCCGGGTCGATCGAGCCTTCAGCGAGAAGCACGCCACCGGAGGTAAGCTCGAACCTGATCGGTTGGCGCAGCGTTTCTTTTGGACTTGCAGGCTGTACCGGCGGGGCGTTCGGCACACCATCCGTCAACGCCGGCGGCAGTACCGGCTGGTCCCCGTGCATCGGGTCATAACCGGGGAGGGCCGCATTCATCGCCGTGATATCGCGCACGTCGATGAGGAGAAACACGGCCGCCGCCGATAGCAGTATATAGAAGGCGCCGCGCATCAGCACACCGTCGTCGAGCTTCAGCAGGGCCTTGATAGGCTCATCGATCCTCATGCGACCGGTCCCGTGTCCGTGATTTCAGGTCGATGCTGGTGATGTTGTTCGGTTCCAGCGCTTCGCTTTCGGTTTCGGCCCCGGCGACCGCATTTTCCAGGTTCACGCCGCTTGCCGTGACTGCCCTCTGCACCTCCAGGGCCTGGAGAAGTTCGGCGGCGGTGATCCGCTCGGCAAACGGCAGCTTCTCCTCCTGCTTCCGGATCGCGCCATGCACGACCGCGAGGATGAAGACCAGCACGCCCGGCAGGAGATCGATCGAGATCGCGCCGGCCCATGCAGGTATGAAATCGGAGGCATAGCGCAGCACCGCTTCGGCCGAAGAGAGCGGCACGAAGCGCCGTTCCGGCACGGGGGGCCGGGTGAGGATTTCGTCGGCCGCTTGCGACAGGACCTTGGATTGCGCCGCGACCGATGCCCGCACCGTCTCCATCACCTGATCCTGCCGGTTGACGAGGTCGGCGTTACCGCCATCGGCCACGGGCGCAATGAAGCCAAGCGACAGGTCGTCCGCTGCGCGGCGGATGGAGGGCGCGATCGAAGTCTGGCCGAGTGAGGCGATGACGCCGGTCAGCGCCACGACTTCAGACGAGAACTGGTCGGCGCGCGGTGCGACGGCACCTGGAGCGGAGACCAGCGTGCGCATGGTCTCCAGCCGCTTCTGGCCTTCGTTGAAGAGGTTGGTCACCTGTTCGCGCGAGGCATTGATGCCGCTCTCCAGCTCCTTCATCTGCCCCGACATCTGTGAGAGCAGTTGCACGACACTGCCCGATCCCGTCGTGCCGGTCAGCGCTCCGGACTGGCGTTCGGAGGCGGCGAGCTGGGCGAACCGTTCCGAGGCGCGCTGGATGTCCGGCAGCAGGCTTTGCGCGGCAAGTGCGTTCTGATGCGCCTGGTCGAGGTCGGCGGTATAATCCTCCACCGTTTCGGCAAGATGCTGTTCAAGCGCAGCCGAACCGGCAAGTGCCGCGGCGTTCAGCCAGCTCGACATGGCGATGATCATGGCAGCGCCGAGCGCCATGACACCGAGCATGGCGGTGCGGCCCGTATAGGTGGTCACGTGCGGATAGAAGCGCGCCATATAGGACCAGAAGGCATAGATGGCGACCGAGACTGAAGCCGAGTAGATGATCGCCGCGAAGAATACAGCGGTCGGCGAGCCGTCGAGGAGGCTGCGCACCCCGAGATAGGTATAGACTCCGGATGCAAGCGCCAGTACGGCAAGCGCGAAGCGCGTCATGGTTTCGACGGCAAGAACCCCGTCATGCAAGCGTTGGGATGCACCGAGCGCCATGGCTGTCTCCGGAAGACGATTGTCGAAAAGGAATGTATTCCTTAACAGAGAATGAAGAAACGGGCGGAATAAAGGCCGCTCGGGCGCCGCGACGTGGCAGAACCTGCTCTAGGGCGCCGGATCAGGGATACTTCAAATCGATAGCGGTCGGACGAGGCTGAAACGAATCCATGCCAAAACCGCCAAGCGCGAAGAAACCGTCGATCGCATGGATTGGGGAAATCGCAATGAGGCCGGTCAGGAATTCCTCCGAGGCCAGTTCGTCCTCGATCGCCTCCACTTCCGTCGAAAGCGGCCGGTCGACCGTATAGAATGCCGCATGCCGGCGCACGACATCGTAGACGAGCTTCACCGCGCCGCTCGGCTTGTCGCCATGGATGTCCATGGCTTGGGCGGCGAGCAGGGCTTCCAGCGCAGCAAGCCGTTTCAGTGCCTGCATCTGCCGGTCGAAACGCTCGATGACGAGCGGCAGGAAAGCCGCCTCGTCCTCCATGCCGCCCGCCACGACGAGCGACTGCGCGGAAACCGGATTGGTCATGGAAAGAACGCGGGAAAAGATCTCGCCGGCGAGTTTGATGATCGGTCCGAACCCGGTGGCGATTGCTCCTTCCGGCACGAGGTTCACCGGCAGGTCGCGCCGCTGCCCGTTGCCGAGCAGGACGCAACGGTTGAAGGAGTTGCGTGCCGCATGCGCCATGCACAGGATCGCCGATTCCAGGAGAAGCGTCACATCGAGCGGCAGCGATCCGCCGGAGGTGAGCACCCGGCCCTCTGCAATCACCGGGTTGTCGTCGGTGCGGCCGGTGGCGGCGAGGATCTTGTGGCCGGCCGTCAGCACGCTTTCGAACACGGCACCGAAAACCTGCGCGATCATGCGCAGGCTCAAGGGATCCTGCACATGCGTGCCGCTCGGCCAATCCCAGCCCTCGGAAGCATTGCACAGCCATTTGCCGATCATCGCCTCGCGCGGCGTGCCCACATGGGTGACCGCGATCCATGGGTCCCGGGAAGCGCCCATCGCACCCGAAGCGGCGAGACCCACGGCGAGCAGCGTGCGCAATGCGCCTGCGGCGGCGCGCGTTGTTTCGGCGGCCGCAGCGAAGCTGACCGCATTGACGCTGAGCGAGGCGAGGCCGTCGCGCGGCGCCATGCGTCTAGGTCTCAGCCCTGCGCGTTTGAAGGCTTCCGCCGCCGGCAGGCGCTTGCCTTCATAAACGGCTTCGCCGACGCCGGTCAGGACCGCGCCGATCTGGCCCATCAGCCCGATGTCGGCGCAGCCGATCGAGCCGGTACGGCGCACGACCGGGATCACGTCGGCGGAAAGCAGTTCCAGATAGTTATTCACGAGATCGGTCGAGCATCCGACATAACCGGTCAGCGCGGTATTGACGCGCAGCGCCATGGCATTGCGCACGACGGAGATGGGAAAGGGCTCGCCGGTACCGAAATGGTGTGCGCGTACGAGCCCGAGGTTGAAGGCGTCCAGTTCCTCGCTCGACCAGGCGACGTCTTTCATGGCGCCGACACCGGTCGTGGCGCCATAAACGGGTTTGCCCTCCGCCATCGCCTGTTCGACCACGGCTCTTGCCGCCTGTACCCGGGCCAGTCCCTCCGGTGCGGCCGTCAACCGGACTTTGTTCTCGCCGATCAACAGCAGTTCGGTAAATCCGATCGGCTGACCTGTCAGTTCGATAAGCGGTTTGGGGTCAGGCATGAAATCCTCTTTCTTCTCAACCTAGCGGAAGAAACAGGTTAGGGAATATCCCAAAATGCAGACATCCGATGTCGCAACCGGTGGGCCGCTATCGGCCCGTCAAAGCGTGAAGGCGAAATAGATGAGCGTAAGTGCGATGATCCAGAGCGCCACGCGGCCGGAGCGATTGTGCCGCGCCTCCGCCCTGCCGATCGCTTCCGTCGTTTCCGGATCGAAGCGCAGGCCATGCTCGCTCATATGAAGGAGTTCCTCGTGGAATTTTTCCGTTCTGGCGGCGATTTCCGGCACGGCTTCGGCAAGCTTCACCACCGACTTCAAGCCGTCTTTCAGATCGGACACAACACGTTTCGGTCCGAGATTGTCGCGGATCCAGGCGCCGACCACGGGTTCGGAAGCTTTCCACATGTTGAAGCGCGGGTTCAGCATGCGCGACACGCCCTCGACGACGACCATGGTCTTCTGCAGAAGGATGAGCTCCGGTCGCGTCTGCATGTCGAAGAGGTCGGTCACCTCGAAGAGCAGGGCGAGCAGCCGTGCCATCGAGATCGTCTCGGCCGGCTGGCCGTGGATCGGCTCCCCGATCGCCCGGATCGCCTGCGCGAAGCTCGACACGTCGTGATGGGCGGGCACGTAACCGGCCTCGAAATGCACTTCGGCGACGCGCCTGTAGTCGCGGGTGATGAATCCGAAGAGGATTTCCGCGAGGAACCGGCGCTCTTTCTTCCCGAGTCGCCCGACGATGCCCATGTCGACCGCGACGATCGTGCCTGTGGGGTCGACGAAAAGGTTGCCGGGGTGCATGTCGGCATGGAAGAAGCCGTCACGCAAGGTATGGCGCAGAAAGGACTGGATCAGCACCTCGGCGAGCTTTTCCAGATCGTGCCCGGCGGCACGTAAGGCTGCCACGTCGGACATCTTGATGCCGTCGATCCATTCCATGGTAAGGACGTCGCGGCCCGTTCGTTCCCAGTCCACCTGCGGCACGCGGAAGCCGGTATCGCCCTTGGTGTTCTCGGCGATCTCGGACAGGGCTGCGGCCTCGAGCCTGAGGTCCATCTCGACCTTGGTGGTCTGCTCGAGCGTCCGCGTCACTTCGACGGGCTTGAGACGCCGGCTGGAGGGCACCAGGCGCTCCTGCATGCGCGACAGGAGATACATGCTCTCGATGTCGTGGGCGAAGCGATGGCGCACGCCTGGCCGCACCACCTTCACCGCGACCTTCCTGTCACCGACCACACAGGGATGTACCTGGGCGATCGAGGCGGCGGCGATCGGTTCGCCGAACGAGGAATAGAGATCGTCGATCGTCCGGCCGAGCGAACCTTCGACGGCGGCCTTGGCGGCTTCGGTTGGAAAATAGGCCATCCTGTCCTGGAGGAGTGCCAGGTCGACTGCCCAGTCGACGCCCACGACATCCGGACGGGTGGCAAGGAACTGCCCGATCTTGACGTAGGAGGGACCCAGCCGGTCGACGGCGCGCGTGAGCCGTTCGCTCCGGGCCTGCTTGAGAGAGCGCTTGCGTGCAAGCGGCTCGATCAGCGATTTCACGAGGCCGACGGACGGCGGCAGGCCCTGGCTGGGCAGGGCGGAGACCACCCCTTCGCGCACCAGCACCCATCCCACCCGGGCAAGCCGGAAATAGGCTCCAAGCGTACTCATTCCGCTAGAGTTTCCAGCCGGAATGCAGCGCCGCGATGCCGCCGGTATAATTGGTATAGGTCACGCGCGAAAAACCGGCATTGCGGATCATCGCCGCGAAATTCTCCTGGTTGGGGAATTTTCGGATCGATTCCACCAGGTACTGATAAGGTTCGGCTTCGCCGGTGATCATCTTGCCGAACCGCGGGATCGCCTTGAAAGACCATTCGTCGTAGAAGCGTTCGAGCAGCGGCATTTCCACCTCGGAAAATTCCAGCACCAGCAGCCGCCCGCCGCGCTTCAGCACGCGATAGGCTTCCTTGAGTGCTACGTCGATATGCGGCACGTTGCGGATGCCGAAGGCGATCGTATAGGCGTCGAAGGAATTCGCCTCGAAGGGCAGGGATTCGGCGTTCGCCTCAACAAAATCCAGGTTTTCGGAGAGCTTCCTTTTCGCCGCACGCTCGGCGCCGACCGCCAGCATCGAGCCGTTGATGTCGAGCACGGTCACATGCGCCTTGCGATCGGAGGCTTCGACGATCCGGAAGGCGATGTCGCCGGTGCCGCCCGCTACATCCAGGGTTTTGTAGCCGGCGTCCTTGCGCGGATTAAGTGCCGCCACCATCGCATCCTTCCAGACGCGATGCATGCCGGCCGACATGACGTCGTTCATGATATCGTAGCGCTTGGCGACCTTATGGAAGACGTCGTTGACGAGGCCTTGCTTTTCGCCATCCGTCACCTGTCGGAAGCCATAGGACGTCTCCATGCCGCCATCGGCGCTGGTACGGGCTTCGGTCATCGGCGAACTCCTTACGGCTCTATTGGAGGGCGACCATAGCGAAATCGGTTTGACCTCGCTATCTGTGGCTCACCCATTATAGATGATGCGGCATCCGGTCCGCTCTATAGAGCAGGATCTTTATGGTTGGAACAGGAAGTTAGGTACAGATGCCCGAATTGCCAGAGGTTGAAACCGTCCGGCGCGGCCTCGCCCCGGCAATGGAAGGTGCCGTTATCGCAAGGCTCGAGCTGAATCGTCCCGACCTGCGTTTTCCGCTGCCCGAAAATTTCGCCGAAACGGTCCGGGAGCGGCGTATTGTCTCACTCGGCCGCCGCGCCAAATACCTGCTGATCGACCTTGAGGATGATCTCACTGTCATCAGCCATCTCGGCATGTCCGGTTCCTTCCGGATCGAGGACGAGACGCTCGGGGAATTCCATCATCCGCGCTCCAAGGACCAGAAGCACGATCATGTCGTTTTCCACCTTCGGAACGGGAAGGGGCCTCTGAAGGTCATATATAACGACCCGCGCCGGTTCGGTTTCATGCAGCTCTGGAGGCGCAGCGAACTCGATCTCTATCCCGCTTTCGCCGAACTCGGGCCGGAGCCCACCGGCAACGCGCTCGACGCCGATTACCTGGCGGCACGTTTCTCGGGGAAAAGCCAGCCGCTCAAGGGTGCTCTTCTCGATCAGACGGTGATCGCCGGTCTCGGCAATATCTATGTATGCGAGGCGCTGTGGCGCGCGCATCTGTCGCCGAAGCGGGCGGCCGGCAGCATCGTCACGAAGACCGGCAGGCCGAAGAAGGAGCTTGGGCTGCTGACCGGGGCGATCCGCAATGTCATTGCCGATGCGATCGCCGCTGGCGGCTCGTCGCTGAAGGATCATATCCAGACCGACGGCTCGCTCGGCTATTTCCAGCATTCCTTCTCCGTCTACGACCGTGAAGGCTGGGCTTGCTGCACGCCGGGTTGCGGCGGTACGGTCGCCCGCATCACTCAGGCGGGCCGCTCCACCTTTTATTGTCCCGTCTGCCAGAAATAGGAGAGGAGACGCCGGATGAGCTATGAGACCCTGCTGACCGAAACCCGCGGACCGGTGGCGCTCGTCACGCTCAACCGGCCGAAGGCGCTGAACGCCCTGAACTCGACTGTGATGTCCGAGCTTGCTGACGCGCTGGCCGCCTTCGGAAAGGAAGAAGGCATCGGCGCGATCGTGCTGACCGGTTCCGAAAAGGCCTTTGCTGCCGGCGCCGACATCATGGAGATGCAGGGGATCGATTTCGTCGACGCCTATATCGGTGACTTCATCTCCGGCTGGGAGGCCGTGGCCGCGACCCGCAAGCCGATGATCGCCGCAGTCTCGGGCTTCGCGCTTGGCGGCGGCTGCGAGCTTGCCATGATGTGCGATTTCATCATCGCGTCGGAGACGGCGAAGTTCGGCCAGCCGGAGATCACGCTCGGCGTCATCCCGGGCATGGGCGGCTCGCAGCGCCTCACGAGGGCTGTAGGAAAGGCCAAGGCGATGGACCTCGTATTGACCGGCCGCATGATGGATGTGGCGGAGGCCGAAAGGGCAGGGCTGGTGGCCCGCATCGTACCGCCCGAGCGGCTGATCGACGAGGCTGTCGAGACGGCTGCAAAGATCGCGTCGTTCCCCCGCGCAGCGGTGCTGATGGCCAAGGAGGCGGTCAACCGCTCTTTTGAAACGACGCTCGGCGAAGGCCTGCGTTTCGAGCGGCGGCTCTTCCATTCGCTGTTTGCCACTGCCGACCAGAAGGAAGGCATGGCGGCTTTCATGGAAAAGCGTAAACCGCAATTTTCGAACCGATGAAACGGGATCGCCATCGATCAATATGCGCGTCGCCAGAATCTGCGTTGACGGGGGCGGGTATTCCGGTTATATGCCCGCCCACAGTTGAGAAAGCCTGATCACGGCTTCCTCTATTGCTCCCGAATTGCTGGATAAAGGGTCGCAGGACCGGCGGCAACGGTGGAGTTTGGTTCGAATTCGTAGAGAGGCATGAAATGGCCAATACAACTTCGGCGAAAAAGGCGACCCGCAAGATCGCTCGCCGTACCGCAGTCAACAAGGCTCGCCGTTCGCGCGTCCGCGGCTTCATCCGCAAGGTCGAGGAAGCCATCGCATCGGGTGATATCGCCGTTGCTGCCGAAGCACTCAAGGTTGCCCAGCCGGAAATCCAGCGCGCCGCATCCAAGGGCGTGCTTCACAGCAACACGGCATCCCGCAAGGTGTCCCGTCTTGCGGCCCGTGTGAAGGCGCTTTCCGCTTAACGACATCTGTTAAAATTGTATTGCAATGAAGCCTGGTCGGTTGACCGGGCTTTTTGTGATTCTCTCAGCCATCCTTATAATTATCCGGCTCATTAACAATTTCGTGTCAAGGGCGTGACATAAAATATCGTTTTGAATCAAATACTTATCGGAGGTGCACGAGTCGATGGGAGACTTTCCACGCGCCAAAATGCCCGGTGACCGAGTCAAGAAGATTTTTATTTTTTCTGTGAACAATCAATCGGAATGTATGTCATTTTTGAATCCCATTGATTCAACTGCGATTCTCCATGACTGCGTCTGTGACATTCAAATCACGCCCGCCGAGTCAACGCCCGCCTCTTAATTTTGCGTAAAATTCATCATTGATCTTGGCATTTGATCCTGCCTAAATGGCCTCCAGCAAGGGCCGCGGGGATTAGTTAAGAGGGCTGCCGGGACCGTCTGTTAAAGGCGGCGGACAGGCTTTCTGCCCCTTGCTACGGGAGAGCTCTTCCCGTTCTTCAGGTAACCATCGATTGTGCGCCGGAAAATTGGCGTTTTCCGGAAACGGTCGATTTTTGTCAACGCGGATCCGGCGGGAGCCGGATAACGGAGGTGCGAGAGGTTTCGGACAACTCATGCGGAAGATGAGGTGTTCGGTTACGTGGGGTGGCTTCCACGAGTTCAAGCCCGTGTACGAGGTGGGCTAGGCGAGGCCTTCATTCAGCCGCAAGGCGGAAGAAGGAGCTGGAAAAGGGGACGGGCGGCGGCGATTCTCAATGAGTGGGGATGGTCTGCGACGCCTTGAAACGAGATTTGTCCTGGCGGGTAAACGAGAATCGCCGGGCGGCAAGATTTGGAAGGCGGCGAATAATGCAGATGAACATCGTATCGGCCCGTGCAGGTAATGGAGACCGCGCACGGCAGGCACTTGATTCAGGTTGCTCCCAGGCGGCAGGAGAAACATCGGAAATGAAGCATGATGCTCTTTTTGAGCGATTCAGCACACGTTTGAAAGCGCAAGTCGGTCAGGATGTTTATGCAAGCTGGTTCGGGCGTTTGAAGCTGCATTCGGTCTCAAAGAGTTTGGTTCGCCTCACGGTGCCGACGACTTTCCTCAAATCCTGGATCAATAACCGCTACCTTGATCTCATTACGTCGATCTTCCAGGCGGAAGACTCGGAGATTCTGAAGGTGGAAATCCTGGTGCGCAGCGCAAGCCGCCATCCTCGCCTCCCGGCTGCATGCGAAGAGCGTGCTCTTTCCCCTGAACCGGTGCCGGCTCAATCACACCAGCGCCCGCAGATGCCGCGCGAAATCGGCAAGATTGCCTCTTTTCCCGCGCCGACTGCTGCAGCCGCCCGTGCGACTCAGACGCCCGGCCCGTTGTTCGGTTCGCCGCTCGACAGCCGCTTCACGTTCGAAACCTTTGTGGAAGGCCCGTCGAACCGGGTAGCGCTTGCCGCTGCCAAGACGATCGCCGAAGCCGGTGCAGGCGCCGTGCGCTTCAATCCGCTCTTCATTCATTCCGGCGTGGGCCTCGGCAAGACGCATCTCTTGCAGGCGATTGCGAATGCCGCCGTCGGCAGTGAGCGCATGCCGCGGGTCGTCTATCTGACGGCGGAATATTTCATGTGGCGCTTTGCGACCGCGATCCGTGATAACGATGCGCTGACGCTCAAGGATTCGCTGCGCAATATCGACCTCCTGATCATCGACGATATGCAGTTTCTGCAGGGCAAGATGATCCAGAACGAGTTTTGCCATCTGCTGAACATGCTGCTCGACAGCGCAAAGCAGGTGGTGGTTGCGGCAGACCGTGCGCCCTGGGAGCTGGAATCGCTCGATCCGCGCGTCCGTTCGCGCCTGCAGGGCGGTGTGGCGATCGAGGTCGAAGCGCCGGATTACGAGATGCGCCTCGAAATGCTGAAGGGCCGTCTCGCGACCGCCCGGCAGGACGATCCTTCGCTCGATATTCCCGCGGAAATCCTCAGCCACGTGGCGCGGAACGTGACGGCCAGCGGCCGCGAGCTGGAGGGCGCGTTCAACCAGCTCCTGTTCCGCCGCTCCTTCGAACCGTCGCTATCGATCGAGCGCGTCGACGAACTGCTCGCCCATCTGGTCGGTGCCGGCGAGGCCAGGCGTGTCCGTATCGAGGACATCCAGCGCATTGTGGCGCGTCACTATAATGTTTCACGTCAGGAACTGGTCTCGAACCGCCGTACGCGCGTCATCGTCAAGCCGCGGCAGGTTGCCATGTACCTCTCAAAGACCATGACGCCGCGCTCCTTTCCGGAAATCGGGCGCCGGTTCGGCGGGCGCGATCATACGACCGTGCTCCACGCGGTCCGCAAGATCGAGGAACTGATTTCCGGTGACACCAAGCTCAGCCATGAAGTCGAGCTTTTGAAGCGGCTGATCAACGAGAACAACGCTTAAGGCGATGTTCCCTCTCTCCGTTGCAGCGATCTGGGCCGTGGCGTGCATCACGCTTGGGCCTAAGCTTTCGTTTTCGTCGCGGTAGGAGATGGAAGGCATGGAAGATGATCCGACATTCCGCTTCTATGCCGAAAATGCAGCGATCTATGCGGCAAGGACTTCCGCATCGAGCCGGTTCCGGCTCGATCGCTTCCTCTTGAAACTGAAACTTGGCGCGGAAATCCTCGAGCTCGGTTGCGGCAATGGCCGCGACAGCGCCTTGATGATCGAGCGTGGTTTTCGCGTGACGCCGACCGACGGCACGCCGGAAATGGCGGGTGAAGCCGAAAAGCGTCTGGGCGTTCCGGTGCGCGTGCTGCGGTTTGAGGATATCGACGCCGTCGATGCCTTTGATGGCGTATGGGCCAATGCCTGCCTTCTGCACGTCCCGCGATCTGACCTTGGCGCTATTCTGGCCGGCATTCACTCGGCTCTCAGATCAGGCGGCATTTTCTATGCAAGCTTCAAGGCCGGCGCGGCGGAAGGTTTCGACGATCTCGGCCGCTACTACAATTATCCCTCGCGGGAGTGGCTGAACGCGGTCTATGAAACCCGGCACTGGGCGTCGATCGATATCGATGAGACGCATGGCGGCGCCTACGACGATAGGCCGACCGACTGGCTGCATGTCACTGCAGTAAAGGGCTGATCAGCACGCAAGATCGGCCACCACGGCATCCAGGATCAGCATGCCCGATGACGTGCAGCGCAGGCGCGAGTTGCCGAGACGCTCGATGAAGCCGTGCTCCAGCAGCCGCTCTTCGCGGACGGGATCCGGATCGCGGCCGGAAAGTTGCTGCCAGCGGGCGAGATCCACACCTTCCCGCAGTCGAAGCCCCATCAGCAGCAGTTCGTCGGCCTGTTCCTCGAAGCCGAGGACCTCCTCTTCCACCATGGCGTGGCCCGTCCGTTCCACCTGTTCGAGCCAGGTTTCCGGCCGCCGTTCGGTCGACGTCGCGATCTTGTTGCGTCCGCGCGTCAGCCGGCCATGCGCGCCGGGGCCAATGCCGGCATAGTCTCCGTAGCGCCAATAGGTGAGGTTGTGGCGGCTTTCGGCCCCCGGCCGGGCATGATTGGAAACCTCGTAGGCCGGCAGGCCATGCCGGGCGGTAATTTCCTGCGTCGCCTCATAAAGGATTGCCGACTGTTCTCCGTCCGGCACCACCAGCTTGCCGGCCTTGTGCAGTCCATAGAAGGGCGTGCCCTCCTCGATGGTGAGCTGGTAGAGCGACAGGTGGTCGACCGCATAGGAGATGGCCTCGTTCAACTCCGTCTCCCAGGCTTCGACCGTCTGGTTAGGCCGGGCGTAGATCAGGTCGAAGCTCATGCGCGGAAAGATCTCGCGCGCCAGGCGGATCGCCTTCAGCGCATCGGCGACGTCATGCAGCCGCCCGAGGAAGCGCAGATCGGCATCATTGAGGGCCTGGACACCGAGCGAGACGCGGTTGACGCCGGCTTGCCTGTAGCCACGAAAACGGGTTGCCTCGACGCTTGAGGGATTGGCCTCCATGGTGATCTCGATGCCATCGGGCACATGCCAGTGCCGGGCGATACCATCAAGGATCGCCGCAACGGTTGTCGGGTCCATGAGGGAGGGCGTGCCGCCGCCGAGAAAGATGCTGGTGACGGTCTTCGGGCCGCTCATGCGTCGCATCGCCTCCATCTCCTTCAGGAAGGCGGCGGTGAAGCGGGGCTGGTCCACCGGCTGGTGGCGGACATGGCTGTTGAAGTCACAATAGGGACATTTGGCCGCGCAGAACGGCCAATGCACATAGACCCCGAATCCCGGCTCGCCTGTATCGGGCTGAAGTGCATCGGGCAGAAAACCGGACGCGAGGGGAGGAAAGTTCTCCACCCTCATGCCTCCAGGCAGGTTTCGACGAAGCGCTTGAAGGCGCGGGCACGGTGGGAGAGGGCTTCCGCATCGCCCGGCCTCCAGCCATGTTTCTGATCACTGCTCATTTCACCGAAGGTAATATCATAGCCCTGCGGTTGGAAGACGGGGTCGTAACCAAAACCCTGGGTGCCGCGCGGCGGCCACACCACGGTGCCCTCCACCTCGCCCCTGAACATTTCCGTGTGGCCGTCCGGCCAGGCGAGGCAGAGCACGCTGACGAAGCGACAGCTGCGTTCTTCCGGTTTGATCGCGCCCCTGTCGGCAAGCGCCTTCTCGACCTTTTCCATCGCCATCTGGAAATCACGGCTGCCATCCTCGCGTTCCGCCCAGTCGGCGGTATAGACGCCAGGCGCACCATCCAGTGCGTCGATCACCAGTCCGGAATCGTCCGAAAGCGCCGGCAGGCCGGAGGCCCGGGCCGAAGCGAGCGCCTTGATCGCGGCATTCTCCTCGAAGGTCGTGCCGGTTTCCTCCGGCTCCTCGAATTTGAGTTCGGCGGCGGATTTCGCCGAAAAGCCGAGCGGGCCGATCAGTTCGGCGATCTCGCGGATTTTTCCGGCATTGTGGCTGGCGACGATAATGGTTTTTGTATCGAGCTTGCGCATGCAAATTCCTATTTGATATCCCAGAGCCTTGGCTCCGCGCATTCCAGGCTGTTGCCGGCCGGGTCGCGAAAATAGATCGAGCGGGCGCCGTTCGGCCAGCGGAAATCGCTTTCGATGGCAATGCCTGCCCGGTTCAGCGTTTCCTTGATCCTGTCTATCGCCTCGCCGCTTACCCGGAAGCAGGCATGCCCGGGGCCGATGGTGCCATGCGGTGGAACAGGCAAGGCGTCCGCTGTTGGTGGCTTCACCGTTTCCTTCGGATTGAAGATCAGCAGAATGCCCGGTCCGCAGCGGAAGAAGACATGCCGGTTTCCTGCGCGCAAGATCTTCTCAAGGCCGAGCACGCCGCCATAGAAGGCTTCCGCGGCATCGAGATCGTCGGCATAGAGCGCAGTTTCGAGAATTCCTTCGATCACCGCGCTCTCCTTCCGGTCAAGCGATCGCCTGCTTCTGCAGCGCCACCAGTTCCTGCGTGCCCGCCTGAGCGAGGGCCAGAAGCTGCAGGAATTCTTCCTGGCTGAAAGGAGCGCCTTCAGCCGTCCCCTGGACTTCGACGATGCCGCCCGCGCCGGTCATGACGAAATTGGCGTCGGTTTCGGCTGCGGAATCTTCGAGATAATCGAGATCGATCACGGGCTGGCTGGCAAAAATGCCGCAGGAGATCGCTGCGACATGGTCCTTCAGCACCTTGTCGACCTTGATCATCGAACGGGTTTCCATCCATTTGAGGCAGTCGTAAAGCGCCACCCAGCCGCCGGTGATCGAGGCGGTGCGCGTGCCGCCGTCCGCCTGGATGACATCACAGTCGATCGTGATCTGCTTCTCGCCGAGCGCCTCGAGGTTGATGACGGCGCGGAGCGACCGGCCGATGAGACGCTGGATTTCCTGGGTGCGCCCGCCCTGTTTGCCGGCGGCGGCCTCGCGCTTCATGCGCTCGCCCGTGGCGCGCGGCAGCATGCCGTATTCGGCGGTCACCCAGCCCTTGCCGGAATTGCGCAGCCATGGCGGTGTCTTTTCTTCAAGGCTCGCGGTGCAGAGCACATGTGTGTCGCCAAATTTGACGAGGCAGGAGCCTTCCGCATGCTTGGAGAAATTGCGCTCGAACGAAACCTTGCGCATCTGGTTTATCTGTCTGCCTGAAGGCCGCATTCGCCACTCCCTGGATTTCGGTTTCAGCCTTCTAAAGCAATTCCAGGAAAAGTGCGAAGCGGTTTTCCGTCCGGAATTGCGAAATCTGAAAATTCCAGCCAATTCCAAGAAAAGTGCGAAGCGGTTTTCCGTCCGGAATTGCGAATCTTGATATTCGGGCGGCGATCCTGCAGGAAAAGGGCGTTTGTCGTCTGTCATGCGAGGGAAATGGGTCATCCGATTTTCCCTTTTGCGATAGCCGGAGGAATGACTATATTTTCATAGCAGATCAACGGCACGGTGAAGGAATAAATGGGGTTTTCGAGACCGACGGGTAGGGACAGCGGCTCTGTGCTCGACGATCGCTCGCGGGAAATTTTCCGTCGCGTTGTCGAAAGCTATCTCGAAACCGGTGAGCCGCTTGGTTCCCGCAATCTGTCGCGGCTCCTGCCGATGTCGCTGTCGCCGGCATCCGTGCGCAACGTGATGAGCGACCTCGAAGAACTCGGCCTGATCTATTCGCCGCATGTCAGCGCCGGCCGGCTGCCGACCCAATCGGGCCTTCGGTTCTTCGTCGATGCCTTCATGCAGGTCGGCAATCTTTCTGATGAGGAACGCGCCACGATCGAACGGCAGATCCGGCCGGGTGACCGCGACCAGCCGATGGAGAGCCTGATGGCGGAAGCAAGCCTCATGCTGTCCGGCATGTCGCGCGGCGCCGGTCTCGTCATCACCACGAAGAGCGACCCTGTCCTCAAGCATGTGGAATTCATCCGGCTGGAGCCCACCAAGGCGCTTGCCGTGCTGGTCGGCGATCACAATCAGGTGGAGAACCGCATCATCGAGCTGCCCGCCGGCGTGACTTCGTCACAGCTCACGGAAGCGGCGAATTTCCTGAATGCGCATCTGACCGGTCAGACGCTGCCGGAGCTGCGCAATGAGCTTACGAGGCTGAAAGACCAGGTGCAGGGAGAGCTTTATACTCTCTCGCAGGAGCTCGTCGAGCGAGGGCTGGCCGTCTGGTCGGGGGACAATGAGGAGGGCAAGCCGAGCCAGCTTATTGTTCGCGGCCGCGCCAACCTTCTTCAGGGCCTCGACGATTCAGCCGATCTGGATCGTTTGCGCCTTCTTTTCGACGATCTCGAAAAGAAGGACAGCCTGATCGAAATTCTTGAACTCGCCGAGAGAGGGCCGGGTGTGCGTATCTTCATCGGCTCGGAGAACAAGCTCTTTTCGCTTTCCGGTTCCTCGCTCATTGTGGCGCCCTATCGCGACGGCGAGGATCATATCATAGGCGCTGTCGGCGTCATTGGTCCGACGCGGCTCAATTACTCCCGTATTGTGCCGATGGTGGACTACACCGCCCAGCTTCTCGCAAGGCTGTCGCGCTGAAGAGGCAAGCTTCCGGCGCCCGAGTTTCCGCCAAGCCTTGATTTTTCCATCTTAAACCTCGATATCGGGCACAAATCGAAGCCCGGAAATCTAAGCAAAGAATAACTGGAGACCGTCATGACCGACGAAACCAAGAAGAACGGACCTGACACAACTGCCGCCGAAAATACGACGGAAGCCGTGGCGTCTGCTCTTGAGGACGCGGCCAATCAGAACGCCGCCGAAGCGCCGGCCCCGGATGCAGGCCAGACGACCGATCCCCTGGGCGTGCTGAAGGCGGAGAATGCCGAACTGCGTGACCGCTTCCTGCGGCTTGCCGCCGAGATGGATAACCTGCGCCGCCGCACCGAGCGCGACGTGAAGGACGCCAAGTCCTATTCGGTCGCGGGCTTCGCCCGCGATATGCTAGCCGTTTCGGATAACCTCCGCCGTGCGCTGGATGCCGTGCCGACCGAAATGCGCGCTGGGGCCGATGCCACGCTGACGACGCTTCTGGAAGGCGTTGAAATGACCGAGCGCTCCATGTTGTCGGCGCTGGAACGCCATGGCGTGAAGAGGATCGAGGCGGAAGGCCAGAAGTTCGATCCGCACTTCCATCAGGCCATGTTCGAAATACCGGACACCACCGTACCGAACAACACGGTCGTGCAGGTGGTGCAGGCAGGCTTTACGATCGGCGAACGCGTCCTGCGTCCGGCCATGGTCGGCGTTGCAAAAGGCGGCCCCAAACCGGAAGCCTCGGCGGCCGAGCCGGCTGGCGAGAACAAAGCCTGACAATTCTGGAGGCGGGCGGTCTCGCCCGCTTTTGCCATGGTGCGGTCTTCTGTCGTCTCACCAGGCGGCGGGTTCTCGCACCATGTGCACGATGTTGGCAGGATTCGTCACCCAGCCGCCCTTGAAGCCGCCCGGCAGGGGCTCGATCGCATCGCAACGAACGACACCCGATTTCTCCAGGTGAGCCGCTGCGGCACCGAAATCGTCGGTGAAAAGCTCCAGCCAGATCTCTGCCTGGCTCAGCATCGGCGCCTCGTCGATCCATAATTTGTTTGGACCGAGTTCGAAGCCTATGGCCGGCGCCTTGTCGGTAATCTCCTTGAGCCTGACGACGTCTCGGTAGAAAGCGAGCGTCTCCTGATACTGATGCGGCGGGACTTTCATGGCGATGTCGATGCCGCCGTAGATGTGTCCGGTCATGACAAATTCTCCTCCCTTTTGGAAATGTCGCAGCTCTTCCCCGCGATTTCTTGCCGGTATCCAAAATATGTTATAAAAATATAACATGTCAAGCGAATCGCAGATCGATGCCGTTTTCAAGGCGCTCGCCCATCCCCGGCGGCGGCAAATCCTGGATCAGTTGAAGGACAAGCCGCAAACGACGGGCGCACTCTGCGAAACCTTCTTTGATATGGATCGCTGCACGGTCATGCAGCATCTGAGGGTTCTGGAGGACGCGGATCTGGTGATTGTGAAGCGGGAAGGGCGTGAACGCTGGAACTATCTGAATTCGGTGCCGATCAAGGCGATCAGTGATCGCTGGATCGGGGAATACGCCGCGCATGCCGTCCGATTGCTGGATCGGCTGAAATCGGACCTCGATCAGTGATCGACGGGCAGGTCTGAAAATCCCCAGAACAAAACCGCCCGGCGCTTCTCCAGCAGCCGGGCGGTTTCGCTTCGTCCCCACGAAAAATCTGTGCCGTCATGCGGCGTGGTTAGCCTGTTCCTCGTTCAGAAAGGCGTAGATTGCCGATGCGGAATCGGTCTTGCGCAGCTTCGCCACCAGATCCTGATCGCGCAGCACGCGGGCAATCCGCGATAACGCCTTCAGGTGGTCAGCTCCGGCGCCTTCCGGCGCAAGCAGCAGGAAAACGAGGTCTACCGGCTCATCGTCAAGTGCTTCGAAATCGACCGGCGTTTCGAGCCGCGCGAAAATCCCCTTGATGGAGGAGATGCTGCTGAGCTTGCCATGCGGGATGGCGATGCCATGGCCGACGCCGGTGGAGCCGAGCCTTTCCCGCTGCAGGATAATGTCGAAGATCTCCCGTTCGGCGACGCCGGTGAGCCTGGAGGCCTTGGCCGCCAGTTCCTGCAAGAGCTGCTTTTTGGAATTCACTTTGAGGGCAGGAATAATCGCATCTTGCTGCAGCAAATCTGCCAATGCCATTCTCGTCATCCTTTGTGCCGCAAGAGGCTTTGCTCCATGCGAAGGGGAGCGCCGTTTCCGACGCTCTCCCCAAGGTTGTTCAGTTTTTGATATTGGTAGAATCGATCCAGCCAATATTGCCGTCGTTGCGGCGATAAACAATGTTCAACTCTTCTTTGCCGGGGCTGCGGAACAGGAGAACCGGCTCATCAGTCATGTCGAGCGCCATCACTGCGCTAGCTACAGTCATCGTCTTCAATGGCTTTGAGCTTTCCGCAACGATGGTCGGCGCGAAATCCTCAGGCAGTTCGTCCGATTCATCCGGTACGGCATCCATCACCGTGTAAGCGACTTCGGCATAGCCATTCATGTGGTTGCCCGCGTGATGGTCCTTCAGGCGCCGCTTGTAGCGGCGAAGGCGCTTTTCGATCCGCTCTGCCGCAGCATCGAAGCACCCCTGGGGATCATTCGCCTCTCCTGCCGCATGCAGGACGATCCCGGTATCGAGATGGACCTTGCAATCAGCTGAAAAGCGCGAGCCGGATTTTTCCACAATGACCTGGCTGGAATACCCCCCGTCGAAGTATTTCGCAACCGCTTCACCGATCTGGCCCTCGATCCGCTGACGGAACGATTCACCAATTTCCATATGCTTACCGGATACACGCACACTCATGGAATTTTTCCTTCTTGTCGTGACTTGCGTGTTTCAGTCTACGCCAAGCCGCCCCCTCATCCAAGCCGTTCGAATGCGGCAAAGCCAAATTGCTGCTATCTATGCCTATCGGACGGCGGGGCATGCTTTTTGGCCATGTCCCGTGCAGTTGCGGCGGGCTTCTAACCCCCGAGGCCCGGAATGTCAACGGCCGCAGGCCTTGGGAAAACTACTTAGGTCTGTGGAAATCCGTTCGTCAGAATGCCGCCACCTTGGCAAGCGCACGCTTCTCCCGGCGGCGCTGGACGGAGGAGGGGATGTTCATCGCCTCGCGGTATTTTGCCACCGTGCGGCGAGCCAGTTCGACGCCGCCGCGCTTCAGGCTGATGACGATGTCGTCGTCGGAAAGCACCGCGTCCGGCGTTTCCTGGGCGATCATCTGGCGGATGCGGTGGCGCACGGCTTCGGCCGAGTGGCTGTCGCCGCCCTCTTCCGCCGAACCGATCGAGACGGTGAAGAAATATTTGAGCTCGAACAGGCCGCGCGGCGTCAGCATGTATTTGTTGGAGGTGACGCGACTCACCGTCGATTCGTGCATCTTGATCGCTTCGGCGACGGTCTTCAGGTTGAGCGGTCTCAGGTGATCGACGCCTCGCAGCAGGAAGGCGTCCTGCTGGCGGACGATCTCGGCTGCCACCTTCATGATTGTCTTGGCTCGCTGGTCGAGGCTGCGCGTCAGCCAGTTGGCGTTCTGCAGGCATTCGGACAGGAAATTATGATCCTCTCCATTTTTCGGGCAATTCTTTGAAACGCTCTGGAAATAGGCCTGGTTCACCAGAACCCGCGGCAGTGTGTCCGGATTGAGCTCGACCAGCCAGCTTCCGTCCGGCGCGGGGCGGACGACGATATCCGGCGAAATCGTCTCCGAGACGGAGCTTTCGAAACCGGCGCCGGGTTTCGGGTTGAGCCCGCGGATTTCCGCCAGCATATCGAGCAGATCTTCGTCATCGACCCCGCAGATCTTCCGGAGCGAGACGAAGTCGCGCTTGGCGAGCAGGTCGAGATGCTTCACGAGCGCGTCCATCGCCGGGTCAAGCCGATCCTTCTGCCGGAGCTGGATCGACAGGCACTCGCTGAGCGAGCGGGCAAAGACGCCCGGCGGCTCCAGCGTCTGCAGCCTGTGCAGGATGGCCTCCACGTCTTCGGCGCGCTTGCCGAGCCGAGCGGCGATTTCCTGAACATCACCCTGCAGGTAACCCGCCTCATCGAGGTGATCGACCAGATGCTGGGCCACCAGACGATCCGTCATACTGCCCAGAAGGAAAGGGATCTGCTGGTTGAGATGGTCGCGTAGCGTCACCTGGCCGGCGACGAAATCGTCTAGATCGTAGTCTTCGCCGGAATCCCCGCCCGGCATGGATTTCCACTGGCTGAGGAGTTCCGGGGCGTCGGCGCGCCGTTCCGGTCCGTCATCTGGAAAGACGTTTTCAAAGCCTGTGTCGAGTCCTTCGCCGAGCTGTTCCGCTGTGGCGGAAGAGCCTCCCTCATACCACTCGCTCTCGTCCGGGGCCCCGGCGCCTTCGCTTCCGAGCTCCGGTTCGGCAAAGATGCCGCCGCTTTCAAAGCCCGTTTCCGCGCCGTTTTCGGCATCCTCTGATGCAATTTCGAGCAGTGGGTTCTTCTCGACTTCCTGGGCAATGAACTGGTTGAGTTCGAAATGCGTCATCTGCAGCAGCTGAATCGATTGCATCAGCTGCGGCGTCATCACCAGCGATTGGGTTTGGCGTAGGAAAAGGCTGGTGGATAAACCCATGGCGGACGCGAAACTCCCCTGCAATCCCCTTGCGGTACCCCATCATGAGGCGGCAATACGCGCCTTCGGCCAAGCCTCTTGATGGCCGAATTTGCATCTGGCACGAGAATTGCTTTTTTAGGAGATTTGGTCAAGCGCCGCGGTGCGGGCAAAGCAAACTTCTTTGTCGCACTAGAGGCTGAACTTGTCGCCAAGGTAAAGCCGGCGGACATCCGGGTTATTGACGATGTCGCCCGCCCGGCCATGCGTAAGCACTTCACCCGCATGGATGATGTAGGCGCGGTCGATGAGGCCCAAAGTCTCGCGGACGTTATGGTCGGTTATCAGAACGCCGATCCCGCGCGCCGTCAAGTGGCGAACGAGGTTCTGGATATCGGAGACGGAAATCGGATCGACGCCGGCGAACGGCTCGTCGAGCAGCATGAAGGCGGGATCCGTCGCCAATGCGCGGGCGATTTCGAGGCGGCGCCGCTCGCCGCCGGAAAGCGCCACGGCAGCGGATTTGCGCAGCTGGCTGATATGGAACTCCTGCAGGAGTTCATCGAGCTTTTGTTCCCGCTTGTCTTTGTCCGGCTGATGCACTTCGAGCACCGCGCGGATGTTCTCTTCCACCGTCAGGCCGCGGAAGATCGAGGCTTCCTGCGGCAGATAGCCAACACCGAGGCGGGCGCGCCGGTACATCGGCATGCGGGTGACCTCGTTGCCGTTAATGGCGATCATGCCCTCATCCACTGGCACGAGGCCGGTGATCATGTAGAAACAGGTCGTCTTGCCGGCGCCGTTCGGTCCGAGCAGCCCGACGGCCTCGCCGCGGCGCACCACCAGCGACACGCCGTTGACGACGCGGCGCGCGTCATAGCTCTTGGAAAGGCCGTGCGCGACCAGCGTGCCCTCATAGCGCGCTTTGTCGCGTACAACGAAGGGTTCGGGCGCGGACGGCTTCCTTGCCGACAGACTGGAGAGCAGCGGTATTTTCACGTGCGATGTCTATTATTGTTTCGGTTGCTGCTGCTGCCGCGATTTCGGATCGAGCAGGATTTCGACGCGCCCGCCGCAGGCGTCGAGCTTGGCTTGGCCGGTTTCCATCAGCACGGTCAGCTTGCAGCCCTTGAAGACATTGGGGCCTTCGGAGAGCACGACCTGCTTGCCCGAAAGCACGAAGGTCTGCGTGGCCATGTCGAACTCGCCTTTCTCGGCGGTGGCCTGCTGCGTACCGGAGCTCAGGAAAACCGTTTCATCGAGGAATATCTTGTCAATATTGGCGTTACCCGAGGTCACGGATGCGCCCTCGCCGGTATAGAGCACCGTCATCTTGCCGGCCTTCACCGTGGTCGAGCCCTGCACGACCTGCACATTGCCGGTGAAGAAAGCCTTCTTTTCCTGCTCCTTGATCTCGAGCTGGTCGCTCTGGATCTGGATCGGCTGATCGTTGGAAAGCTTGAGGCTTTCCATCTGGCTGGTGGTCGATTGGGCCTGAGCGGTGGCGGCAAGGCAGGATAATAGCCCCGCCGCAACCAGAACTGCGGAATTCCGTGTAAAAAGGCGGCGATAGGTCATGGCGGCCGGGCTCTATTTGCCTTGGTTGCGGATGGTGGCAGGGTCGAGATGGACGCGAACCTGGCCTATGAAAGTGATAATGCGCCCCTTATCCGTTATCTTTAAGGAGTCTGCAACAATCGACCCTTCTTTCATCGATATATCGACGGGATCGCGTGTGTCCATGAAACCGGCATTGACGTCAAGATGGGCGGATTTGAACCGGGCCGTGATGCCGTTGCTGAGGTTCACGTCGAACGGAGCAGTGAGATCGAGCATGTCGGTGCCGCGGTCGAAGTTGGCGCCGGTTGCCGTTACCCGCGCGATCACGTCGTCATTGATCGGCACGGCCGCTTTCACGTCTTCGAGCGTGATCATGTTCGGGTTCTGGATGTCCTGCAACGCACGGTTGGCGATCATCGAATAGCTGATGCCTTCGTTGTTGCGGCCGGAAATCGCCGGACGTTCCATGACGATCTTGCCGTTTTCGATGCGGGCGCTTTCGATGGAGAGGTCTTCCGGCAGATAGGCGCGGATGATCGAAACACCGATAAAGACAATCGAGATCAAGCCGGCGGCGACAGGCAGCAGGATTTTCAGCTTCCGCACAAGCGCGGAATGGGCAAGCGCCTCTTGATAGGCGTCCGCATGCGGCTCCAACGCCGCCACCAGGCCTGCCGTCTTTCGAATATGCTGCAGCATGGATGCTGGATCTTTTCCTTTTTGCCCTTCTGCGGCCTGCCCCGAAGCCATCTCATGGCCGGGGCCGGCACGCACAGGCCTACTCTGTCCGCCAATATGGTTTTTATTCATCAACAAACAATAACGGACAACATAAAAACGTGATGTGCCCTCGTGTAAAACGCGCTACAGAGCCTATTTAGCTGCTGCTGGGCAGATTTGAGGGTGTTTTTATGGATCGAATGGCAATTGCCGATCGGCGTTCTCTGCGCCGCAAGCTGAGCTTCTGGCGCGTCGTCGCTCTGATCATGCTGGTCGGTATCGGATTTGCACTCTACCGGGTTGCGCTCGGCGATCGTGCCGGTGCGGCCGTACCGCATGTCGCGCGTGTCGAGATTTCCGGTTTGATCGCCGATAACAAGGAACTCCTGGAGCGGCTCGATCGGATTGCCGACAGCAATCAGGCCAAGGCGCTCATCGTCTCGATCTCCTCGCCGGGCGGAACGACCTATGGGGGAGAACGCATCTTCAAGGCGATTCGCCACATTGCGGAAAAGAAGCCCGTCGTCTCCGACATCCGTACGCTCGCGGCGTCCGCCGGTTACATGATCGCCACCGCGGGCGATCAGATCGTTGCGGGCGAGAGCTCGATCACGGGCTCGATCGGGGTGATCTTCCAGTATCCGCAGCTTGGCGAGGTCATGAAGAAGGTTGGCGTCTCGCTGGAGGAGATCAAGTCGGCGCCGCTGAAGGCCGAGCCCTCGCCCTTCCATCCGGCGAGCGAGGAAGCCAAGGCCATGATCCGCAGCATGGTGATGGACAGTTACGGCTGGTTCGTCGATCTCGTCGCCGACCGCCGCAAACTGCCGCGCGAGGACGTGCTGAAGCTCGCCGACGGCACGATCTTCACCGGTCGCCAGGCGCTCAATGTCAAGCTCGTCGACAAGCTCGGCGGCGAGGACGATATCCGCGCCTATCTGGAAACGCGCGGCGTCGCGAAGAACCTGCCGGTCGTGGACTGGAAGGAGCGCAGCTCCGCCTCGTCCTTCTGGTTGGCGGGGGCGCTTGCGGAGTTTGTGAAGCAGACCGGCCTTGCTCAGGTGGTGACGCCGGAGACGCTTCGCGCGCTCGGTGCCGACAAGTTGTTCCTTGACGGTCTGGTCTCGGTTTGGCAGGTTGGCACGGTTGAAAATCTAGCCTTTTCAGGGGGGCAACCGTGATCAAGTCTGAATTGGTTCAGATCGTCGCAGCGCGCAATCCGCATCTCTACCATCGCGACGTCGAGAACATCGTGAATGCCGTGCTCGACGAGATCACAGATGCCCTTGCAGCGGGAAACCGCGTCGAACTGCGCGGTTTCGGTGCCTTTTCGGTCAAGAATCGTCCTTCTCGCTCCGGTCGCAACCCGCGCACCGGCGAAAGCGTCTTTGTCGAGGAGAAGTGGGTTCCCTTCTTCAAGACCGGCAAGGAACTGCGCGAACGACTGAATCCGGGCCTTGCGGACGAAGACGATTGACATCTCCGGCCGCGGCCTTCCGTCGCCTTTGAAAGCCCATAAACTGCGCCTATTCTGCAACAGCTGCCGACCAAACGGCAATCGTTGCTGCCGGGAGATGTCCGATGGATAAGCTCAAAAAGATCATCAGCCTTCTGATCCTGGTGCCGCTCGGCATCGTGCTGATCGTTCTTGCGGTGGCGAACCGCCAGATGGCCATCCTCGCGCTCAATCCCTTCCGGCCGGCGGACAGTGTCCTTTCGGTGAGCGCTCCTTTCTTCGTGTTCCTTTTTCTTGCCGTCCTCATCGGCATGGTGATCGGCTCGGCTGCGACCTGGTGGAGCCAGGGCAAGTATCGCAAGCAGGCCCGCGCCGAGGCGCGCGAAGCCGTCAAATGGCAGAAGGAGCACAAGGCAGTCCTTGCAGGGCGGCCTGGATCGTCGCAGCTTCCGGCAAAATAAGGATCAGGCCCGGCTGACCCTGGCGACGACGGCTTTGTTGAAATCCGCGAAGAACTGCGCCGCGAGCTTCTGCGAGGTCGAATCGATCAGGCGCGAGCCGAGCTGGGCGATCTTGCCGCCGACCTGCGCCTTGGTCGCATAGCGCAGCAACGTATCGGCGCCGTCTTCCAGGAGGGTCACGGTTGCTGAACCCTTGGCGAAGCCGGCAATGCCGCCCTTGCCTTCGCCGGAGATCATGTAGCTTTCCGGCGGGTTGATGTCGGAAAGGGTCACTTCGCCGGAGAAGGTTGCCGAAACCGGGCCGACCTTCAGCTTCACGGTGGCGGCGAGTTCCGTTGGCGACTTCTGCTCGAGGCTTTGGCAGCCCGGAATGCACTGGCGGAGGATATCCGGGTCGTTCAGTGCCTCCCAGACCACTTCGCGGGGTGCTGCAATCCGTTCTTCGCCGCCCATATCCATGTGATGCTCCTCCTTGGATTTTGCTGATTGTCATATTGCAAGCGCCGATACCTTTGCCAAGGGGGACATTGGGCGGACAGGCCGGTCGAGAAGAAAACCTGGCCTCTGCCGGCGCATGGCTTTGAAGAATGCGCGGCGGATGTTATCTGCTGCCTTGCGAAGAATAACCCAGGCGGATGAACGCATTGAAGAACAAGGAAAGGCGGCCGGAACGAAAGGCCCGGTCAGAGACAGGCCGCCGGCCTGCGCGCGGGAATGCCGCCCCGGCCAGGCCGGTGCCACGGTCGCAGGAGAAATCCGCAGGACCCGCAACATCTGCGCCGGCAGAAAGCCGGCCGCTGATCGTGCGCGCGGGCGAGCCGCCTGCCGAACGCATTCCGGTGATCCTGGAATCGTCGGGTGCCGGAGATTTCCACCTGATCGACAGCGGCAAGGGCCTCAAGCTCGAGCAATACGGCCCCTATCGCATCGTTCGCCCGGAAGCGCAGGCGCTCTGGCAGCCGTCGCTTGCCGCACATGTATGGGAGAGGGCGGATGCGGTTTTCACCGGTGACACGGATGAGGACGGCATGGGCCGTTGGCGTTTTCCCAAGGAGGCGCTGGGCGAGACCTGGCAGCTTTCCCTTCTCGGCATTGACTTCCTCGGCCGCTTCACCGCCTTCCGCCATGTCGGGGTCTTCCCCGAACAGATCGCCCACTGGAGCTGGATGAAAACCCGCATCGAAGAGGCAAAACGGCCCGTCAAGGTGCTGAACCTTTTCGGCTATACGGGCGTCGCTTCGCTGGTGGCGGCCGCCGCTGGTGCGGAGGTCACCCATGTGGACGCCTCGAAGAAGGCGATCGGCTGGGCGCGCGAGAACCAGGCGCTTGCGCGACTCGAAAGGGCGCCGATCCGCTGGATTTGCGAGGATGCCATGAAGTTCATCCTGCGAGAGGAACGCCGCGGCAACCGTTACGACATCATCCTCACCGACCCGCCAAAGTTCGGCCGCGGGCCTAACGGCGAGGTCTGGCAGCTCTTCGATCACCTGCCGCTGATGCTCGATATCTGCCGCGAACTGCTCTCACCGAAGGCGATCGGCCTTGTGCTGACCGCCTATTCCATCCGGGCAAGCTTCTATTCCATCCACGAACTGATGCGCGAGACGATGCGCGGTGCGGGCGGCTTGGTGGAATCGGGCGAACTTGTCATCCGCGAGGCCGGGCTCGACGGCAAAGGCCACGGCCGCGCGCTTTCCACTTCGCTTTTCAGCCGCTGGGTGCCGGCATGACAGATGAATTTCAGAAATCAGGACCAGGACGGGTAGGACAGGTGAAGGAAGTCACCTCGCTTGCCAACCCGATCATCAAGGATATCAAGGCGCTCAGCAACAAGAAGGATCGCGAGGAAAGCGGCACCTTCATGGCCGAGGGCTTGAAGCTCGTCATCGACGCGCTGGAACTCGGCTGGGCCATCCGCACGCTCGTCTACGCCAAGGCGGCGAAGGGCAAGCCGCTGGTGGAACAGGTGGCGGCGAAGACCGTTGCCCGGGGTGGATTGGTGCTGGAAGTCAGCGAAAAGGTGCTTTCGTCGATCACCCGGCGCGACAATCCGCAGATGGTGGTCGGCATTTTCGAACAGCGCTGGAAGCGGCTGGACGATCTGAGGCCTGCCAGGGAGGAGACTTTCGTGGCGCTCGATCGGGTGCGCGACCCCGGCAATCTCGGTACGATCATCCGGACGGCCGATGCGGCCGGGGCCTCCGCCGTGATCCTGGTCGGCGAATGCACCGATCCCTTTTCGCTGGAAACCGTACGGGCCACCATGGGCTCGGTCTTCGCGATGCCGGTCGTCAAATGTTCGGCGGAGGAGTTTCTCGCCTGGCAGAAGCGCTCCGGCACCCAGGTCGTCGCGACCCATCTGGCCGGTGCGGTTGACTACAGAACGGTCGACTATGCAAAGAAGCCGGTCGTTCTGTTGATGGGCAACGAGCAGTCAGGCCTGCCGGACAATCTTGCCAGGGCCGCGGACCGCACGGTTCGTATCCCGCAGCAGGGAAGGGCCGATTCGCTCAACCTTGCCGTCGCCACTGCCGTGATGCTTTTCGAGGCGCGCCGTCATCTGCTGACCCTGGACGAGAAAAAATGAACGGACGCGTTGCCTTCCTCTCAAGACCGCTGACGGCCCTGATTGTCATCATCATCGCGGTCATCCTCGACCAGGCGGTGAAGATCGCGGTGGAAAACTATCTTCCCATGCAGGAGGCGGTGCCTCTGCTGCCGGTCCTGGCGCTCTATCGGACTTACAATCTCGGCGTCGCCTTCTCGCTTCTGTCCGGCATGGAGCGCGAATTCATCATCGGCATGCGGGTCGTCATCGTTGCCTTCGTGCTCTGGCTCTGGCGGCGCACGCCGAAGGATCGGCCGTTTGCCCATGTAGGCTTTTCGCTGATCATCGCCGGCGCGACCGGCAACCTGATCGACGGCTTCGTCTATGGCCACGTGATCGACTACATCCTGTTCCACACGGCGAGCTGGTCGTTCGCGGTCTTCAATCTGGCGGACAGTTTCATCACCATCGGCGCCGGATTTGTGATCCTTGATGAGCTTTTAGGGCCGAAAAAGAGCGATCAATAAAATTTTACCCATTTGCTCTAGGGATTGGGAAAGGAAACGTCGGTAATCTTTCCCCCCATGCGCGATATTGCCGAAATACATGAACGTATTGCCAAAGCGTTCGCGTCCCCTGCATCCGCCGATTCGCCCGAATCGGCGGGCGAACGGATCGTGCCTGCATTAGGGCTGCGCGCTTCGGAAGAAACGCGTCTGCCGTCCAGCCCCTTCGCCGCTGCCTTTTCCCGGGTTTCCGCATGGTTCCGCCAGCGCACCGTCACCCGGCTCCATCACGCCTGGATGGAGGCGGAGGCGGCAAGCGCTGCAAAATCCCGGCAGATCGCCACCGTGGTCCACGAAATCCGCACGCCGCTCAATGGCATCCTGGGCATGACCCATCTGCTCGGCCAGACGAAACTGACGGCTGAACAGCAGAATTATCTGAGCGGCATCCGCCAGTCGGGTTACGCGCTGGCGCAGCTTGTCGAGGATCTCCTGGATTATTCGACGCTGGAAGCCGGCCGCTTCCGGCTCAACAACCGGGCGGAGAACCTGCGCCATCTGATTGAGAGCGTCGTCGAGATGCTGGCGCCCCGCGCGCACGAAAAGCGCATAGAGATTGCCGCGACCGTCGCGGCCGATCTTCCCGATCTTCTCGATTTCGACCCTGCACGCATCCGTCAGGTGCTCTTTAATGTCGTCGGCAATGCGGTGAAGTTTACCGCTGAAGGCGGTGTGCTGGTGCGGGCATTCGTCGGGAACAGTCCCGAGAACAACAATGTGACGATCGCGGTCATAGACAGCGGCCCCGGCATGACGAAGGAGGAACAGGCGCGGATTTTCGGGGAGTTCGAACAGGTCGGCACCGCCGAGGCGCGCAGCGGCGGCACCGGTCTCGGACTTGCCATCGCCTCCCGCATCCTGACCGAATTCGGTGGTTCGCTTTCGGTCGCCAGCCGGAAGGGAACCGGCACGACGTTTACGATCCGCTTTCCTCTGCATCTTGCGGAAGCGGCCCAGTCCGGGCCCGTCGAGAGAAGCCAATTGCTCGCCCGTTCTCGCGTCCTGCTTCTGGCCCCCGACGGTCCGGCCGCGACGGCGACCGTATCGACCATTCAGACGCTTGGCGGCCGCTGCCGGCATGTGTCCAGTCCCGCTGATGTGCCGATGCTGATTGACCGCGAGGCCACCGGCTCAATGCCTTATACGGACCTGATCGTCGATCACCGGCTTGCGTCGGATTACGCCAATGAGAAGGCGCATGCGACCCTTCATCGCATCCTGCTCGTCAATCCGGAGGAGCGGGCGTCCCAGCCGCAGGATTTCTTCGATGCCTGGCTTATCCGGCCGCTGCGGGAAAAATCGCTGATCGACGTGCTGAGCGGCCGCTTGAGAGGCTTTCGCACACGCGACGTCCTCAGCGACAGCCAACCGACGCCTGCGCCGGTTGTCGAGATACACGCGGCAGGGCTCGATGTGCTGCTCGGCGAAGACGATCCTGTCAGTGCGCTGCTTATCCGCGCGATTCTGGGAAAAGCGGGACATCGCGTCCGCCTCGCGGAGGATTTCCCCTCATTGGTGAAGGCCGCTCTGAAGAAAGACGCCCGGCCGGACCTCGTCATTTCCGACATGCATATGCCGGGCGGCAGTGTCTTCGATCTCCTGTCGGCCCTGCGCGCCGACGATCGCCCGGAAGCAGGTCCTTCCGTTCCGGTGATCGTGCTGACTGGCGAGAGCCGCGAGACCGCCCATCGGGAGGTGCTTCTCAGCGGCGCGAGCCGCGTGCTCGGCAAGCCGATTGACCCCGTGAAGCTTGTGGAGGAAATCGGGGCTCTGGGCATTCTTGGCTCCGAACGTCAACAGGTCCGTTGACGCGATCATCGGCGGACCATATTGTGACAGAAGTTGTCACGTTCCTGTCGTGGAGACGTGATTTATGGTGGTGATCCAACCGGTACGGGACGAATCACCATGGCAATTGAACTCCTGAACCGTGAAGTGACCCCTGAAACAAACCAGGCACCGGCCCCTACTCCGGATAACGGCGATGTGTTCGGCCGAATAGGCACGCTCGAAACTCGGCTCGCCCGTAGCGAGCGCGAGATCGATGCCGCGCAGGCCGTCCGCTATCGCGTCTTTGTCGAAGAGATGAACGCGACGCTCAATCCGGATGCCATGCGCCTCCACCGCGATGTCGATGCCTATGACGCGATCTGTGATCATCTTCTGGTCATCGACAATGCGATCGAGGGCGATATCGAAGATCAGATCGTCGGCACCTACCGCCTGCTCAGGCAGGAAGTGGCGCTCGCCAATGGTGGTTTCTATTCAGCCTCCGAGTTCGATATCGAACCGCTGCTTGCCCGTCACCCGGACAAGCAGTTCATGGAGCTCGGCCGCTCCTGCGTGCTGCCGGACTACCGTACCAAGCGAACGGTGGAACTGCTCTGGCAGGGCAACTGGGCCTATTCGCTGAAGCACGGCATGAACGCCATGTTCGGTTGCGCCTCCTTCCCGGGCGTGGTGCCGGAAGAACATGCGCTGGCTCTTTCCTTCCTGTATCATACGGTCCTGACCAAGGGCGAATGGGCTGTTTCCGCTCGGCCGGAACTCCATCAAGAGATGAATCTGATGCCGCTGGAAGGGATCAACACCCGCAAGGCGCTATCGGCGCTGCCGCCGCTGATCAAGGGTTATCTGCGCCTCGGCGCGATGATCGGCGACGGCGCGGTCGTCGACCGGGCCTTCAACACGACCGATGTGCTGGTCGTGCTGCCGATCGCCGCGATCTCGGACCGCTACATCAATTATTATGGCGCCGACGCCGGCCGCTTCGCGAGCTGACGGATCCAACCGTTTCCGCCAACAGAGTTGCGCATGAATTCATATCCGATGTTCAAAAAGGCCGGAGCGCTATAACCGTCCCGGCCTTTTGCTGGATACCGCCTCTCACGTCCCCGCGTTATAGGCCGCGATCGCCGCCATGTTGACGATATCGCTGTCCTTGGCGCCCATCGAGGTGATCTGCACCGATTTGTCGAGGCCAACGAGCAGCGGACCGATCACGGTGGAGGCGCCGAGTTCCTGCAGCATGCGCGTCGAGATCGAGGCGGAATGGATCGCCGGCATGACGAGCACGTTGGCCGTGCCGGAAAGCCGGCAGAACGGATACTGCTCCATCCGGTGCGGGTTGAGCGCCACGTCGGCCGCCATTTCGCCGTCATATTCGAAATCGACGCGCCGGTGGTCGAGGATTTTCACTGCCTCGCGCACCCGCTCCGAACGTTCGCCGATCGGCTGGCCGAAGGTCGAATAGGCAAGCATGGCGATGCGGGGCTCGTAGCCCATGCGCTTTGCGACCCGTGCGGCCTCGACCGCGATATCGGCAAGGTCTTCGGCATTCGGCATGTCGTGCACGGCGGTGTCCGCCACGAAGATCGTGCGGCCGCGGGCGATCACGATCGAAACCCCGATTACCTTGTGGCCCGGCTTGGCGTCGATGCAGCGGCTGACGTCGGCAAGCGCTGTGGCATAATTGCGGGTCGTGCCTGTCACCATCGCATCCGCGTCGCCCACCGCCACCATGGTCGCGGCGAAATGGTTGCGGTCGTTATGGATGAGGCGCTGCACGTCGCGGTAGAGGAAGCCCTGGCGCTGCAGGCGGGCATAGAGGTGGTCGATATAGGCTTCGACGCGGTTCGAGAGGCGGGCATTGACGATCTCGATGCCCGGCCGGTCGAGATCGATGCCGGCCTTCTCCGCCGTTGCGCGGATCACGTCGTCGCGGCCGAGCAGGATGGCGGTCCCAAGCCCCTGATGGCAGAAGGAGATCGCCGCGCGCATGACCTGCTCTTCCTCGGCCTCGGCGAAGACGACCCGTTTCGGGAAGCGCCGTACCCGCTCGTAGATGCCTTGCGTCGTGGCGGCGATCGGATCGCGGCGGGCGGAAAGCTCGGCGGCATAGGCGGCAAGGTTGGTGATGTTTTTGCGCGCCACGCCGCTTTCCATCGCCGCCTCAGCGACGGCGACCGGGATCGCCGAGATGAGGCGCGGATCGAAAGGAACCGGGATGATGTACTGCGCACCGAAGCGCGGCCGGTTGCCCTGATAGGCGGCGGCGACGTCGTCCGGCACGTCCTCGCGGGCGAGATTGGCGAGTGCGTGGACGGCGGCGATCTTCATCGCGTCATTGATCTGCGAAGCACGCACGTCGAGCGCACCACGGAAGATATAGGGAAAGCCGAGCACGTTGTTGACCTGGTTCGGATAATCGGAACGCCCGGTCGCCATGATCGCGTCGTCGCGGATACGGGCGACTTCTTCCGGAGTGATTTCCGGGTCGGGGTTCGCCATGGCGAAGATGATCGGCTTGTCCGCCATGGAGCGGATCATTTCTTCGGTGAACGCACCTTTCTGGGAAAGGCCAAACACCACGTCGGCGCCCTTCATGGCTTCTTCCAGCGTCCGCTTGGTCGTCTTGACCGCGTGCGCCGATTTCCACTGGTTCATCCCCTCGGTACGTCCCTGGTAGATCACGCCCTTGGTGTCGCAGAGGATGATGTTGTCCTGATTGAAGCCCATCGCCTTGATGAGTTCGACGCAGGCGATTGCCGCAGCGCCCGCGCCGTTGCAGACGAGCTTTGTGGTTTTGAGATCCCGTCCGGTGAGTTCCAGCGCATTGATCAGGCCCGCGGCAGCGATGATCGCGGTCCCATGCTGGTCGTCGTGGAAGACCGGGATGTCCATCAGTTCCCGGAGCCGGCTTTCGATGATGAAGCACTCCGGCGCCTTGATGTCCTCCAGGTTGATACCGCCGAAGGAAGGGCCGAGAAAGCGCACGCAGTTGATAAACTCATCGACATTCTCGGTATCGACTTCGAGGTCGATCGAATCGACGTCGGCAAAGCGCTTGAAGAGAACCGACTTGCCTTCCATGACCGGCTTGGAGGCGAGAGCGCCGAGATTGCCGAGGCCGAGGATCGCGGTGCCGTTGGAAATGACGGCCACCATGTTGCCACGGGTCGTGTAGTCGTAGGCCGTTGCGGGGTCTGCGGCGATTGCCTTTACCGGCACCGCAACGCCCGGCGAATAGGCGAGCGAAAGATCCCGCTGCGTCGCCATCGGCTTCGTGGGGTTGATTTCCAGCTTTCCGGGCCGGCCTTCCGAATGGAAATCGAGCGCTTCCTGTTCGGTCACCGATGCGCGCGTCCGGGCGGCCTTGTCGTTGGCAGGCATGTCTCCTCCAGCTTTTTGTGGGCAGCCGTCTTTAAGGCCGCGGCAGATGTTGTCTTTCAGGGGCCAACATCGATAGTGTCGTCAACTCCCTTGCGCAACAAAAATTCGGTTCCGTGACCCAGTTTGAAAGATTCTCCATCGAAGCCCTGAACGCCGCCGAGCTCGCCTCGGAAGAAAGCCGTGCATCGGCGACGCCGATGATGGAGCAGTATATCGAGATCAAGGCGAACAATCCCGGTTCGCTGCTCTTTTATCGCATGGGCGATTTCTACGAGCTCTTTTTCGAGGATGCGGTGGAAGCCTCCCGAGCGCTCGGCATAACGCTCACGAAGCGCGGCCAGCATATGGGGCAGGATATCCCCATGTGCGGCGTGCCGGTACACGCGGCGGACGACTATCTCCAGAAGCTCATCGCGCTCGGCTTCCGCGTCGCGGTCTGCGAGCAGGTGGAAGACCCGGCGGAGGCCAAGAAGCGCGGTTCGAAATCGGTGGTGAAGCGCGATGTCGTGCGTCTCGTCACACCGGGCACGATCACCGAAGAAAAGCTGCTCGTCGCCTCGGAATCGAACTATCTCATGGCGCTCGCCCGCATCCGCGGCTCTTCCGAAGCGCAGATGGCGCTCGCCTGGATCGACATCTCCACGGGTGTCTTCCGGCTGGCGGAGACCGACGCCTCACGGTTGCTGGCGGACATCCTGCGCATCGATCCGCGTGAGCTGATTTTGGCCGACACGACTTTCCACGATCCGGAGCTGAAGCCCGTTTTCGACGTCCTCGGCAAGGTGGCCGTGCCGCAGCCGTCGGTGCTCTTTGACAGCGCCAGCGCCGAAGGCCGCATAGCCCGTTATTTCGGCGTTGGCACGCTCGATGGGTTCGGCACCTTTTCCCGTGCGGAACTGGCTGCCGCCGCGGCTGCCGTTGCCTATGTCGAGAAAACCCAGATCGCCGAACGCCCGCCGCTCGGCCGGCCGGAGCGGGAAAGCGGCGCCTCGACCCTCTTCATCGATCCGGCAACGCGCGGCAATCTGGAACTCACGAAGACGCTCTCCGGCGAGCGCGACGGCACGCTTCTGAAGGCGATCGACCGGACGGTCACCGGAGGCGGCGCCCGCCTGCTCGCCGAGCGGCTGATGTCGCCGCTGACCGATCCTGATCGAATCAATCGCCGTCTCGACTCGGTTTCCTTCCTGCTGGAGGAGCCGGGCCTCTGCAGCGAGTTGCGGTCGGCTTTGAAGCACGTGCCGGACATGCCGCGCGCGCTCTCTCGCCTGGCGCTGGATCGCGGCGGTCCGCGTGACCTCGGTTCGATCCTGCAGGGCCTCGAAGCGGCGCGCGGCGTCACGACGTTCCTCGATCGCGCCATGCTGCCGCAGGAGCTTGGTGAGGCGCTGGCGGACCTGAAAGCCCTGCCGCTGCATCTGGAATCCATGCTGGGCAACATGCTCGCCGGGGAATTGCCGCTCCTGAAGCGTGACGGCGGGTTCCTGGCGGAAGGTGCCGTTTCCGAATTGGACGAGGTGCGTGCCTTGCGCGACCAGTCCCGCAAGGTCATTGCCGGGTTGCAGCTTCAATATGCGGAAGAGACCGGCATCAAGTCGCTGAAGATCAAGCACAACAATGTGCTCGGCTATTTCATCGAGGTGACCGCCGGCAATTCCGGCACGATGACCGACACGGTCGAGGGCAAGGCGCGCTTCATCCATCGCCAGACCATGGCGAATGCCATGCGCTTCACCACCACCGAGCTTGCCGATCTCGAAAGCCGCATTGCCAACGCCGCCGACCGGGCGTTGACGATCGAGCTCGAAGCCTTCGACCGGATGGTCGAGGCCGTGATTTCCGAGGCCGAGGCGATCAAGGCCGGCGCCCGGGCGCTCGCCGTCATCGATGTCGCGGCGGGCCTCGCCATGCTGGCGGAAGAATGGAATTACCGCCGCCCGGTGGTGGATGGCTCCCGCATGTTTGCGATCGAGGGCGGCCGCCATCCGGTCGTCGAGCAGGCGCTGCGCCGCCAGTCTTCGGGCCCGTTCATCGCCAACGACTGCGATCTTTCCCCGCATGGGGATGGCGAATTCGGCGCGCTCTGGCTTCTGACCGGCCCGAACATGGGCGGTAAATCGACCTTCCTGCGCCAGAACGCGCTGATCGCCATTTTGGCGCAGATGGGTTCCTTCGTGCCGGCCACGTCTGCTCATATCGGCATCGTCGACCGGCTGTTCTCCCGCGTCGGCGCCTCCGACGATCTGGCGCGCGGCCGCTCCACCTTCATGGTCGAAATGGTTGAGACGGCGGCGATTTTGAATCAGGCGACGGATCGTTCGCTGGTCATTTTGGACGAGATCGGCCGCGGCACGGCGACCTTCGACGGCCTGTCGATCGCTTGGGCGGCGGTCGAACACCTGCATGAGGGCAACCGCTGCCGGGGCCTTTTCGCTACCCATTTCCACGAACTGACCGTGCTGTCGGAAAAGCTCAACCGGCTTTCCAACGCAACGATGCGGGTCAAGGAATGGGACGGCGAGGTGATCTTCCTGCACGAGGTCGGGCCGGGTGCTGCCGACCGCTCCTACGGCATCCAGGTCGCGCGGCTTGCCGGCCTTCCAGATTCGGTCGTCGCCCGAGCCCGCGACGTGCTGACCAAGCTGGAAGATTCCGACCGCAAGAACCCGGCGAGCCAGTTGATCGACGACCTGCCGCTCTTCCAGGTCGCGGTGCGCCGCGAGGAAACAAAACGGGCCGGCCCGTCCAAGGTCGAGGAGGCGCTGAAGGCGCTCAGCCCCGACGACATGACCCCGCGCGAGGCGCTCGACGCGCTCTACGCGCTGAAGAAGCAGCTCTAGACTCCGGCAAGGCATGTCGGATTGCGCTGGCATGTCACAAAAGTGAAGTCGGAAGGCGGTACGGCTGGTGCATGAACAAGCCATGCCTCATCGTGATCGATATGATCAGGGACTATCTCGGTTCTTGGGAGCCCGAGGCTTTGAAAGAGCTCGTCGGGAACACCAACAAACTCGTTGAAAACTTCAAGCGAAGGCAGCTTCCGGTTATTTGGGTCCGAAACGAATTCCGTCCCGACCTGAGCGATGCGTTTCCGGAGATGCGCGAGAAGAATGTTCGGCTTGCTATTCAGGGTACGCAAGGCGCTCAATTACATCCGGATCTTTTATGGAGTGCGTCCGACATAACCGTCATCAAGAAACGATACAGTGCGTTCTTCGGCACCAATCTGGACGAACTTCTGGCAGAGCTGGGCGCTACTGATCTCGTTCTTTGCGGTATCAACACGCACGCTTGTATCCGGACGGCCGCGATAGACGCTTATCAAAGGGATTTCCGTGTCTTTCTTGCAGAAGAGTGCATAAGCACCTACGACGATGAACACGGCCGTATCTCTTTGAGCTATATGAACGGGAAAATCGCGCACTTGGTTGGGATTGGCGATCTGATATCGGTGATCGAGCGTCGATAGCAGTTGGCCATTCATGCCGTCGGCGTTATGTTTCAAGTGTACTTGTTGAGCGTACAGAATCCATGTCCATACGTAGCATCGTACCGACCAAACATGAAAAAAGAAGACACTGACCGACTGGTGAAGTCCGACCAATATCAGAATGCCAGCGAAGTTCTGTGCGAAGAGTTGCGCCTGATTCAATTGCGGGAGGCAGCTCGAAAAGGCTTTACCGATCTGGATGAAGGCAGGTTTGTCGATGTGAGGGGCGACGGACTGGAGGATTTTATCGCCGGTCTCGGGCGGGAGGCTGAGGCGCGTCTTGGCAGGACCTCCTTTTAACATATGGCGATCTCTGTCTGTGCGGCAGTGCCTTTCGGAGAGTCAGATCAATATCTCAATCCTCATGCCTTTCGGCCCTGAACATGCTATGGGCCTTCGAAAATTGTGATTGAGGCCGCTCTCGTCGGGTATCCGCTTGCCTTCCATTCCCTTGCCCTTCCTTGCCGGCCTCGTCTTTGCGCTGACGCTTTACCGCAGCCTGAAGGGCGTCGAGGTCCCCGGAACCCGGCGCTACTTCTACGCTTTCCTCGTCCTCTATGCCTTGCAGGGCGTCGGCATCGGCCTCCGCTTCGGTTACGGCGTCGAATGGTTGGCACCCTTTCTGCCGGTTTCGGCGTCCATCATGGCGCCGCTGGCCTTTCTGGCTTTCCGCGGCCTGACCTCGAAGCCCCTTTCGAGGGCCTGGCTTCACAGCCTGCCGCCTCTGGCGGTCGCCGTCTCGGTGGCGTTCTTCCGCGATCTCGTTGATCTGCTGCTGCTTGCGGTTTTCCTGGCTTATGGCGCGGCGTTGTGGCGTCTGACGGTGTCAGACGGCGATGAGGAGGTGATGGCGGAAGCCTCGCTCCAGCGCATGCGCCCGGCGCTGCGTGCGGCGCGCCTGACGGCCGGTCTCATGCTCTTCTTTGCGGTCAGCGATGCAGCCCTTGCCTTTTACACCGACGTTTATGGTCCCGGGAACGTACCGTTGGTGGTCGGCCTGATGAATATCGCCGCGATCGCCGCAGTGCTTGTCTACTATTTCGCGCCGGATTTTTCCGCGACGAGTCGCCCCGTCGCCTCGCAGCCGACGGAGGAGGACCGCGCCGTTCTCGCCCGCGTGGAGGCCGCCCTCGACGAGCGGGGGCTTTACAGGAACGAGGACCTGAGCCTTGCCAAGCTCGCCCGCCGGGCCGGCCTTCCCGCCCGTGATGTCTCCGCCGCCGTCAACCGTGCGACGGGCCTCAACGTCTCGCAATTCGTCAACAACCGGCGGATTGCCGAAGCCTGCCGCCTTTTGCGGGAAACCGAAGGTACCGTGACACGGATCATGCTCGATGCCGGCTTTTCGACGAAATCGAACTTTAATCGCGAATTCCGCCGCGTCACCGGCATGAGCCCGGCGCAATACCGGGCAAGGGGGCAGGGAGACAATGTAGCGAAGGCGGAGACTTGAACTTCGTCGCCCGAAGAAACAACTTTGAAACGGCTGGCGATGATAATCGTTGGTCAAGGTGCCTTAAAATCGCTATAGCCTGCCACCGCAGGCCGGCACCGGCAGGATAACATGGCCAGACACGATATCGATTTTTCCGAACTTCTCGATGTGGCCCGTCTTCGGGCCGAATGCTGTGCGATCGTCAAGGACAAGGAGCGCCCGCAGCTCGAATTGCGCACGGCCCTCCTGGCGGTCCTGCGCCGGGCGAGCGTTGAGGGCCGCCAGAAGGCGCGCGAATTGCTGGCGAGCGACGGCAGCGGCCTGAATTGCGCCCGCCGCATTTCCTGGCTCCAGGACGAACTCATCTGCATCCTGCATGAGACGATTGCGGAGGGCCTTTATCCGGAGAGCCACGATATCGCCGTGGCGGCCGTCGGCGGTTATGGCCGCGGCACGCTGGCGCCCGGCTCGGACATCGATCTTCTCTTCCTGCTGCCGGAAAAGAATACCGACAACATGCGCAAGGCGGTCGAGTTCCTGCTCTACATCCTGTGGGACATGGGCTTCAAGGTCGGCCATGCGACCCGCACCGTCGAGGAATGCATCCGCCTGTCCAGGACGGACATGACGATCCGCACGGCGATCCTCGAAACCCGCCGCATCTGCGGCAGACAGGCGCTGGTGGAGGAGCTGCAGACCCGTTTCGACCGGGAAATCGTCGCCGACACCGGGCCTGAATTCATCGCCGCCAAGCTTGCCGAACGCGACCAGCGCCACCAGAAGGCGGGCGACACCCGCTATCTCGTCGAGCCGAACGTCAAGGAGGGCAAGGGGGGCTTGCGCGACCTCCACACGCTCTTCTGGATCGCCAAATATTACTACCGGGTGCGTGACACGGCCGATCTCGTCAAGCTCGGCGTGCTGTCCCGCGAGGAATGGCGGCTGTTCGAAAAGGCGGATGACTTCCTCTGGGCCGTGCGCTGCCAGATGCATTTTCTGACCGGAAAGGCGGAGGAACGGCTTTCCTTCGATATCCAGCGGGAGATTGCAGAAAGCCTGGGGTACCACACGCGCCCCGGCCTTTCCGCCGTCGAGCGCTTCATGAAGCACTACTTCCTGGTCGCCAAGAACGTCGGCGACCTGACGCGCATCCTCTGCGCCGCACTCGAGGATGAGCAGGCCAAGGCCGCGCCGGGGCTTACCCAGCGCGTCATTTCCCGCTTCACCAAGCGGCTCCGCAAGATCCCCGGCACGCTGGATTTCGTAGAGGATCGCGGCCGCATCACGCTTGCTGCCCCGGACGTCTTCAGGCGCGACCCCGTCAATATCATACGCTTCTTCCACGTCGCGGACATCAACGGACTCGAGCTGCATCCCGATGCGCTCAAACACATGACCCGTTCGCTCTCGCTGATCGATAACGACGTGCGCGAGAACGAGGAGGCGAACCGGCTCTTTCTTTCCATACTGACCTCGCGCCGCGATCCGGCGCTGATGCTGCGCCGCATGAACGAGGCTGGGGTACTTGGCCGCTTCATCCCGGAATTCGGCAAGGTCGTCGCGATGATGCAGTTCAACATGTATCATCACTATACGGTCGATGAGCACCTGATCCGGTCCGTCGAGGCGCTTTCGGAGGTCGATCAGGGCAAGACGGCGGACATCCATCCGCTGTCGAACAAGCTGATGCCGGGTATCGAGGACCGCACGGTGCTTTATGTGGCGGTGCTGCTGCACGATATCGCCAAGGGCCGCCAGGAGGATCATTCGATCGCCGGAGCCCGCATCGCGCGCAAGCTCTGCCCGCGTCTCGGTCTCAATCCGAAGCAGACCGAGCTGGTCGTCTGGCTGATCGAGGAACATCTCCTGATGTCCATGACCGCCCAGACCCGCGACCTGCACGACCGCAAGACGATCACGGACTTCGCCGAGAAGGTGCAGTCGATGGACCGGCTGAAGCTGCTCCTGATCCTGACGATCTGCGATATCCGCGCCGTCGGCCCGGGTGTGTGGAACGGCTGGAAGGGCCAGTTGCTGCGCACGCTTTACTATGAGACGGAACTCCTGCTTTCGGGCGGCTTTTCGGAAGTCTCCCGCAAGGAGCGCGCCAAGCTTGCCGAGGAAGAGCTCTTCAAGGCGCTTTCCGACTGGAGCCAGAAGGATCGCCGCACCTATTCGAAGCTACACTACCAGCCCTACCTGCTGTCGGTCTCGCTGGAAGACCAGGTCCGACACGCGAAATTCATCCGCGATGCGGATAAGGCCGATCAGGCTCTCGCCACCATGGTGCGCACGGACAGTTTCCACGCCATCACCGAGATCACGGTGCTTGCTCCCGACCATCCGCGCCTCCTGTCGATCATTGCCGGGGCCTGCGCTGCGGCCGGCGCCAATATCGCCGATGCGCAGATCTTCACCACGACGGATGGCCGGGCCCTGGACACCATCCTCGTCAACCGCGAGTTTGCCGTCGACGAGGACGAGTTGCGCCGCGCCGGTACGATCAGCCGGATGATCGAGGACGTACTGTCGGGAAAGAAACGCCTGCCGGAAGTCATTGCGACGCGCGCCAAGTCCCGCAAGCGCAACAAGACCTTCGTGATTCCGCCCTCGGTCATCATCTCGAACGGCTTGTCGAACAAGTTCACGGTCATAGAGGTGGAATGCCTGGACCGTACCGGCCTGCTGGCCGATATCACGGCGGTTCTGGCGGATCTCTCGCTCGACATTCATTCGGCACGCATCACCACTTTCGGCGAGAAGGTCATCGATACCTTCTACGTCACCGACCTGGTCGGCCAGAAGGTCGTGAATGAGAACCGCCAGGGCAATATTTCCGCAAGGCTGAAGGCGGTCATGGCCGAACAGGAGGACGAGCTTCGAAGCGGCATGCCGGCCGGCATCATCGCGCCCGCGCCGAACCCTGAACAGGCTTCCGTGCCGGCACCACAGCCGCAGGCCCGCAAGGCCAAGGCCAGCGCGTGATCTCCTCGGCGGACAATTGTACCCCCCTCTGCCCTGCCGGGCATCTCCCCCACAAGGGGGGAGATCACAAGCGGGCCGACCTTCCTATCTCGCTGACCATCTTGCAAATAGCAGCGTCGCTTGTTTGGGGAAGTCGGTGCACCCAGCCGATCTCCCTCCTTGTGGGGGAGATGCCCGGCAGGTCAGAGGGGGGTGTAAAAGCCGCATTTTTTTCTGCTTTGCGTACAAATATGGGTTTAGCCCCATGAGCCTCGTCAAGAAATTCGCGACCGTCGGCGGCGCGACGCTCGGCAGCCGCATCTTCGGCTTCGCCCGCGAGACGCTGATGGCGGCGGCCCTCGGCACCGGGCCAATGGCGGATGTGTTTTATGCCGCCTTCCGTTTCCCGAACCTCTTCCGCCGGCTGTTCGCCGAAGGCGCGTTCAACGCCGCCTTCGTGCCGCTGTTTTCCAAGGAGATCGAGGCGAACGGCGTCGAGGGCGCCAAACGCTTTTCCGAGGAAGTCTTCGGCGTCCTCTTCTCCGCGCTGATGCTGATCACCATCGTCATGGAGCTTTTGATGCCCTGGCTGGTGCAATGGATCATCGCACCGGGCTTCGCCGATGATGCGGAAAAGACCTCCATCACCATCCGCATGGCGGCAGTGATGTTCCCCTATCTGATGTGCATGTCGCTGACGGCGATGATGAGCGGCATGCTGAACTCGCTGCACCACTTCTTCGCGGCCGCCATCGCGCCGGTTTTCCTGAACGTGGTGATGATCGGCGCGCTCTTCTACGGGCTGTGGATCGGTGCCGATCCTTTGACGATCGCCTGGTATCTTTCCTGGAGCGTGCTTGCGGCCGGTCTGTTGCAGCTTGCCGTCGTTTATGTCGGGGTGCGGCATGCGGGCATCAATATCGGTCTCCGCCGCCCGAGGATGACGCCGAACGTCAAGCGCCTGCTGGTGCTGGCGGTGCCAGCCGCCGTCACCGGCGGCATCACTCAGATCAACCAGATCATCGGCCAGGCGATCGCGTCCGGAAAGGAAGGTGCGATTGCAGCCCTTCAATATGCCGATCGGATCTACCAGCTTCCGCTCGGCGTCGTCGGTGTCGCGGTCGGCGTCGTGCTTTTGCCGGAACTTTCAAGGGCCCTCAAGGGCGGCCACATGCGCGAGGCCGCCAATATCCAGAACCGCTCGATCGAATTCGTGCTGTTCCTGACGCTGCCGGCCGCCGCCGGCCTCTGGATACTGTCCGATGCGATCATCCGCGTGCTTTACGAGCACGGCGCGTTCTCGGCGGAAAACACCTCGGTCGTCGCCGCGATCCTCGCCATTTACGGCATCGGCCTGCCGGGCTTCGTGCTGATCAAGGCGCTGCAGCCGGCCTTCTATGCCCGCGAGGATACGAAAACGCCGATGCGCTTCACCATGATCTCGGTCGTGATCAATTCGGGACTGGCGATCTCGCTCTTTCCGCTGATTGCGGAACGTGGCATCGCCACCGCCGAGGCGGCCGCCGGCTGGACCAACACGGTCCTGCTCTTCTCGACGCTTTTGTGGCGCGGCGATCTCGTATGGGAATGGGGGCTTGCGAAACGCGTCGGCCTGCTTCTCGTTTCGGCCGGCATCATGTCGGCGGCGCTCGTCTATGCGCTGCGCTATACCGGCCCGTGGCTGCAGCCGGAGGTCTCGCTTCTTCAGCAGGTCATGGCACTCGGCTGCCTTCTGGGGCTTGCAATGGTCGTGTATTTCGCTTGCGCTTTCCTGATCGGCGGCGCCGACATGGGCATGATCAGGCGCAATCTGAAGCGCAGGCCGAAGCCGAGCGAGTAGCGCTCGTCTGGCTTATATCTTAGGAACGGCTGCGGCGTTTGAGGCTGGCAAGGCCCTTCCCCCCGCCACAATGTGCCCAGGTCCGCTTCGGACCGATGTCAACATGCACGATGCCGTTGCAGTAGCGGCCGATGCCGCCGATGCCCGGCGCGGTGGCGGCCGCGGCAAGGATCCTCTTCTCCGAAACGCCCGGAACGCGGATATCGGCGGCATAGCAGCGGCTGTGCTGTGATCTGCCGGAATGCGGCCGGTGGCCGGATGTTACCATTGGCTTTCGGCCGGTCTGCTTGGCGATGTGGGCGAGGATGGCTCCGAGCTTTTCGGGAAAGCAGCCTGTCCGGACGCTGACCCGCTGGACCGTGTAGAAGGCCGAGTAGTCGTGTTTGAAAGATGAGCCACGGCGTTTCTGGCTTTGGCCGGCTTCTGCTTGGGCATTGGCATTGAGGCCGAATGCCAGAAGGCAGGCAAGCGCGACGCGAAAAATCATGCGCATGGGTCATCCCCCGAAAAGACCGGTCTTCATGACCGGTTAACCGTGATGTTCGGCGGGTATTTCTTTTCTAAAAGAGGCGTGAATAAGGAGGCTTTTGCTCAAAATTGGGAAAATGCCTGCCTAAATAGCTAACATCCATTAATCTTTCTGAGGAGGGAGGAGTAGAATTTTGCTATTTGAGTGTCGAAGCTATGTCGAAAGCGGTAGCAGGCTCCCGCAGGGATTGGTGTATTTTCGCCCACTTTCAGGCTTGATCGGAGATCCAGATAAAAGGCTTCCCGCATCAACCAGGCCGCCCCGTCTGCCTCGTGAGCCTGTCGAAGGGCGGGCATCTCCCCCACAAGGGGGGATCACAAGCGGCCTGACCTTTCTACCAAAGCAATGGCTCGCAGAGCTGCACCGGAGTTGTTTGGGGAAGCCGGTGCGTCCATTCGATCTCCCCACCTGTGGGGGAGATGCCCGGTAGGGCAGAGGGGGGTGAGACGAGGCAAGTCAAGACCTTGGCAAAAATCGACAGGAAAAATCACTCCCGTTCATCCCCGCCCTTTCAACCCATGCCTACAATCTTCGCGTCCCGTTTCGGCTACACCGGTTCAAGCATCGCCGGCGAGATGGGACCGGTGCCCTTTCGGTCTGCCGTTGATGCAGGCGGGTCGTCAGGGGCTGCGCAGAAAATGGTCCCCCTCTCGCCTCAAGGCGGGGCGTGCGTGTGTCGCACCCAACCCGGTATGGCATCTGCAAGGACGTAAGACCATATCGCCGCAGAGGAACCGGAGTTGCGCAGCACAAGAACACTGAACGGGACACGTCGTGTGTCACTTATAAAAACTTAAATCAAGGCACCCGACGTGTCCCGGCCGAACTTGAAATTCCGACTGTCGCCAAGGGCGTAGTGTATCTATCGTCGCCTTTGTCCACTTCACAGGAAGCCGCCATGCCCAGCCAATCCCTCTTCCTCGTCACCCTCGTCGTCGATGATTACGACCGTGCCAGGGATTTCTATTGCAGTTCGCTCGGTTTCGAATGCCTGGAAGACACGCCGCAGCCGGACGGCAAGCGCTGGGTCGTGGTGAGGCCGAAGGGAGGGGAGGGCGCGGCCCTGCTGCTCGCTCAGGCCGCGACGGAAAAACAGAAATCGGCGATCGGCAACCAGACGGGCGGCCGGGTCGGCTTCTTCCTCAAGACGGATGATTTTGCCCACGACCGTGCTGCCATGATTGCAAAGGGAGTCCGGTTTCTGGAAGAGCCGCGGCGGGAAATCTACGGCACCGTGGCCGTTTTTGCCGATCCCTACGGCAACACCTGGGATTTGATTGAGCACAGGGTCGCGTAAGCCCTTGATTGCGCCTCGTCGCCCGTGCATAAGCCCGGCCGTTAGCAACATGACCCTTCGGGTCTGGGGCCCTCCACAAGCCTAATCGAGGACGATATGAATACGAATACCTTTAAGCCGCTTGTCTTTTCCGGCGTTCAGCCGACTGGCAATCTCCATCTCGGCAACTATCTCGGCGCGATCCGCAAGTTCGTCGCATTGCAGGAAAACAACGACTGCATCTACTGCGTCGTCGACCTGCATGCGATCACCGCCCAGCTCGTCCACGATGACCTGCGCGGCCAGATCCGCTCGATCGCCGCTGCCTTCATCGCTTCGGGCATCGACCCGAAGAAGCATATCGTCTTCAACCAGTCGGCCGTGCCGCAGCATGCGGAGCTCGCCTGGATCTTCAACTGCGTTGCCCGCATCGGCTGGATGAACCGCATGACGCAGTTCAAGGACAAGGCAGGCAAGGACCGCGAGAATGCTTCGCTCGGTCTGCTTGCCTATCCGAGCCTGATGGCGGCCGACATTCTCGTTTACCGCGCCACCCATGTGCCGGTCGGCGACGACCAGAAGCAGCACCTGGAACTTGCCCGCGACATCGCCCAGAAGTTCAACATAGACTTCCAGGAAAAGATCCGCGCGACCGGCACCGGCGTCGACATGGTGGTCGGCGAGGAGAAGATCCACGGCTACTTCCCGCTGGTCGAGCCGCTGATCGATGGGCCGGCGCCGCGCGTCATGTCGCTGCGCGACGGCACCAAGAAGATGTCGAAATCCGATCCGTCGGACCTGTCGCGCATCAACCTGATGGACGACGCTGACGACATCGCCAGGAAGATCCGCAAGGCCAAGACCGATCCGGAAGGCCTGCCGGGCGAAATCGAAGGTCTCAAGGACCGGCCGGAAGCCGACAACCTCGTCGGCATCTATGCCGCGCTCGCAGACAGGACGAAGGCGGATGTGCTTGCCGAATTCGGCGGCCAGCAGTTCTCGGTCTTCAAGCCGGCGCTTGCTGATCTCGCCGTTCACGTCCTGTCGCCGATCTCGGGCGAGATGCGCCGCCTGCTGGACGATACGTCGCATATCGACGCGATCCTCCGGGATGGCGGGGAACGTGCCCGCGCCCGTGCCGGAAAGGTCATGGCTGACGTCTTCGATATCGTCGGTTTCCTGCGCTGAACCGAGGTCTGCCGGGATTGCATACCCGCCACGGTTTCGTGGCGGGTTTTCATTTTCCGTCGAAGGTTTTAAGTTCCGCATCACGACCGCGGCGGTCGAGTAGATGCGAGCGAAGGGGGCGGACATGGTTTCGAAACGGCTTTCTCGACTTGAAGGGCATAGGCGCAAATTCATGGCGGTCATCGATGCGACGCCGGAATGCGAAAAGGCCGTCCACTATGCCGGCCGCCGCGCCAAGAATTCCAATGGTGGCCTCGTGCTCCTCTTCGTGATTCCGGAAGGGGATTTTCAGCAGTGGCTTGGCGTCGAACAGATCATGCGCGCCGAAGCCCGCGAGGAGGCGGAAGCCGTCATGGCCAAGGCCGCCCAGAGGGTGCGCGAGACGATCGGCATCGATCCGGAAATCGTCATTCGCGAGGGAAGCGCCCCCGAACAGATCAACCAGCTCGTCGAGGAGGACCGGGATATTGCGATCCTGGTTCTCGCCGCGGCTTCCGCCAAGGAAGGACCGGGACCGCTGGTTTCCGCCGTCGCCGGCCGCGGCGCGACCTTCCCGATCCCCGTGACGGTCCTGCCGGATACGCTGACCGACGAGGAAATCGACGCGCTTGCCTGATGCCGCCCTTGACCTTCGAAGGGCAAATGCGCACTTGAACGAAAAGCTGATCCGGCTTATCTTCTTTTGAAGAATTCTAAATTGGCGGGCGCCACGCCCCCGGGAGAAACGAGATGTTTATTCAGACGGAAGCCACGCCGAATCCGGCGACGCTCAAGTTCCTGCCCGGCAAGGTGGTCATGGAGCGCGGAACCGCTGATTTCCGTAACGCCGACGAGGCGGAAGCCTCTCCGCTCGCCTCGCGTCTCTTTGGGATCAGCGGCGTGTCCGGTGTCTATTTCGGCTACGATTTCATCACGGTCTCCAAGGAAAATGCCGAATGGCAGCACCTGAAGCCGGCGATCCTCGGTTCGATCATGGAGCATTTCATGTCCGGCCAGCCGGTCATGGGCGGCACCTCGACGCTCGCCGAGGCGCTTGACCAGGAAGGTGAATTCTTTGACGAGGATGACGAAACCGTCGTCGCCACCATCAAGGAATTGCTCGAAACCCGTGTCCGCCCGGCGGTCGCCCAGGATGGTGGCGACATCACCTTCAAGGGTTATCGCGACGGAACGGTCTACCTCAACATGAAGGGTGCATGCTCCGGTTGCCCGTCCTCGACGGCAACACTGAAGCACGGCGTGCAGAACCTGCTGCGCCATTTCGTTCCCGAAGTGCAGGCGGTTGAAGCCCTCTGAGCGCTTCGCCGGCACTTTCATGATCGTCTTGGCTATCGATACCGCCGGAGTGGATTGCTCCGCTGCGCTCTATGACAGTGCAGCGGAGCAGATTCTGTCGGCGGTTACCGAAACGATCGGCAAAGGCCATGCAGAACGGCTGATGGCCGTGATCGACGCAGCGCTTGCCGCCGCCAATCTGTCCCTCGATGCCGTGGAGCGCGTTGCCGTGGTGATCGGCCCCGGTTCATTTACCGGAATTCGGGTCGGCGTTGCTGCTGCCCGCGGTCTGGCACTCGCGCTGGGCGTCGAATCGGTCGGCGTGACGACCCTGGAAACGCTGGCGCGCGGCTACCTTGCCGATCATCCGGGCAAACCGGTTGTGGCGGCCATGGATGCCAAGCGCAACGAGGTCTACGCTCAGGCCTTTGCCGCCGATGGTCTGCCGCTCAGCGAACCTGCCGCGCTTTCGCCGGAGGACGTCTCGAAACTCGTGGAGAAGCTGGCTGCGGCCGCGACTGGCTCGTGGGCCGAGCACTCCCCGGTCAAGGGAGAGGGCGGATTTGAAGGACGGGACCGTTTCGATATTGCGACGGTCGCGCGGGTCGGCGCGGAAAAACCGGAAGGTGCAGGCCGGCCCAAACCATTGTATCTTCGTGGACCCGATGCCAAGCCGCAGACGGGATTCGCACTACAGCGCCGTTCGTGAATACCGATGCTCGACGATTACCTGACCTGGAAGCCGTTTTTCGAAGTTGTGCCGATGGAGATTGGCGACTGTACGGAAGTCTCAGAGCTTCACGGCCAGCGTTTTCCGCGGCAGTGGAGTGATGGGGAGTTCCAGAACCTGCTTCTGCAGCACAATGTCTTCGGTTTCATCGCGCGCCAGACCAACGCTTTCTTTTCGAGACCGCTCGGCGGTTTCGTGTTGTCGCGGGAAGCGGCGGGCGAGGCGGAGATACTGACGGTTGCTGTCAGCGAGAAGTCCGGCCGCCAGGGGCTCGGCTGGCGGCTCATGCAGGCGGCGCTCAGGGAGGCGGCGGCGCGTGGTGCCGAAAGCATGTTTCTGGAGGTCGAGGCGGCGAATCACGCCGCGGTCGGGCTCTACCGCAAGCTTGGTTTTCAGAAGGTTGGCGAGCGGCCGGCCTACTATACCGGTCCCGACGGGACGCGTTCCATGGCGCTTGTCATGAGCCGCGTTCTTCGCTAGTCCCTTGTTTTGTACTGGAACGTTTCGAAGGCCACCGACATGACAGACCTTTCCAAGACTCTGGAGGAGCTGTGTGCCGAAAAGGGTATGCGAATGACGGACCAGCGCCGTGTGATTGCCCGTATCCTGCAGGAATCCGACGACCATCCGGATGTGGAGGAGCTCTATCGCCGCTCCTCGAAGGCTGATCCGCGCATTTCGATCTCCACTGTGTATCGAACGGTGAAACTGTTCGAAGACGAGGGAATCATCGAGCGGCACGATTTTCGCGACGGTCGCTCGCGCTATGAGACCGTGCCGGAAGAGCACCACGACCACATGATCGATCTCAATACCGGCAATGTCATCGAATTCCGCTCGGCGGAAATCGAGGCGCTGCAGGAACGTATTGCCCGCGAGCACGGCTTCCGTCTCGTCGGCCACCGGCTGGAGCTTTACGGCATCCCGCTGGACAAGGACGATAAGTGATCACCTGGCTGCGGATTGGCATCGTTTTTGTCGTCCTTTTCGCAGTCACGCTGATCCTGTTGCCGTTTCAACTGATCGGCCTCGCGTTCGACCTCAGAATCCGCCGTTATATTCCGCGCTACTGGCATCGGGCCGCCTGCTTTCTGCTCGGCGTCCGCATCCATATCCACGGAACGATCGATCGGCGCCGGCCGCTGATGCTTGCTTCCAACCACGTCTCCTGGAAGGACATCCTGGTGCTCGGCGCGATTGCCGATGTCGTCTTCATCGCCAAGATGGAGGTGTCGGAATGGCCGATCTTCGGCACGCTCGCCAAGCTGCAGAAGAGCATTTTCGTGGTCCGCGAACAGAAGCGCCGCACGGGCGATCAGGTGAGTGAAATCGCCGAGCGCCTGGCAGCGGACGAGATCGTCGTGCTCTTTCCCGAGGGAACGACCTCTGACGGCAACCGGCTTCTGGAGGTGAAATCCTCGCTATTCGGCGCGGCAGCCGCCGCGGTTCCCTTTACGAAGCAGGGCGTGGTCCATGTTCAGCCGGTAGCGATCGCCTATACCCGCGTACACGGCATGGCGATGGGCCGTTATCACCGGCCGATCGCCGCCTGGCCGGGGGATATAGAACTCGGGCCTCATCTGCTGGGCGTCCTGAAGGAGGGTGCGCTCGATGTGGACGTGGCTTTCGGTGAAACGATCGATTTCCGCACCGGCGACAACCGCAAGCATCTGAGCCAGGCGGTGACGAGCCGTATCCGGCGCATGCTGCTGAAGCATCTGCGCGGCCGGGATTATGAGACGCTTTAGTCACTGAGGCAGGCCAGAGGGGGCGGACACGGCACGACCTTCACTATTCGGCCTCCATAACGAAACGCTTCATTTCCGGGCGTTCTTGCGATATGGAAGCGCCCATGAACGAACACGTTACTCTTTCTACTCCCGCCGAACAGACGGTCGAGCGCTCGAACAGCCGCAAGGTCTTCATCAAGACCTATGGCTGCCAGATGAACGTCTACGATTCGACCCGCATGGGTGATGCACTGGCCAGCGACGGCTATGTGACGACGGAAGACATGGCCGAGGCGGACCTGATCCTGCTCAATACCTGCCATATCCGTGAGAAGGCGGCCGACAAGGTCTATTCGGCGCTCGGCCGTCTGCGCGACATGAAGACAGCGCGCGCTGCGGAAGGCAGGGAGCTGATGATTGGCGTCGCCGGCTGCGTGGCCCAGGCGGAAGGTGAAGAGATCATCCGTCGTGCGCCCGCGGTTGACGTGGTCATCGGACCGCAGACCTACCATCGCCTGCCGGAGGCCTTGAGGCGCGCCCGTGCCGGGGACCGGGTGGTCGAGACGGACTATGCCGTCGAGGACAAGTTCGAACACCTGCCGGTCGCGGAGCAGGCCAAGATCCGCTCCCGTGGTGTCACGTCCTTCCTGACCGTGCAGGAAGGCTGCGACAAGTTCTGCACCTTCTGCGTCGTGCCCTATACGCGCGGCTCGGAAGTTTCCCGTCCGGTCCGGCAGATTCTCGACGAAGCCCGGCGGCTGGTCGATGGCGGCGTGCGCGAGATCACGCTGCTCGGCCAGAACGTCAACGCCTGGCGGGCGGAAGGCCCGAACGGCGGCGAATGGGGGCTCGGCGATCTTCTCTACAGCCTTGCGGAAATTCCGGGGCTTGCCCGGCTGCGCTATACGACCAGCCACCCGCGCGACATGGACGACAAATTGATCGAGGCGCATCGCGATCTCCGCGCCCTGATGCCCTACCTGCATCTGCCGGTGCAGGCCGGTTCCGACCGCATCCTCAAAGCCATGAACCGCCGCCATACGGCTGAGGAATATCTGCGCCTTATCGATCGCATCCGGGCCGCCCGGCCGGATATCGCCATGTCCGGCGACTTCATTGTCGGCTTCCCGGGCGAGACGGACCGGGATTTCGAAGACACGATCCGTATCGTCGAGGAGGTGAATTATGCTCAAGCCTTCTCGTTCAAATATTCGCCGCGCCCGGGCACGCCTGGTGCCGACTTTCCTGACCATGTCCCGGAAGAGGTGAAGGCCGAGCGACTCGAAAGATTGCAGGCGCTCCTCTTGAAACAGCAGGCTGCCTTCGCCAAATCCTGTATTGGGAAGGTCATCGACATCCTGCTTGAAAAGCCCGGCCGCAACCCGGGACAAGTGATCGGACGTTCGCCTTGGCTACAGTCTGTGAATGTTGATGCAAAAACATCGCAAATCGGTGACATTATCCAGGTGCGAATCATCGGAAGCGGTCCGAACAGCTTGTTCTCCGAGCCGATACAGAGTTTAATAGACTACTAAATTACTAAGGAGCGAGCCTGCTTGAACGGACGTGAATTGGTTTCTTCATCCGCGCGACAACCCCGATCCGCTGCCACCGACGCCAATCACTTTGTCCTGACGTTCGAGAACAATCGGTTCGCCAGCGAGCTTTTCGGACAATTCGACCAGAACCTGAAGCTGCTCGAGGAGCGGCTTCGCATCGATGCACGCCCGCGTGGCAACTCGGTCGCGATTTCCGGAGATTTAACGGCCACCAATCAGGCGCGCCGTGCGCTGGATTTTCTCTATGAACGGCTGCAGAAGGGTGGTTCGGTCGAAGCCTCCGATGTGGAGGGCGCGATCCGCATGGCACAGGCGACGGACGATCAGTTGACCCTGCCGACCCTGGAACGCAAAGCAAAATTGTCGATGGCGCAGATTTCCACCCGCAAGAAGACGATCCAGGCGCGTACGCCGACCCAGGACGCCTATATGCGGGCGCTGGAACGCTCGGAACTCGTCTTCGGCGTCGGTCCCGCCGGCACCGGCAAGACGTACCTCGCCGTCGCGCATGCCGCCCAGCTTCTGGAACGCGGTGCGGTCGATCGTATCATACTGTCGCGCCCGGCTGTCGAAGCCGGCGAGCGCCTCGGCTTCCTGCCAGGCGACATGAAGGAGAAGGTCGATCCCTATCTTCGGCCGCTTTATGACGCGCTCTATGACATGATGCCGGGCGACAAGGTGGAGCGGGCAATCACTGCCGGCGTTATCGAGATTGCACCGCTCGCCTTCATGCGCGGCCGCACATTGGCGAACGCTGCGGTCATCCTGGACGAGGCGCAGAACACCACCTCGATGCAGATGAAGATGTTCCTGACGCGTCTCGGTGAGAATGCCCGCATGATCATCACCGGCGATCCGAGCCAGGTCGACCTGCCGCGCGGCGTCAAGTCCGGCCTGGTCGAGGCGTTGCAGATATTGAAGGGCGTCGAGGGGATTTCCATCGTCCGCTTCAAGGACACCGACGTCGTCCGCCATCCGCTGGTCGGCCGCATCGTGCAAGCCTATGACGCGCAATATGCCGTCCAGGAGGAAAGCGAGGACCTCGACCGATAGGTCGAGACCGAAGCGATGTCCAAGCTCGACATACAGATCACCGTGGAAAACGAGGGCTGGCGCGACGAGGCCGCCCTTCTCCTGCTGAGCGAAAGGACACTGGGCGCGGCGGCAGAGCTGCTCGCCGACGAGGAAAAGCAGCCCTTCCCGGAAAGGGCTCCGGAACTGTCGCTGGTCTTTACCGATGACGCGTCGATCAGGGAAATCAATGCGGAATGGCGGGGCAAGGACACGCCGACCAATGTCTTGTCTTTTCCTGCTTTTCCGCTCCAGCCGGGTGATATGCCGGGACCGATGCTCGGCGATATCGTCATCGCCCGCGAGACCGTTGAACGCGAAGCGGTTGATCTCGAGAAGACTTTCGAGGATCATCTGACCCATCTGCTGATCCATGGTTTCCTGCATTTATTCGGCTACGACCATATGGAAACGGATGAGGCGGAAAGAATGGAGCGGCTTGAGACTCGCATTTTGGCCGTGCTCGGCCTATCTGACCCCTATGCGGGACAGGACCCGATAGTATAGTCTGGAACAATGAGCGATTTTTCGACAAACCCGGCCCGAGAGGGCAAGGACGGTGACTCCAGCTCCTCGGAAGAGGGCAGTAGTCCGGCCAAGACCGAAACCCAACCCAAACAACACCACAGCTCTTTCTGGTCGCGCGCCTTGAGGTTGCTCAGACCCTCGCAGGGCGAGAAGCTGCGCGAGGACCTCGCCGACGCGCTGATGACCGATACCAATGTCAGCAACGCCTTTTCGCCCGAAGAGCGGGCGATGCTGCACAATATCCTGCGTTTCCGGGAAGTTCGGGTCGAGGACATCATGGTGCCGCGCGCCGATATCGAAGCCGTCGACATGACCATGACCATCGGCGAGCTGCTGATCCATTTCGAGGAAACCGGCCGTTCGCGCATGCCGGTCTACAGTGATACGCTCGACGATCCCCGCGGCATGGTGCATATCCGCGACCTCCTGTCCTATCTTGCCAAGCAGGCCCGCAACAAGCGCCGGACAAACGCGCGCGCGGCACCTTCGCGTGCCGCACCGACTCAGCCGATGCCGCTTGCCGCCGACAAGCCGGAGAAGGCGGAAAAGCAGGTACGCACGCCACGGCCTGCTTTCGACCTCGGGCGGGTCGATCTCGAACAGACCGTCTCGGAAGCCGGCCTGATCCGCAAGATCCTGTTCGTGCCGCCGTCGATGCTCGCATCCGATCTGCTTCAGAGCATGCAGGCGGCGCGCACGCAGCTTGCCCTTGTCATCGACGAATATGGCGGCACCGATGGTCTCGTCACGCACGAAGACATCGTCGAGATGGTGATCGGCGATGTCGAGGATGAGCACGACGACGAGGAAGTCATGTTCTCCCGCGCCGGCGATGACGTCTTCGTGGCCGATGCCCGCATCGAACTCGAGGAGATCGCCCAGGCGATCGGCCCGGATTTCGACATCAGGGATCGCCTTGAGGATGTCGATACGCTGGGCGGCCTGATCTTCTCCGCGCTTGGCCGCATTCCGGTGCGCGGCGAGGTCGTGCAGGCGGTGCCGGGCTTCGAATTCCAGATCCTCGAAGCCGATCCGCGCCGCATCAAGCGCGTCCGCATCATGCGCAAGCGGGCAGGTGCCCGCCGCCGCCTGAAAGGCGACGGCGAAGCGCTGCTCACCGATCAGACGCCGTCCATGCTGCTGCTGCCACCATCCGCTCCGAGTGCAGACCGGTCCAATCATCAGGCCTGAGCGATTCCGCCAGAGCGTTCCTCTTTGACCTCACGACAAGTCAGCCGTTTTTTGGAAGACTGCGGCGGCTGATTCGAGGAAAAAGGGGAAGTCCATGGAGCGGCTGGCGGGCAGGATCATACTTCTATGGGGTTTCCCGCGAGCCATTGTCGCTTTTCTGGCGGGCGCCGTTGGCGCTTTAGCCCTGCCGCCCTTCGGGTTCCTTGCGGCACTCTTCATCTCCTTCACGCTGCTCGTCTGGCTGATGGACGGCTCGACCGGCAATCCGGATGGAGGTCTGTTCTCCCGCCTCCGCTCGGCCTTCTGGCTCGGCTGGTTCTTTGGTTTCGGCTATTTTGTGGCTGGCCTCTGGTGGCTCGGCAATGCGCTGCTGGTGGAAGCCGACGAGTTCGCCTGGGCATTGCCGCTTGCGGTCATCGGCCTGCCGGCCTGTCTCGCCCTCTTTTATGGTCTCGCAACGGCGCTCGCCCGGATGTTCTGGTCGGACGGCTTCGGACGGATCGCGGCGCTCGCCTTCGGTTTCGGGCTTGCCGAATGGCTGCGCAGCTTCGTTGCCACCGGCTTTCCATGGAATGCGGTCGGTTATGGCGCCATGCCCATACCTTTGATGATGCAATCCGCCGTGCTCGGCATCTACGGGGTCACCGTGTTCGCGGTCTTCGTGTTCTCGGCACCCGCTCTGATCGGCACGAAGAAAGGCATGCGGCTCGGCCTGTCGCTGGCGGCTTTGCTCTCTTGCGCCCATCTTGGCTTCGGCGCCTACAGGCTTTATCTGGCGGATTCCGCTCTTGCCGCGCCTGCGGAAAGCCAGATGGTGGTCCGCATCGTCCAGCCGGTGATCGACCAGGCCCGGAAGATCGAAGATTCCGACCGCGCCGAAATCTTCGAGGAGCATCTGGCCCTCTCCGCCTTGCCTCCGGAAGATGGCGGCAAGCGGCCGGATATCATCGTCTGGCCGGAGACGTCCATTCCGTTCATCCTCACCCAGAACCCGGACGCATTGGCCCGTATCGCCGAGATGCTTCAGGACGATCAGGTCCTTATTACCGGCGTGGTGCGGTCGGAAGAGACCGGTCAGGGTTTCGCGCCGCGCTACTACAACTCGATCTACGTGATCGACAGCGAGGGGCAGATCGTATCCGCTGCCGACAAGGTGCATCTCGTCCCGTTCGGGGAATACGTCCCTTACGAGGACATGTTGCGCAGGCTCGGCATCCCCGAGGCGGTTGCCATGCCGGGCGGCTTCAGCGCCGCGCCCGTGCGGGCGATGCTGACGCTGCCCGGCGGCCGGGTTTTCTATCCGCTGATCTGCTATGAGGCGATCTTCCCGCAGGAGATCGGCGAAGACGTGGAGCGGACGAGCGCGCTTCTCAATGTCACCAATGACGGCTGGTTTGGAGCGACACCCGGCCCTTATCAGCATTTCCAGCAGGCTCGGATCCGTGCCGTCGAAAACGGCCTGCCGCTGATTCGTGCGGCGAATACCGGTATTTCGGCCGTTGTCGACCCCTACGGAAGACTAATAAGGGGTATGGACTACAATCAAAAAGGTGTGATAGATGCAACTGTGAGCAGCATTCCCGTTCCGCATTGGGGCGAGGATGCTCGTCAAAATTACTTCTGGTTGGTTCTGGCATCTATGTTACTGATTGCAGTGGTCTCGCGTGCTGGTTTTAATTTTCGGACGAATTGACCGAAAACCCCTAAAATTGCATAGTGGTCCTGGCCTTTCGTCTCGCCATATGCTTCACACGTTGTGCCTGTAGTGACCAATCGCGCGAAGTGTATCTCCACACGCAGACCGGGTTGTGAAGATTGAACCGTTAACTTCGTCAGGACATCGTTATGATTGAAAATAAGAAGAAGCCGAACCCGATAGACATTCACGTCGGCAGCCGGATTCGCCTTCGTCGGACCATGCTTGGAATGAGCCAGGAAAAACTGGGCGAAAGCCTTGGCATTACTTTCCAGCAGATCCAGAAATATGAGAAGGGCACCAATCGCGTCGGCGCAAGCCGCCTGCAGAATATCTCCAGCATCCTCAACGTGCCGGTTTCCTTCTTCTTCGAGGATGCTCCGGGCGAGCAGTCGGGCGGTCAGGCCGGCATGGCGGAAGCGTCAAGCTCCAATTATGTGGTCGATTTCCTGTCGTCTTCCGAAGGCCTGCAGCTCAACCGGGCCTTTGTGAAAATCTCCGACCCGAAGGTGCGCCGACGTGTGGTCGATCTCGTCAAGGCGCTGGCGGCGGATGCCGAAGTGGAATAAGACGGATTCAGTACGATTCCGCAAGCGGCCTAAGGGCCGCTTTTTTTTGCTCATTTTCTGGCATCCAAGTGTTGCTTGAGTGTTGAGATTGTACACATAAAGATATATTTATGTCGTTGTACGCTTGTTTTTGTCGGCGGAAGCCACTAACACAGGCTCGTTCGTTTCTTTGAGGGGAATCCCGTAATGCGCCCAAGTTACCTGTTCACCAGCGAGTCCGTCGCCGAAGGCCATCCGGACAAGGTTTGTGACCGTATTTCCGATGAAATCGTGGATCTTGTGTACCGCGAAGCGGTCAAGACCGGCGTCGATCCGTGGACGGTACGCATCGCCTGCGAGACGCTCGCGACCACCAACCGCGTGGTCATTGCCGGTGAGGTTCGCCTCCCGCCAAGCCTGATGAAGAAGGACAAGCAGGGCAAGGACGTCATCAACCCCTCGAAATTCAAGTCGGCCGCCCGCAAGGCGATCCGCGACATCGGATATGAACAGGACGGCTTCAACTGGAAGACGGCGAAGATCGACGTATTGCTGCACTCGCAGTCTGCCGATATCGCGCAAGGTGTCGACAGCGCCGCCGACCAGCAGGGCGACGAAGGTGCCGGCGACCAGGGCATCATGTTCGGTTATGCCTGCACGGAAACCCCGGATCTCATGCCGGCGCCGATCTACTATTCCCACAAGATCCTCCGGCTTCTCGCCGAAGCCCGCAAGAAGGGCGAGGGCGAAGTGGCCAAGCTCGGCCCGGACGCCAAGAGCCAGGTGACCGTCCGTTACGAAAACGGCAAGCCGGCCTGCGTCGATTCGATCGTGCTTTCCACCCAGCACCTCGATGAGAGCTGGGATTCCAAGAAGGTCCGCGCCGTCGTCGAACCCTATATCCGCGAGGCGCTCGGCGACCTGAAGATTTCCGACGATTGCAAGTGGTACATCAACCCGACCGGCAAGTTCGTCATCGGCGGCCCGGACGGCGATGCCGGCCTCACCGGCCGCAAGATCATCGTCGACACCTACGGTGGTGCAGCTCCGCATGGCGGCGGCGCCTTCTCCGGCAAGGACACGACCAAGGTCGACCGTTCGGCAGCCTATGCGGCGCGCTATCTGGCGAAGAACGTCGTTGCCGCCGGCCTTGCCGACCGTTGCACGATCCAGCTTTCCTATGCGATCGGCATTGCCCAGCCGCTGTCGATCTACGTCGACCTGCACGGCACCGGCAAGGGTGTGACGGAAGATCAGATCGAGGCTGCAATCCGCAAGGTCATGGACCTGTCGCCGTCGGGCATCCGCCGCCACCTCGACCTCAACAAGCCGATCTATGCCAAGACCTCGGCCTACGGCCACTTCGGCCGTAAAGCGGGCCGCGATGGTTCCTTCTCCTGGGAGAAGACCGATCTCGTCAAGCCGCTCAAGGATGCGCTGAAGGAAGAGATGCTGAAGGCCGCCTGATCGGTCTTTACGGATCGCTGAAGAAAACTGTAAAGCGGGTGTCTCCCTGAAGGAGACGCCCGCTTTTATCGTGAGAGAGCAGACATGACCGAACAACCGCACCCGAGCCGCGCCACCGAGGCATTTTTCGGGCGTCGCAAGGGCAAACCGCTGCGCGAGCGACAGGCGGAGGGCATGGCCACGCTGCTGCCGGCCTTGAAGCTTGATCTTCAAGCTCCGGCGCCGGCAAGACTGTCTGACCTGTTTCTCGTCCCGGTGGATGAACTGCGGCTGGAGATCGGTTTCGGCGGCGGCGAACATCTCATCCATCGCGCCCAGGAAAGCCCGAGAACGGGCTTCATCGGCGTGGAACCCTTCGTCAATTCCATGGCGAAGCTTCTGTCGCGCGTCGATCAGTTGGGTTTGAAGAATATCCGGGTCTATGACGACGATGCGACCCAGGTGCTGGACTGGCTGCCGGATGCTTCTCTCGATCGTGTGGATCTGCTCTATCCGGATCCGTGGCCGAAGCGCAAGCATTGGAAAAGGCGGTTCGTGTCCGAGGTCAATCTCGACCGCTTCCATCGCGTGCTGAAGCCGGGCGGCTTATTCTGCTTCGCATCCGACATCGACACCTATGTCAACTGGACGCTGATCCATTGCCGCGACCATGGCGGCTTTCAATGGCTGGCGGAGCAATCTTCCGACTGGCTGACCCCCTTCGCCGGCTGGCCAGGAACGCGATACGAAAACAAGGCCCGTCGCGAAGGCCGTTCCTCGGCCTATCTGACCTTCAGAAGGATCTGAAAAGTCAGTGCAGACTGACGGTCTTCAGGTCGTCCTCAGCAGCCTTGAAGAAGGTGCTGGAACGGTTGTCGGTCAAGAGGATCGGCGTGCCATCGGCGCCGAACAGGGCCCAAAGGTCGAGATTGGGATCGATTTCCGGGGCTTCGGGGAAGCAGCGGGACACTTCATCCGACCGCATCTTGCGAATATATCCGACCTCTCCAGTACCCAGATGAGCGAGTTCGGACTGCGTCAAACGCGTATTCGCTTCTTTCAGGAGCATTCCAGCCTCCAGTATTGAGGATGCAACGGCATTAATGCCGTTGACCTACTCTGAGACGGAAATGTTAATTTTTCGCACCATGCGTTCCGGCTCGGGGCGGACGAGGTCTATCGACAGGAGACCGTTTCTGAGCGAGGCACCGGAGACCTGCATGCCGTCGGCGAGCACGAACACACGCTGGAACTGACGAGCTGCAATGCCCCGGTAGAGGTAATTCCGGTCGCCCTGTTCCATCTGGCGTCCGCGAATGACGAGCTGGTTCTCCTCGATCGTCACATCGAGCTCGGATTCGGAAAAGCCGGCGACCGCAACTGTAATGCGAAGCCGTTCCGGCGCGCCGGACGCGTCCGCCTGGATGCGTTCGATATTGTAGGGCGGGTAGCCGTCATTCGCCTTCGCGAGGCGCTCGAGGGTCTTTTCCATGGAGTCGAAGCCCAAAAGCAGCGGGCTCGCAAATGGCATCATTCGGCTCATCGTGCAGTCCTTGTAACAAGCGACCCTATCGGCGCCCGAAATTCGGCGCGCCAATTCGGAAACTTATATGGGGAGTTGCAGCAAAGACCGCAAGAATGAATCCGGTCGTCAGTATTTGCAATCCTTCCATATAAGCCCCGCCCGTACTTGACAATCTGTAGGAGCAGGGCCACCAAGCCCCGGCAAAATCAGGGGCATTCCATGGAACGCAGAAAGATCATCATCGATACCGATCCGGGCCAGGATGATGCCGCTGCGATCATGCTGGCTTTTGCAAGCCCCGCGGAACTGGACGTGCTCGGCCTCTGCGCAGTCGCCGGAAACGTGCCGCTTTCCTATACCAGCCGTAACCTCAGGATCGTCTGCGAACTCTGCGGCAGGCAGGACGCGGCGATCTACGAGGGAGCCCGGAAACCAACCCTGCGTCCTCAGGTGACCGCGGAGCACGTCCACGGCAGGACAGGTCTCGACGGCGCCGAACTGCCTGAGCCGATGATGCCGGTGCGCAGCACCCATGCCGTGGATTTCATCGTCGAGACATTGCGCTCCGAGCCGGTCGGAACGGTGACGCTTTGTACCCTCGGGCCGCTCACCAATGTGGCGCTGGCGCTTCAAAAGGCGCCGGACATAGCACCGCGCGTGAGGGAATTGGTGATGATGGGCGGTGGCTTCTTCGAGGGTGGCAACATCACGCCTGCTGCCGAGTTCAACATCTATGTGGATCCGGAAGCGGCGAAGGCCGTCTTTGCCTCCGCTATCCCGATCGTCATGATGCCGCTCGACGTCACCCACAAGCTTTTGACGACCAAGGCTCGTGTCGGAAAGATTGCGGCACTCGGGACCAGGCCGGCACAGGTGCTGGTCGACTGGCTTGCGTTCTTCGAGCGATTCGACATCGAAAAATACGGCTCCGATGGCGGGCCGCTGCATGATCCGACCGTGATTGCCTATCTGCTGAAGCCCGAACTCTTCTCGGGGCGCGATTGCAATGTCGAAATCGAAACGCGGTCGGAGCTGACGGCCGGCATGACCGTAGTCGACTGGTGGCGGGTTTCCGGCCGCAAGCCCAATGCCAAGGTCATGCGCGATGTGGATGCCGACGGCTTCTTCGCACTGCTGACGGAACGTGTCGGCCGGCTTTGATCGGCCTCACCCGCGGATAAAGGAAAGGCCGCCGGACACTGACCGGCGGCCACCGTTCAGGCTTTTTGCATTGGCAATCAGAACTCTTCCCACTCATCCGCAACGGCGGCCGATCCCGCAGCAACGGCCGCCTTCGGTGCAGGCTTTGCACGCGGCGATGCTGGAGCAGGTCGATTTGCCTGCGGCGCCCGCATGGACTGTGCGACCTGCCGCAATGCCTGCGGTGCGTTCTGAACCTGGCCCGTGGCATGCGTCGAGACGCGGAAGCGGGCTACCAGCGACCGCAACGTTTCCGCCTCATTGCTGAGCACGGAACTTGCCGCGGTGGTTTCTTCCACCATGGCGGCGTTCTGCTGGGTCACCTGATCCATCTGGTTGACGGCGGAATTGATCTCCTTGAGGCCGGCAGCCTGTTCGCTGGCGGAGGCGGAGATCTGACGGATCAGCCCGTTGATCTGCATGACTTGGACGGCGATCTTCTGCAGCGCATCGCCCGCCTTTCCGACCAGGTCCACTCCCTCGCCGACCTGGGTCGTAGATGTGTTGATGAGGGCTTTGATCTCCTTGGCGGCATTAGCAGAGCGCTGCGCCAACTCGCGCACTTCCTGCGCAACGACGGCGAACCCTTTTCCGGCCTCGCCGGCGCGGGCCGCTTCGACGCCTGCGTTGAGCGCAAGCAGGTTGGTCTGGAAAGCGATTTCGTCGATGACGCCGATAATGCGGGAAATCTCCTGCGAGGACTGGGCAATGCCCTGCATCGAGGCGACCGCCTTTTGCACCACCTCACCGGACTTTTCCGCATCGTCACAGGCGAGGTTGACAGTGGAGGCAGCCGAACCCGCATTTTCAGCGCTGGAATTCACCTGGGCGGTGAGCTCGTTGAGCGCTGCGGCGGTCTCTTCGAGGCTCGATGCCTGCTGCTCGGTCCTGCGCGACAGATCCTGTGCGCTGGCGGCAATTTCGCGGGTACCGTTGCCAATGTTATGCACGGTGGAATTGACGGTCGCGATCGTGTCTTCAAGGCTTTCCAGCGCCCGGTTGAAATCGGTCTTCAACTTTGCGTATTCGCCTGGAAACTCTTCCTGGACCCGATAGCCGAGGTTGCCGTTCGAGAGTTCGGCCAATCCCTTGGCAAGGGAAGCCACGATGCACTGCTGTTCAAGCGCGTTGGCTTCCCGCTCGTTTTCCGAACGGCTCCTCTCCTTTTCGGCGGCATTGCGCTGAGCTTCCGCCTCGGTTTCCAATCGGCGGCCGTCGGCCAGCGTATGCCGGAAGCCTTCGAGCGATTGAGAGAGCGAGCCGATCTCATCGTTACGGTCCTGGCCTTCGACCGGCTGCTCGAAACGACCCTGGCTGAGAAGATCGACGCTTCCGAGCAGCGCGCCCAAAGGACGACGCACGAAGACGGTACTGCCGAAATAGAGGGTCGCAATGCAGGCGCCCATGATGACGACGCCGCCAAGAACCATCATCCACGTCTGATCCCGGACAGGTGCAGCGATGACGCTGTGGGGCACGTCGACGACGATCGCCCAGGTGGCGTTGAGGTCCGGTACCGTGAATGGGTAGACGACGCGGTCGTATGGTTCCGAAGCATCGGCCGAGAGATTGTCGAGTTGTGCGGGCTTGTCTGCCTTCAGCGCGGCGAGAAGCTCGCTCGCCTTTTCGCCTTCCACCGGCTTCATCAGCTTGTCCGGATCAACCGGGACAATCCACTTGCCACCCTGGGACACGAGAAGGACACGGCCGGAACCGAAGGGCTTCATCGCCTGCAGCTTCCTCGTGAGGGTGGCGAGCGACACATCGAGACCGGCAACACCGAGAAATTTCGAGCCTGAGAAGACCGGATAGGCGATCGAGCTCATGGCGGTTGCGTCGCCGGTCGTGCTTTCCACGTAAGGCTGGGTCAGCGAGCCTTTCTTCGAGTTGGCGGCCAGCGCATACCACTCCGCCTGGGTGTCGATGTCGAAAACGCTGTAGGCGATATCGCCGGAGCGGCTCTTGGTCCAATAGGGTGCAAGTTCGCCCTTCTTGTTGGCCCCCATCTCCTTGTTGCCGACCAGGTCGGCGTTCTTGCCGTCGAAGGTGCCGGGGGCTTCTGCGAACCAGCTGCCATAGGCGAATGCGTTCTGCTCGAGATTGGCCTTCAGGGCATCGACCACGCCCTTGCGATCAAGGTAATCGCCCGCATGACCGCGACCGATCACGCCGGCGATCGATCGGGCGGCGCCCGCGAGTTGTCCCATGTCGACGGCGACTTCGTTGGCGATCGAGCGAGCCTCGGCCTCGGCCTGAGCCATGGTGAGCGACGAGACGCGGCTGCGTGTCTGGGAGATCAGGAAGAGGTTGGAGATGACGAGAACTGCAGCGATTGCCAGGCTCGTCACAAGGATCAGTTTCGTGGACAGGGACTTGATCTTCAGCGGAAACATGGGCTCGCGCCTTCAGCAGGGTATCAAAGGGGGAGTATTCACCTGGAGGCGCCCCGTCATGGGGCTGCCGCGGAAGGGATAGCTGGCGAATCCACTGCCGCGGAGGTGTTGGCGACACCCTAGGATCGATATCTTAACTTTGACTGAAATCAGCGCAGCCGGAATTGACATCGCAACAGCACGGTTGCCGCCTACTTCAGACTCGGCGATCGACCTGATCGGCGAGCGGGATGGACGGCTGCGCACCGCGGACAAGGCAGGCGAGCGAGCCGGCAACCGCCGCCCTGCGGAGTGCTTCGGCAAATTCAAGTCCCTGCTCCAGGCTGGCGGCCAGGTAGCCGCAGAACGTGTCGCCCGCCCCGACCGTATCGACCGGTTCGATCTTGAGTCCTTCAGCAGAAAAGAACCGACCCTCACGGATGGCTACGACGCCATCGCCGCCGAGTGTCACCACGAAGGTCTGGCCGGTTTCCGAATGCAGCTTTTCCAATGCGGCCTTACGCGTGGCGGCATCCGGAATCGGATGCCCCGCAAGAAGCTCGAATTCTGTCTCGTTGGCGACCACGATATCGGCAAGCCGGGCAAGCCGTGCAGCGTCATCCGTCAGCGGCGCTGTATTCATCAGCGTTACAATCCCCTTTGCGCGTGCCGCCTTGAGGGCCGCTTCCACCGTTGTCGCCGGAATCTCGAGTTGCAACATCAGGATGTCGCCGGTCTGCATGGTTTCGACTGCCGCGTGGGCCTGTGCCTCACTCACGGTGCCGTTGGCGCCGGGCACGACCGCGATCATATTCTCGCCTATGCCGCCGACAAGGATCAGCGCCGTGCCGGTCGGCGTGCTGACATGCGCGACGGCGGACAGGTCAACCTTAGCTTCATCGAGAAGGACGAGCGCCGGTCCGGCAAAGTTATCTTCGCCGACGGCTCCGACCATCTTCACCGTGCTTCCGGCGCGCCGTGCCGCCAGCGCCTGGTTGGCGCCCTTGCCGCCGGCAGCCGTTGCGAAGCTCGTTCCTGCAACGGTTTCACCGGGCTGCGGAAGGCGTTCGGTCGTTGCGGTGAGATCCATGTTGATGGAGCCGAGGACAGTGATCATGGGCAGGCCTGCTTGCTGGTGTAAAGTCGCGCGACACTGCCCGAGAGCGTTACTCCTCGTCAACCACCCTGAGCTTGAGCAGGCCGGTGCGGCTTTCGACGACCTTGGCCTGCGGCGCGTCGCGGGATGCTTCGGCGTCTGCCGGCGCTTCCAGTTCCAATGCCTCGATCCTGGCGCCACGGCGATTGAGCTTGTCAGTGGACGTGATGATCTGCTCCACATCCTTCTGGGCGGCGAGGAAATGCGCCTGAAGTTTGCGGGTCCTGTCGTCGAGCCGGGCCAGATCCTCCACCAGAAGCGCTACCTCGCCCTGGATGAGATGCGCCTGTTCGCGCATCCGCTGATCTTTCAGGACTGCCTGGATGACCTGGATCGACAGCATCAGGAGAGAAGGCGATACGAAGACCACGCGGGCGCGTTGCGCCTTCTGCACAACACCCTCGAAATGCTCGTGGATCTCGGCGAAGATCGATTCCGACGGCACGAAGAGGAAGGCCATCTCCTGGGTTTCGCCCGGCAGGAGGTATTTCTCGGAAACGTCTTTGATATGCACGTCCAGATCGCGGCGGAACTGCTGCGCAGCCGCCCGCCTCGCTTCTGGTGCGGCAGCCTCGCGAAAGGCATTCCAGGCCTCCAGCGGGAACTTGGCATCCACTGCCAGCGGCGGTGCGCCGTTCGGCATCTTGATGAGGCAGTCGGGCCGGGTGCCGTTGGAAAGCAGTGCCTGGAACGAATAGGCGCCGAGCGGAAGGCCGTCCGCGACGATCGCCTCCATCCGCCCCCGGCCCAAAGCGCCGCGAGTCTGCTTGTTCGACAGGATCGCCTGCAGGCCGACGACATCCTTGGCAAGCGTCTGGATATTGTTCTGCGCGGCGTCGATGACGGCGAGTCTCTCCTGAAGCCGGCGGAGATTCTCATGCGTCGACTTGGTCTGTTCGGTAATCGTCGCGCCGATCCGGTGCGTCATGCCATCAAGACGCTGGCTGACAGCCTGGTTGAGTTCCGATTGCCGCGCCGAAAGCGTCTCCGCCATGGCCGACAGCCGGCCCTGCATCTCGCTCTGGGCACGAAGGAGTTCGGAAAGCCTCGCTTCCGCCTCGACCGCCTGCCGGGCGATTTCCCGCTGGCGACGGTTGATAAAAAACACCGCGAGCAGAATAACTAGCGCCGCCGCTGCGGCTGCAACGGCCACAGCCTGCTGGTCGGCCAGAAGCGCGGGGAGACGTGCGAGAAGATCATCCATGGCGGGAAGCTAACAGAATTCCGCGGCTTGAAAAGATCAAAACGTGAACATTATATAAAAAAGCGAAGCGATCCCTGTTTCTTCCGAAAAAAAGTTACGTTATGGGAAGCCATGACCATCAAACCGCTGATTATTCTCCCGAACCCGATCCTGCGCCAGGTTTCCAAGCCCGTCGAACAGGTAAATGACGAACTCCTGAGGCTTGCCGACGATATGCTGGAGACCATGTACGAGGCGCCTGGCATCGGCCTTGCGGCGATCCAGATCGGCGTGCCGCGCCGGCTTCTCGTCATCGACGTTGCCCGGGAGGGCGAAGAGAAGAACCCGCAGGTCTTCATCAACCCGGAGATCGTCAAATCCTCCGACGAGCGGTCCGTCTACGAGGAGGGCTGCCTTTCTATTCCGGAATATTACGCCGAGGTGGAGCGGCCCGCGGCTGTCACGGTCAAGCATATCGGCCGGGACGGCAAGGAACATATGGTGGAGGCCGATGGCCTGCTTGCCACCTGCCTGCAGCACGAGATCGATCACCTGAACGGCGTGCTCTTCATCGACTACATCTCGCGTCTGAAGCGGGAGATGGTGATCAAGAAGTTCACCAAGGCCGCCAAGGCGAAGGCCGTTTAGGGCTTCAACCGGCGATCTTCAGTTTGAAGGCGCGCTTTCCAAGCGTGGAACGTCCATGTCTCTTCGAATCATCTTCATGGGCACGCCGGAATTTTCCGTGCCGACGCTTGAGGGCCTGAAGCAGGCGGGCCATGATATCGTCGCGGTCTATACGCAGCCGCCGAGGCCGGGCGGCCGGCGCGGGCTTGATCTCGTCAAGTCGCCGGTACATCAGGCGGCCGAGCTTCTCGGCATTCCCGTCTTCACGCCCGCCAACTTCAAGGATCCGGAAGAGCGCGAGAAATTCCGGGCTCTGAACGCCGACGTGGCCGTGGTCGTTGCCTATGGCCTGCTTCTGCCGGAAGCGGTCCTCACCGGCACGCGGCTCGGCTGTTACAACGGCCATGCGTCGCTCCTGCCGCGCTGGCGTGGTGCAGCCCCCATACAGCGGGCGATCATGGAAGGAGACGAGAAGACCGGCATGATGGTGATGCAGATGGAGAAAGGCCTCGATACGGGGCCGGTGGCGCTTACTAGGGAAGTCGAGATCGGCGAAAACATGACGGCGGGAGAACTGCACGACAAGCTGATGCTGGTCGGCGCCCGCGCCATGGTCGAGGCGATGGGGAAACTGGAAGCCGGCGACCTGCCGCTGACGCCGCAGCCGCAAGAGGGCGTGCTTTATGCCGCCAAGATAGACAAGGGCGAGACGCGCATTGATTTCTCGAAACCGGGGCGGGATGTTCATAACCATATTCGCGGCCTGTCGCCCTTTCCCGGCGCCTGGTTCGAGGCCGAGATCAACGGCAGGCCGGAGCGCATCAAGGTTTTGGCATCCGAAATGAGGGAGGGGCGTGGTCAGCCAGGCATGGTGCTGGATGACGCGCTGACGGTCGCCTGCGGTGATGGTGCCGTCCGGCTGCTGAAGCTTCAGAAAGCAGGCGGCAAGCCGCTTGCGGCGGCCGATTTCCTGCGCGGCACGCCGATCCCGGCCGGGGCGAGGCTCTCCTGATGCCGCGATACCGCATGACCGTCGAATATGACGGCACCAATTATGTCGGCTGGCAGATGCAGGAAAACGGCCACTCGGTGCAGGCGGCGCTCCAGGGCGGCATCCTGTCGCTGACCGGCGAAACCGTCTCGATCCGCGGCGCGGGCCGCACGGATTCCGGCGTTCACGCCGTGGGTCAGGTCATCCACGCGGATCTATCGCGCGAGTGGAAGCCTTATAAGCTGCGCAATGCATTGAACGCCCATTTGATGATGGCGGGCGAAAAGGTGTCGGTGCTCGACGTCCAGGCGGTCGATGAGACGTTCGATGCGCGCTTTTCGGCGCTCCGCCGGCATTATCTCTACCGCATCCTCAATCGTCCGTCGCCATTGGCGCTGGAGGCCAAGCGCGCATGGTGGGTGGCGCGCCATCTCGATCACGAAGCCATGCACGCAGCGGCGCAGACGCTGGTCGGGCACCATGATTTCACGACGTTCCGTTCGGCCCACTGCCAGGCGACGAGCCCGGTTCGCACGCTCGACCGGCTGGATGTGACCCGCACCGGCGACCTGATCGAAATCCGGGCAAGCGCCCAGAGTTTCCTGCACAACCAGATCCGCTCCTTCGCCGGCACGCTGAAGCTTGCGGGCGAGGGCAAGATGACGCCGGAAGATGTGCGCGCCGCGTTGGATGCGCGGGATCGCTCGGCCTGCGGGCCGGTCGCGCCGCCGGAAGGCCTCTATTTCATGAAGGTCGATTATCCCGGCGATCCGTGATCCCGCAAAGATAGTCAGAACGGATAGATGCCGAGGAAGCGTTGCAATGCTTCGGTCAGCAGCATGCCCGGAACGATCAGCACCAGGACGAGGCCCGTGACCATCAGCGGCTGCGGCCCGCAGATCATCCGCATCACCCGTGAGACGGAAACGACCATGGCGATGAGCAGGGCGAAGTGGACGAGCGCCAGCAACGCGTCGAGGCTGGAAGGCAACAGGAAGCGCAGACTGAGCAGGCCGTAGAGATAGGCGAACGGAACCGAGAGCCAGTTGACGCTGACGACGACGGCCGAGAATTTCCGCCCGATGCCGAGCAGCGCGCAGAGAATGCCGGCAAGAATCAGCGGCACCAGCCAATTGAAGACCTCCAGCATCGCCATGCGGACGAAGAAAAGCCCGCCGACCCGCGCACCCGCCGGCATGCCTTCGAGCAGATAGGCCCGCCACCACAGCCAGGAAATCGCTGCTGCCGGCAGGCACCAGACGAAAGCCCAGAACGAGCGCATCATGCCTCGATCGGAAATGTCGAGGAGCCGGAAACCTTGGGCGTCGCCTCTGATCAACAGCCAGAGGCCATTAAGATAGAGCCTGACTTCATGGTAGGAGGGCATTATCGAACCAGCGGGAGATGAAAGTCCCATAGATTTGGGTGAGTATTTCCAGATCGGCAAGGGCTACCCGTTCATCCACCATGTGCATGGTCTGGCCGACGAGGCCGAATTCCACCACCGGGCAGTAATCCTTGATGAAACGGGCATCCGATGTGCCGCCGGTGGTGGAAAGCTGCGGCGTCCTGCCTGTCACGTTTTCGACCGCTTCGGAAAGCGAGGCGATCAGCGCATTGTTGCGGGTGAGGAACACATGGCTTGGCCGTTCGGCCCAGGCGATCTCGTAGCGGACCGGATCGCGGCCCGGGCGAAGCGGGCTGCCGGCTGCGGCGGCATCGAGCCGCCGCAGGATCTCGGCTTTCACCGTATCGGCGGTCCAGGTGTCGTTGAACCGGATGTTGAAAGCAAAGCTTGCCCTGGCCGGAATGACATTGGTGGCCGGATTGCCGACGTCCACCGAGGTCACCTCCAGGTTGGAGGGCGGAAAATTATCCGTTCCCGTATCGAAGGGCGGATCCATCAGCGCCGAGGCAAGCGGCAACAGCCCGCGCACCGGATTGTCGGCAAGATGCGGATAGGCCGCATGACCCTGGACGCCGAGAACGCTCACCTTGCCGGAGACGGAACCGCGCCGGCCGATCTTGATCATGTCGCCGAGGGCGTCCGGATTGGTCGGTTCGCCGACCAGGCAGGCGTCCCAGCGTTCCCCTCTCTCGGCTGCCCATTTCAGCAGTTTTTCCGTACCGTTGACGGCCGGGCCTTCCTCATCGCCGGTGATCAGGAATGAGATCGAGCCCTTTGGCATGCCATGCTTTTCGATATGGCGTGCGATTGCCGCGACGAAGCAGGCGATGCCGCCTTTCATGTCCACCGCGCCACGACCGAAAAGCTCACCGCCGGCAATCACGGCGGCGAAGGGTGGATGGCTCCAGGAGGCTTCGTCGCCCGGCGGCACGACGTCCGTATGCCCGGCGAACATCAGGTGCGGGCCCTTGCTTCCGAGTCGCGCATAGAGGTTCTCGATGTCCGGCATGCCCGGTTCCGTCGCCACCATGCGCTCCACCTTGAAGCCGAGCGGCAGGAGCATGGCCTCCAGTGCCGAAAGCGCACCGCCTTCGGCGGGCGTCACCGAAGGGCAGCGGATGAGAGTCTGGAGATTGATGACGGGATCGGATGTGGACATTGTTCGCTCAATCGCGGAGCAGTTCGTTGATGCCGGTCTTGGAGCGGGTCTTTTCATCGACGCGCTTGACGATCACGGCGCAATAGAGGCTCGGGCCCGGTTCGCCGTTCGGCAGCGGCTTGCCCGGCATGGTGCCGGCCACGACCACCGAATAGGGCGGCACTTCCCCATACATGACTTCGCCGGTCGTGCGGTCGACAATCTTGGTCGATTTGCCGATGAAAACGCCCATGCCGAGCACCGAACCCTCGCGGATGATGCAGCCTTCGACGACTTCCGAACGGGCGCCGATGAAGCAATTGTCCTCGATGATAGTGGGGCCTGCCTGCATCGGTTCCAGCACGCCGCCGATGCCGACTCCACCGGAGAGATGCACGTTCTTGCCGATCTGCGCGCAGGAACCGACGGTCGCCCAGGTGTCGACCATCGTGCCTTCATCGACGAAGGCGCCGAGGTTCACGAAGGAGGGCATCAGCACCACGTTCTTCGCGATATAGGCGGAACGGCGAACCACCGCGTTCGGCACGGCGCGGAAGCCGGCGGCGCGAAACGCATTCTCGCCCCAGCCTTCGAATTTCGACGGCACCTTGTCCCACCAGGTGGAATTGCCCGGCCCGCCCTTGACCACTTCCATGTCGCTGAGCCGGAAGGAGAGCAGCACGGCTTTCTTGAGCCACTGATGCACGGTCCAGGTTCCATCCGCACCGCGGCTTGCCACGCGCGCCTTGCCGCTGTCCAGCAGCGAGAGCGCCTCCTCGACGGCATCGCGCACCTCGCCTTTCGTGGAGACCGTGACGCTGTCACGGTTGTCGAAAGCGGTCTCGATAGTCTTTTCGAGGGAAGAGAAGTCGGGGCTGCTCATGGGAAATCCTTAAACGTCGCTCGATATCGTGATGGTGGGAGAGGTGGTTTTTTAGTGTCATTTGCTCTAAGCGACCGCCACTCAAGCGTCAATGTGAATTGGCGTCAACCGATGTTGATGCCGGAAGGATCAGGCAAATGGCAAGGTCAAGGAAAGACGGACCAAGGCGCAAGGATGGTGTCTGGGATCCGCTGAAGGACAATGTGGCGGACAGGCAGGCGGCGGCGGGCCTGCCAAAGACGCCGCAGACGGAATCGCCGTCCTACCGGCTCGCTTATGTGGATGAAGATTTTCTATGCCGGGAAGAGCTTCGCCCGGTTCGCCTGCAGCTCGAACTGCTGAAGGTGGAGATGGCCCTTGCCGAACGCGGCATCCGATCGACCGTCGTGCTCTTCGGTGGTGCGCGCATTCCCGCTCCGGGCCAGAGCGCTTGGGCGGCTCGCAACGAAACCCAGCGCAAGAGCCTTGAAGCGGCTTCGGTTTATTACGAGGAGGCGCAGAAATTCGCGGCCCTCTGCGGCAAGTATTCGGCCATCTACAACCATCAGGAATACGTGGTCGTGACGGGCGGCGGCCCTGGCGTGATGGAGGCCGGAAATCGCGGAGCGACCGAGGCCGGCGCGCCCAGCATCGGTCTCAACATCATGCTGCCGCACGAGCAGGCGCCGAACCGGTTCGTAACCCCCGAGCTCAGTTTCAACTTCCACTATTTCGCCATCCGCAAGATGCATTTCATGATGCGCGCCAAGGCGGTAGCAGTGTTTCCAGGCGGCTTCGGCACGCTCGACGAGATGTTCGAGGCGCTCACTCTCATCCAGACCAGGCGCATGGAGCGCGTTCCGCTGATCCTTTTCAGCGAATCCTTCTGGCGCGGTATCATCAATTTCGAAGCGCTTGCGGAATTCGGCACGATCGCGCCGGATGACGTGAACTTGATCAGCTTCGTGGAAACGGCCGATCAGGCCTGGAAAATCATCGCGGACTTTTACGAGCACTGAA
>NZ_JPYQ01000056.1:657274-754283 GCF_000757525.1 Rhizobium sp. YS-1r | reverse complement strand
CCCGCCTCTCTGGCGGAAGAGGCGGGTCCTTTGAGACGACAGCCGGTACTAGTTCTAAAGGGGGCGGAGAACTAGAGGGGGCGGTCCGGCAGGTCGTCGATGGAGATCATTCCGTCCTTGTTCGTGTCCATGCGGACAAGCAGCTTGTCGGTTGCCGTAGTGGCTTCAGCTTTGGTGACCTTCCCGTCATTGTCTTCATCGACCATGCGGAAGAAACCGCCGCGCATCATGCCGCCATGGCGCGGCCCGTCCCAGCGGGCTTCACGGCGATCCCGGTCGTGATGGCCCCAGCCGTGGTGGTTCCATGCCTGGCGGTCCCCGTCACGGCGATCGTCGCGCCTCTCGGCCATGCGATCCCGCCGGTCCTGCGGCTGGTCGTCACCATTATCGGCCTGTTCCGGCGGCGGATTGTTCTTGCGGAACTCCTCCATCCTCGCCTGGCGGTAGTCGAGCATCTCGCCACGTGTCAGCGAGCCGTCCTTGTTGGCGTCGATCTGGGTGAACAGCTTGTCCTGAAAGGCGGTCACTTCATCCTTGGAGATCTTGCCGTCCTTGTCGGTGTCGGCGTTCTTGAGCAGGCGGACGAACATCACGTCCTGCATCATTGCGCGGCCGGGACCGCCGGGACGGCCAGGTCCATCGCGCCCTGGTGCCGCGAGAGCCGGGATAGCGGCTCCTGCGACCAAGACGGCACTAAGGGTCGCCAAAACGATTTTCTTCGCGGTCATCGAGGGGTCCTTTCCGGTTACTTCAATAGCTTGAAGGTAGGTCCCGGCCCCGGTTAAAGCTACTTAAACATCCGTAAGGTGGATGAACTTTTGGTAAGGCGAATAAGACTCTAGCTCGTACGCAGACCGCCGAGAAAGCCGGCAAGGTCGTCAGTCACATAATCGATGTGATCGTCCTCGTCGCTCAGCTTCTCCCAACGTTCCATCAGAACCGTATCGAGATTGCGCGGCACGAGAAGGACTGTGCGCATGCCGAGGGTCTTCGGCACCTGCAGGTTGCGCGGCAGGTCCTCGAACATCGCCGCGTTCCTCGTGTCGACGCGATGCAGGCTCGCGAACTTGTCATAGGTAGCGCCTGCCGGCTTCGGCACGTAATCGGCAGCGACGATGTCGAAGATGTCATCGAAATGGTCGAGGATGCCGAGCGCCCGCGCGGCGGCCTCCGCATGCGGCACGCTGCCATTGGTGAAGATGAACTTGCGGCCGGGAAGCGCCTTGATCGCCTCGCCGAGCTCCGGATTGGGCAGGAGCGCCGAATAGTCGATGGCATGCGCCCGTTCAAGGAAGCTGTCCGGATCGATGCCGTAGTGCAGCATCAGGCCCTGCAGCGTGGTGCCGTGCTCGTGGTAGTAGCGCTTCTGCAGCGCCCTGGCCTCTTCCGGTTCCAACTGCAGCAGTTCCTGCACATAGGTCGTCATGTTCCTGTCGATCTGCGCGAACAGATTGACGTGATGCGGATAAAGCGTGTTGTCGAGATCGAACACCCAGTCGCGGATGCGGTCGAAATCGATGGGATCGGGAGAGGTTTTGGGTTTCTTGTCCATGCCGGTTTTATGCACCGCCGGGCCGATAAAGAAAATCGAAAAAGACGACCGGTTTCAGCCGAATCCGGCCTTGGCGGTAGATGAGCGGGCATGATACCGCCACGATATGGAACTCTGGATCCCCATCACCATTGCCGCCGCCTTCCTGCAGAACCTGCGTTCCGCCTTGCAGAAGCATCTGCAGGGTTCGCTGGGCACGCGCGGGGCAAGTTTCGTGCGCTTCGGCTACGGGTTTCCGGTGGCGATCCTCTATGTGCTGGCGCTGCATTATCTTGCCGACTATCCGTTTCCTGCGCCGAACTGGACCTTTGCGGCATGGGCCGTTATCGGCGGGCTGGCGCAGATCTTCGCGACGATCATGCTGGTGCATCTCTTTTCGCTTCGGAATTTCGCCGTCGGCACGGCCTATTCCAAGACGGAGCCGGTGCAGGCAGCGATCTTCGGTTTTATCCTGCTCGGGGAGAAGCTGACACCCGGCGCCGTCATGGCGATCATCGTCGGCGTCCTGGGCGTGATGATGATTTCCATGGCACGCATGCTGCTTTCCTGGCGCAATACACTGGTCGCGCTGACCGGCCGCACGGCGCTGATCGGCATCGCCTCGGGCGCCGTCTTCGGCATTTCGGCCGTGGCCTATCGTAGCGCGTCGCTCTCCCTCGGCGGGCCGGGGCCGGTGATGGAGGCGGCGGTAACGCTCGCCTGCGTCACGACCTTCCAGACGGCCTTCATGCTGGTCTGGATGGTGTGGAAGGACAAGCGCGAGATCGTCCAGGTGCTTCTCTCCTGGCGCTCGTCTTCGCTGGTGGGGCTGGCCGGTGTCGTAGGGTCGGCCGGCTGGTTCACGGCGATGACGCTGCAGCAGGTTGCCTATGTGCGCGCGCTCGGCCAGATCGAACTCGTCTTCACCTTCATGGCTTCCTATTTCCTCTTCCACGAGCGGGTGAACCGTATGGAGGTGATCGGCTGTTTGCTGATCGTCTGCGGCATCCTCGGGTTGCTTTTCTCGTAATCGGCGCCCGATTTCAGGCGGCAATAGTGATCGAATCCGGTTAGGGTAGTGTCCTTAACGGGAGGATCATTTGATGTCTCAGAAGGACAAGGCGGCCGCTTTCGGCGCACTTCACAAAAAGGGCAATCCGGTCATCATCTACAATATCTGGGACGCCGGCACGGCCAAGGCTGTGGCAGATGCCGGCGCCAGGGCGCTCGGCACCGGAAGCTGGTCGGTCGCGGCGGCCCAAGGGTATGCCGACGGCGAGAACCTGCCGATGGAAGCATTGCTTGCGACCGTGAAATCGATCACTGCGGCGGTCGATGTGCCTTTGTCGGTGGATTTCGAAGGCGGTTACGCGGAAGAACCGGCCGAGCTTGCGCGGAATGTCGGCAAGGTCATCGATGCCGGCGCGATCGGCATCAATTTCGAGGATCAGGTCGTTGGCGGCAGCGGCGTCTACGCCATCGAGGTGCAGGCGGAACGCGTCCGCGCCATAAGGGCATTTGCGGACGCGCTTGATATACCTTTCTTCATCAATGCCCGCACCGATCTTTTCCTGCAGGAGGGCGACCGGACGAAGCATGCAGGCCTTCTCGATCAGGCAATCGAACGCGCCAAAGCTTATGCCGGGGCCGGCGCCAGCGGCTTTTTCGCACCAGGACTGGCGGATGAAGAGCTGATCCGCACGCTCTGCGAAGCGTCGCCAGTGCCTGTCAACATCATGATGATGCCGGGCGTTCCGGAACCGAGACGGCTTGGCGAACTCGGTGTCGGCCGGGTGAGTTACGGTCCGGGGCCTTATCGCGCGATGATGGCGAAGCTGAAGGAGGACGCCGCGGCGGTCTTTTCCGCCGCGGGCTGAGCCTTGAAGCGCCTCGGGATCAGGGCACGATCAGCGTGCCTGCGCCACGCTCCGTGAAGATTTCGAGCAGCACGGAATGGGCGGTCTTGCCATTCAGGATGACGACGCCCTGTACGCCTGCCTTGATCGCTTCGATGCAGGTCTCGACCTTCGGGATCATGCCGCCGGAGATCGTGCCGTCCTTGATCAGCGCCTGTGCCTGCGCGACGGTCAGTTCCTTGATGAGGTTCTTGTCCTTGTCCAGCACGCCCGGAACATCGGTGAGGAAGAGCAGGCGCGTCGCGTTCAGTGCGCCGGCGATGGCGCCTGCAAACGTGTCGGCGTTGATGTTGTAGGTGGCGCCGTCACGGCCGGGAGCGACGGGCGCGATGACCGGGATCATCTCCGACTTGGCGAGCAGGTCGAGCAGCGTGCGGTCCACTTCAACCACTTCGCCGACGAAGCCGAGGTCGAGAACGCGTTCGATATTGCTGTCCGGGTCGATGACGGTTTTCTTGGCCTTCTCGGCGAAGACCATGTTGCCGTCCTTGCCGCAGAGCCCGATCGCCCATTCGCCGGTCTGGTTGATCAGCGCGACGATCTCCTTGTTGATCGAGCCGGCGAGCACCATTTCGACGATCTCGACGGTCTTGGCGTCGGTGACGCGCAGGCCGCCTTCGAACTTGGATTCGATGCCCATCTTGGTCAGCATCGCGCCGATCTGCGGGCCGCCGCCATGGACGACGATCGGGTTGACGCCCGACTGCTTGAGAAGCGCGATATCCGCCGCGAACGCCTTGCCGAGTTCCGGGTCGCCCATGGCGTGGCCGCCATATTTCACGACGATGGTCTTGTTCTCGTAACGCTGCATATAGGGCAGCGCCTGGGCCAGAAGCTTGGCCTGAAGTTCGCTATCGGAAGCGGTCATCGGATTCCCCATGAAGTGAGTGGGGCCTTTTAGCGCATGTTTTTGACAGAGGAAATAATCATGGCCGAAGTTTCGAGGCCATCAGGCCGGCATGCTGACCGTTTCGGTGATGGCTTGGCGCAGTTCATCGAGGCCGCGGCCCTTTTCCGATGACGTCGAAAGAACGAGCGGGTAGGCTGCCGGTCGCTTGCGGATCTTTTCCGTCGTTTCCGCGATCAGTTTCGCGACAGCCGGTTCCTTGATCTTGTCGGTCTTCGTCAGCACGACCTGGTAGGAGACGGCGGCCTTGTCGAGCAGGGAAAGCACTTCCTCGTCGTTCTTCTTGATGCCGTGGCGGCTGTCGATCAGCACATAGACGCGCTTCAGCGTGGCGCGCCCGCGCAGGTAATCGAAGACGAGCTTGGTCCAGGCGTCGACCTGTTCCTTCGGCGCCTGCGCATAGCCGTAGCCCGGCATGTCGACCAGCGCCATCGGCGGCAGGTCCGTGCCTTCGCCGGAATAGCCGTCCGGAACGAAATAGTTGAGTTCCTGGGTGCGGCCCGGCGTGTTGGGGGTGCGGGCAAGCCCTTTATGGCCTACGAGCGCGTTGATGAGCGACGACTTGCCGACATTGGAGCGTCCGGCGAAAGCCACTTCCAGCGGGCCCTCCGGGGGAAGGAATTTCATCGACGGCACACCGCGGATGAAGATCCAGGGGCGGCCGAAAAGCGGCTTGTCGTCCATGTTCCTGTCTGCGGGCATCGGTTCTGTCGGTCCTGTCTTGATCGAAGCGACACGGCTTCCGGGTTTTGCCGGCCAATGTCAAGCTATGGAGGATATTTGCCTATTGCCGAAAAAGAAAACCCCGGCGAACCGGGGTTTTCTGATGTTACTTCGAAGCCGCCGGTTTTCGTCGGAAGAGACCCTTCAGGTTGTCGAAGAGCTCGACCTTGGCACCGTGGCGCTTCATAATGATCGCCTGCTGCGTGACTGACAGCGTGTTGTTCCAGGCCCAGTAGATGACGAGGCCGGCCGGGAAGGATGCCAGCATGAAGGTGAAGACGACCGGCATCCAGGTGAAGATCATCGCCTGGGTCGGGTCCGGTGGCGTCGGGTTCATGCGCATCTGCAGGAACATGGTGACCCCCATGACGAGCGGCCAGACGCCGATCAACAGGAAGTGTGGCACGTCGTAGGGCAACAGGCCGAACAGGTTGAAGAGCGAGGTCGGGTCGGGCGCGGAAAGGTCCTGGATCCAGCCGAAGAAGGGCGCGTGACGCATCTCGATCGTTACGTAGATGACCTTGTAGAGCGCGAAGAAGACCGGGATCTGCAGGAGCACCGGCCAGCAGCCGGCAATCGGATTGATCTTCTCCTCCTTGTAGAGGGCCATCATCGCCTGCTGCAGGCCCATGCGGTCGTCGCCGAACTTGGCCTTGAGCTCCTCCATCTTCGGCTGCATGCGTTTCATGTTGGCCATGGAGGCGTATTGCTTGCTGGCGAGCGGGAAGAACAGCGCCTTGACGACGATGGTGGTGAGCAGGATCGCGACGCCGAAATTGCCCACGTGACGGAAGAAAAAGTCCATCAGCTGGAACATCGGCTTGGTGATGAAGTAGAACCAGCCCCAGTCGATCAGGCGATTGAACTGCGGAACGGCGTATTCCGTTTCGTAGCGCGAGATCAGCGGCACTTCCTTGGCGCCGGCAAACACGAGGTTCTTGAGCTCGGTCGACTGGCCGGGTTGCACCGTCAGGTCGTCGCCTTTGTAATCCGCCTGGTAGCTCGCCTGTCCGCCGGTGAAATGCGAGAAGCGCGTAACGTAGGGCAGCGTCTGAGGGGGAGCGATGGTCGCGGCCCAATACTTGTCGGTGATGCCGAACCAGCCGGTGGTCGCTTTCTCGTTGGTATACTGTTCTTCTTCGATATTGGAATAAGTGTGCTCGCTGAGCGAGCCGCTTTCGCCCATCACGCCGATGAAGCCCTCGTGAATGACCCAGACGGAAGGCGTTGCCGGCTTGTTGTTGCGGATGACGCGTCCATAGGGCGTCAATGTCACCGGCGCACTGGTCTTGTTGTCAACCCTATCCACGACCGTCAGCATGTAGTGGTCGTCGACCGAGATCGTGCGGGTGAAGGTGATGCCCTTGTCGTTGGTGAAGGAGAGCGTCAGAGGCGTCTGCTGGGTCAGCTTGTCGCCGCTTGCGAGCGTCCACTGGGTGCTCGTACCGGGCACTGTTCCTATCGATTCATTGGGGACGTAGCCGACTTCGGCGAAGTAGCCATCCTTCGTATCGGAGGGCGAGAACAGCGTGATGATCGGGCTCTTGTCGTCCACGGTCTCGTGGTATTCGCGCAGCTTCAGATCATCGAAACGGGCGCCGGTCAGGTTGATGGAACCGGTGAGGGCTGGCGTCTCGATCTGGACGCGCTGCGATTTGGCAAGCGCCTGTTCGCGAGTGACGGTCGTCTGCCCTGGGGCGGCTCCTGGCAAGGTACCCGTGGGCGCACTCGATCCGCTTTGGGCGCCGGGGCTTTCCGGGGAGGTGGTCTGGGCGGTTTCGCCCTGCAGCGCACGGCGGGCCTCTTCGGCGCGCTGCTGAGCTTCCATCCTCGGATTCATGTAGAGGAACTGCCAGGCAAGGACGATCAGCACCGAGAGCGCGATCGCGATGAAGTAATTGCGGTTCTTTTCCATCATGCTTTCCTGGAACGGGTCTCCTCGGACCGCTTCGGTTTCGGCCTGCCTTCAATACGCTCGATGAGCTGAGCCGTCATATCAGCGAAGGGAACCGCCAGCACCTCCCTCCGCGCGACAATCACATAGTCGTGTCCGTTCTTCATTGCAAATCCGGCAGATTGCCTCACCGCCTCCTTGAGGCGTCGGCGCATGCGGTTGCGTTCGACGGCGTTGCCTTGTTTCTTGGTGACGGTGAAGCCGACGCGCGGCTGCTCGTCCGGCACATGGCGATCGAGCACTTCCAGAAGGAAGGTTCGGCCACGACGACTTTCGCCCTCCCGGACAGCAAGAAACTGCGGCCGACTTTTCAGTCGCCCGACAGTTTTCTTGATCTTGGTCTCCGTCATCATCGCCCGGTTGCCTCGGGCAGCTCGGCCTTAGGCCGAGAGACGCTTGCGGCCACGGGCGCGGCGTGCGGAAAGAACCTTACGGCCGCCTTTGGTGGCCATGCGGGCACGGAATCCGTGACGACGCTTGCGAACAAGCTTGGACGGTTGGTAGGTACGCTTCATTTATTTTAATACCGCGGTGTGCGGCCCTTCTTGGATTTTGCCCCCGTGAAAGAGAGCAAGAGCGCTTCGGAAAAAACGTTCCGCATAGCCGGCTGCATGCGTGCAAGCCCGCCGGAGCTGAACGTGCGCGGCTTATAAGAGGACTTTGCCGGAAAAGTCAATCACGGCGGGCTTTTTGATCGCAGCCTGGGGAGAGGCATCCCTTTTTGCTGCGGATTCAAAGGATAAAATTGCAAGGCATCCTGTTAACCATTCCGAATTTCTCCGGTTATTCAAGCTTTTCCGAATTGAAATGCAATAATTTCAGGAGCGGAGAAGACCAAGGCGAGGAATGGCAAGCTGTTTTGCAATCAGGAGTGATTTTGGAAAATTATACCCGTCGCGATTGTTTTCGTTTCAAGAGGAGTTTCAAGTATTTCTTAATTGATGAGAGCTAATTTTAGCATATCGGGATAGGGGAGGAACTGCTGAACAGTTGCATTTCCCTGGAATCCACCCGGGTCTGGAAGGAAAGCAATGAAAATTCGCGGGAAAATCAATCTCCTCGTCGGGTTCATGAGCCTCGTGGCCTGCTTTATCGGCGGCATGTCGCTATTTGCCATGACGGAATATCGTACCATGATGGACGAATATGAGCTGGCGGCTGATCGCGCGCAAAAGGGCGAGCATTTGAACCGTCTCGTAACGGCTGTCGTCATGGATTCCCGCGGCGTCTACATGTCGAAGGATACCAAGGAAGCCAAGAAATTCGGTGACGGCATCCTCGGTTATCTCAAGGAGATGGAACAACTCCTTACGGATTGGGACAAGATCGTTCCCGCGGACGAGCGGGCCGTATTCGACAAGCTGCTTGCCCGGTCGAAAGAATTCACCGCCTTCAGGACCGAGACTGCGCGCCTTGGGCGCGAAGTCAGTCCCGCGGCGGCAAACGAGCAGGGCAACAACGAGGCCAATCGCAACAACCGCAAGGCCTATCAGGTGGAGATCGACGAAGTCGTCAAGACAGACCAGGCGCTGCTCGACGAGGTGGATCAGAAACTCAATGATTTCACCCGCACGCTCTTCATCCTAGTATCTGCCATTACCGTTGCCGGCGTCGCGGCCGGTGCGGGTTTCGGACTCTATCTTGGCCGGCGTCAGCTCAGCCATCCGATCATGAACTTGACGAAAGCGATGAAGCAGATTGCTGCCGGCGATTTCAATGCGCAGGTTTCCGGAGCGGGCCGCGCTGACGAAATCGGCGATATGGCGGCAGCAATCGAGATCTTCCGCAAGAACGGTATCGAGGTCGCGCGTATGAATGCCTCGGAGGCGACCATGCGGGCCAAGAGCGACGATCTGCAGGCTCGCATGTCGACTGTGGTGGCCGCCGCCGCCGAAGGCGACTTCACCCACCGCATCGACAAGCAATGGGGCGAGGAAAGCCTCGATCATTTTGCCCGCACTGTCGACCATTTGCTGGCGAGCGTCGATACAGGCATTTCAGAGACGTGCCGGGTTGTGAAGAGCCTCGCCGCCGGCGATTTCACAGACAGCATGAACGGCAACTTCAAGGGTGCGTTCGCAGAGCTGCAGCGCGACGTCAACGGCACGATGGAAACGTTGCGCGTCACCATGAGCAATGTCCGCGTCGCGACCGGCTCGATGAACGGCAGCGCTTCAGAGCTGAGCAATGCGACCAACGACCTCTCCAAACGCACGGAGCGGCAGGCGGCTGCGTTGGAACAGACGTCCGCAGCGCTCGATCAGATTACCGCGGTGGTGCGCACGTCCACGCAACGCGCGCAGGAAGCTACCGTCATGGTGGGCGAGGCAAAGCAGAGTGCGGCGCAGTCCGGCGAAGTTGTCCGCAGCGCCGTCGAGGCGATGGGCCGCATAGAGCAGGCGTCCCGCGAGATCGCCCAGATCACCAACGTCATCGACGAAATCGCGTTCCAGACCAATCTTCTGGCGCTGAATGCCGGCGTTGAGGCAGCACGTGCCGGCGAGGCCGGCAAGGGCTTTGCGGTCGTGGCCCAGGAAGTTCGTGAACTCGCACAACGCTCGGCAAGTGCCGCGAAGGACATCAAGGCGCTGATCAGCAAGTCCGGCGGCGAGGTGGCGGTGGGCGTGGATCTGGTGCAGAAGACCGGTGACGCCCTCTCCGAAATCGAAACGCGTGTGCTGCAGATCAACGATCATATCCATTCGATCGCGGTCGCTTCCGGTGAGCAGGCAACCGGCCTTGCGGAGGTCAATACCGCCGTCAACCAGATGGATCAGGTAACACAGCAGAACGCCGCCATGGTGGAAGAGACTTCGGCGGCGACCCAGAAGCTCTCTTCGGAAGCCGATAGCCTCTTTGCTCTCCTGTCCCAGTTCAACATCGGCGACGGTGCCGAAAGGACCGGTGCAAGTGCCGGAGCGCCGCGGCCGGTTGCAGTTGCCTCGACCCACAGTCCGCGCGTTTCCCCTGTCAAGGCAATGGCGGGTGCGCTGAAACGCGCTTTCGGCGGCAGTGCCGCAGCGGCCCCGGCGGCGGGAGATTGGGAGGAATTCTGATCCACGCTGCGTAAATCAACCAGATCAGGAAGCGGAAACGGAAACGTCTCCGCTTTCTTTTTGCGCTGCGGTGAAGGGGCTGGTAAATTGGCATCGAAGGCTTAAAATAGAGAATTACCGAAATCGGCTGATATTGGTGCCGGTCGGGATCGAAATTCGGAAATGGAGACCCGCATGGACGGCGAGGTTCACACCTCGGGACGCTCGGGGTCCTCGCCGGAGGGCGCGGGCCTGGAGCCGATGCCGCGCCTTTTCCGCGGCCTGTCCGGCCGGCTTCTCTGGCTTACCGTCATCTTCGTCATGCTCGCCGAAGTGCTGATCTTCGTGCCCTCCGTCGCCAATATGCGGATGAACTGGCTGCGCGATAAACTGGATACGGCTGCGGCCGCCGGCATCGTCATCGACGGCCTGCAGTCGGCCGAGCTTCCCCGCGCCGTTCAGGACGATACGCTGCTTGCTACCGGCACCAAGGTGATCGCGCTTCGCAAGGACGGCACCTCGCGGCTGCTTGCTGCAACCGATGTGCCGCCGCAGGTGGATGAGGTCTTTGATCTCTCCGATACGCCGATGCTTGCGTCCATGCGCGATGCGCTCGACACGCTCCTGTTCGGCGGCGGCCGCGTAATGCGTTTCTATGGTCCGATCGGCGAGAGCGACATGGTCATCGAGCTGGTGATGACGGATGGCGCGCTGCGCAAGGACATGCTGAAATATTCAAAGATGATGTTTCTGATTTCCTTGCTGATCTCGCTCTTCACAGCGGTTCTGATCTTCCTCGCCATCAACCGCATGATGATCCTGCCGATCCGGCGGCTCACCCATAGCATGCAGCGCTTTTCCGAGCAGCCGGAGGATCCTGCCCGTGTCTTCGCCCCCGACCGCTCGCGCGGCGAACTTGCGGTGGCAGGCCGGCATCTGACCGCGATGCAGGTGCAACTGCAACGCACACTGAAGCAGCAGAAGAATCTTGCCGATCTCGGCCTTGCCGTTTCGAAGATCAACCATGACATGCGCAACATCCTTGCGTCTGCGCAACTGATGTCCGACCGGCTGACGGACGTCGAGGATCCGATGGTGCGGAGTTTCGCCCCGAAGCTTTTGCGCACGATCGATCGTGCCGTGGGCTATACGAGTGAGGTGCTTGCCTACGGTCAGGCTTCCGAAGCCGCGCCGCGCCGCCGGCGCATCCGGCTCGCCGATCTTTGCCAGGAAGTACGCGATATCCTGGCTATCGATCCGGATGCGGGTATCGAATTCCAGGAGCAGGTGGCGGCCGACCTGGAGGTGGATTGCGACAGTGAGCAGCTTTTCCGGGTCATCCACAATCTCTGCCGCAATGCCGTGCAGGCGCTTACGACCTTTGACCCTCAGGATGCGTCCATGGTCCGCCGGATCTCCGTTTCGGCGCATCGGGTGGGCAGCGTGGTCAGCATTATGATCGACGATACCGGCCCCGGCATGCCGCGCAAGGCGCGCGAGAATCTGTTCGCGGCCTTCCGCGGCTCCGCCCGTTCAGGAGGCACCGGCCTCGGCCTGGTAATCGCCCGCGAACTGGTTCTGGCGCATGGCGGCACGATCGCGCTTGTGGAAAAACCCGGTCCTGGCACGCAGTTCAGGATCGAAATTCCCGACCGCCCGGTCTCGCTGGAAGACTACCGGGCTCGGGCCTGACGCAAATAAATGTTGCTTCTCAACGGTTTGAGCGAGAAGTGACAGTAAAATGACGTGGCCCGCGGTAAAATCGCTTGCAATCCTTCGCAGCACCCATTAGAGGATCGCCACGCAAGCGGTGACGCACTGCTTGCTTACGCACCCGTAGCTCAGCTGGATAGAGCACCAGACTACGAATCTGGGGGTCAGGAGTTCGAATCTCTTCGGGTGCGCCAACTACCGCCGATTGCCCTCCACAGCACGCGATAACTGCCGAACTTACGCCTTGCATCAGGTGGAGCATAGCCTGTGCGCAGAAAAGCGTAGAAACGGCGGCGTGGCGGTGAAAAAGTTTGAATTGCGTCCGGTAGATTGGCGATTTACGCGCAAAAGTTGCGCCGAGATTTTTGAACTGCAACTAAGCGCCCCGTTTCGGACATTCTAGCGTCCGTAAGCCACCGTTCGCCCCAACAGGGCCGAATTCTTTGCAACGGCGGAGAGCGGCGGCGTTCTTTGTAGCGCGAACGAACGACTCCATTTCGAATGGCCTATTCCGTAGTTGCAAACCTCCCTATTTTGCGACATCGCAAAATCCAGGCGGAAGACCGGTTCAAAAACCCGGGACTTTTGTGACAAGCGCCCGATTGACAATTTTTGAAAATTTGCCCTCCTTGTCGTGTCTCAATCTCAACTGGAAAGAGACAGCAATGCGCAAATCCTTCTATGCTTCCCAAAGCATCTACTCGGAACCTGGGCCGTATCGCGAAACATTGATGCGCGGTGGCGTCGAGCCTAAGTCAATTGCCCGGTGGATTAGCTCATTCATGCAGCATCCTCGCGGGGCTGAGTCCGAAGAACGTGGCTTCACACCTGAACAGGCCGCCGATCTGGAGCTTCGTTCGGTGACAGAGATTCTGTCTGTCGCCGTAAAACGCAATTTGCTGGAAGGCGATTCCGCACAGCACAAGGTCGGCGGCGTATGCCGGGATTTCGCTATACTGGCGGTTAGTCGATTTCGTGAGCGCGGCATCCCGGCTCGCCTCCGTGTCGGGTTTGCCGATTATCTGGTGCCTGGCCATTGGGAAGATCATTGGCTTTGCGAATGGCATGACGGCGGGCGTTGGAAACGGCTTGATGTGGAGTTTGCGGCTATCGGGGGAGTTTCTTTCGATACCTTGGACGTGCCGCGCGAGCGGTTCCTAACAGCAAGCGAGGCATGGTTCAGGATCAAAGACGAGCCTGCGATTGCCTCACGATTTGGCGTGTCAAGCCTCAACCTTGGGGGAGAGTGGTTCGTCGCGGGAAGCCTGCTTCGAGAAATCGCAGCCCTGCGTAAGCTGGAACTGAAACCGTGGGATTACTGGGGTCTATCAAAGAACCTTTCCCCCGGTTCAACCGAGTTGTCGCAGCAGGCGCGGACAACGTTCGACCAACTCGCTTCACGGCTCAAGAACGCCGATGTTGACGGGAACGGCGAGCTGGAAGCTGTAGCGGACTGGCCTCTACCAAAGCGGGTTGTCAGCTTCCCACAAGGCGAGCCTGTAGCTGTCGTGTTGCGTAATTCCTGACACTGGCGACGAAATCGGCGGGACTGAGAAATCGCTGCAATCTCCGTCGCAAGAATCTCTCGCAAAAGTCAGCGTTATGCGACTGACTTTTGCGACAGGTTTCCAAGAGGTATTTTCGGAAGCTGAAATTCGGTTTTGTTCACTGAATGTGGGTATGACTGCTTTTACAGTTTCGCCTCCGAAACCCGACAGGCTCCTCCCGGCCAAGGGATCGTGGCCTACTGCTGCGGGCCGTACTGCGTTCTATCGTTCGAGGCCGTCGCGGCGCAGTGCGCGAAGGGCTTCCGAACGCTTTCCGGCAGCGGGTTGATGTCAGCCCATACCGATCAGCACGCCACCCGCCGCAGCGACGAGCACGACGATCCAGGGTGCGGCCTTCCACGCCATCAGCAGCACGAAGCAGGTCAGCGCCAGCGCAAATTGGCGCGGACCGACAATCGCACTGGTGAAAACGGGATCGTAAAGTGCCGCGCCGAGAATGCCTACAACGGCGGCATTGGCGCCGCGCATGAGGGCTTGCGCGCTTTCGCGTTTGCGGAAGCTGTCCCAGAACGGAATAACGCCAAGCACGATCAGAAAGCCCGGCAGGAAGATGGCAATCAGCGCAATGCCCGCTCCGGCGAAACCGTTGGGGGCCTGCTCCAAAACAGTTCCCAGATAGGCAGCAAAGGTAAAGAGCGGCCCAGGCACGGCCTGCGCCGCTCCGTAGCCGGCAAGAAACTGGTCGTGGCTGACCCAGCCGCGTTGAACGACCTCCGTTTCGAGAAGCGGCAATACGACATGTCCGCCGCCGAAGACCAGCGAGCCCGCGCGGTAGAACGAGTCGAAGACGGAGAAACCTTGCGAAGACGTGGCGGAGGTGACGATGGGCAGTCCGACGAGCAAAGCGATGAAGAGCGAGAGCGAAATCGCCCCGAACAATCGCGAAACGGGGAATTCGATGTGCCGGGTGATCTCCGCCTGATGGTTGCGGCAGAAGACAAGGCCCCCCACGGCACCGGCAGCGATCGCCGCCACCTGCCCGAGCGCACCCGCCACGAGAACGATGATCAGCACCGCACCGAGGGCGATGGTGGCCCGCTCGCGGTCCGGGCAGAGGTTCCTCGCCATGCCCCAGACGGCCTGGGCGACAATGGCGACAGCGACGATCTTGAGGCCGGTGATGATGCCACCGCCGATCGGTCCGCCGAATGCCGCTGCGCCGTAGGCGAAGAGGACGAGCAGAATGGCCGACGGCAAGGTAAAGGCCGTCCAGGCGGCAAGCGCGCCGAGCGGCCCGCCGCGCAAAAGCCCCAGGGCGAAACCGACCTGGCTCGATGCCGGACCGGGCAGGAACTGGCTGAGCGCCACGAGGTCGGCATAGCCCTTGTCATCGATCCACTTGCGCCGCAGAACCAGTTCGTCGCGAAAGTATCCGAGATGCGCGATTGGCCCGCCAAAGGAGGTGAGGCCGAGCTTGAGGAAAGCTGCGAAAACCTCGCCGGCCGAGCCTCGGGTGCTCTGGTTTTCATCTTGGCTCGTCGTCGTATCCGTCATCTTTTCATCGCCTCCCCCGTAAATTCACGGATGCGCTGCTTGGCCACAGCAAGGCCATCGCGCCCTTTGTCGGTAATGGAATAGAGCTTGCGCACGGTGCGTCCGGCGCGCTCTTCGCGTGCGGTGAGGTAGCCATCGTGTGTCATCTTGTGCAGCAGCGGATAGAGCGTGCCGGCAGACAGGCGGTAGCCGTGGCTCGCCAGTTCATCGATCATCCACTGGCCGTAAATCTCATGCTCGGCTGCATGATGGAGCACATGCAGGCGCACAAGGCCGGAGAGGAGATCGTGGTGCTCCATTTTCAGCGAATGCCGTTTCTCGGGCAAGGCGTTTTTCGACTGGCTCTCTGTCATGCCATCTGCCTTCCTGATTCGCGGAGCGATCGGTACATGATATCGGTTCACGATAGCGAAGGTCGATTGTGAAAGGAAGACAGGACATGGAATTTGTCCTGATCGGCATTGTGGCGTCGCTCACCGCTGGTGTCACGCTTTTCTAGGGCTTCGGCCCGGGGAAGATGACCCATAACATGATGACACATGAGATGGCCCACTGGCCGGGCCATCCCCAAGGTTGCCGCTTTAAATCTTAAGTTGAGCGCAACCCGTTCGTCTCTTGTCGATATGGGAACTTATCGAGACTCTTCGTCCTCGGGGTCTCGGACGGGCTGAGCGGGGCGATGACCGGCGTTCCGCCGGATGTGAACAGGATTTCCGCATCGACTCCGTAGACCGAGCGGATGAGGGGTTCATCCAGCACATGCGACGGGTGGCCAAGGCAGGCGCTCCGGCCCTCATGAAGAATCAGAAGATTGCTGCTGTAGCGTGCGGCCAAAGAGAGATCGTGCAATACCACCGCGACGACAGCTCCATTTTCCTCCGCGTAGGTCTTCAAAATATCCAGAACAAGCAGTTGTCGGCGCAGATCGAGTGCGCTGGTCGGTTCATCCAGAAGAAGAATTTCCGGCCGTCGAATGAGCCGCTGCGCGAGGAGGACGAGCTGCTGCTGTCCGCCTGACAGGGTGTCTACCCTTCGTGCCGCAAACTCTGTTATGCCGACCGCAGCCATTGCCGCATCCGCGGCGTCTATGTCTGCGGGACGAAGCGACCAACCCAGCTTGTCGAGCCGTCCCAGCAGCACGACTTCGAGAACCGAAAGCTGGGCGCGAAGGCCAAGGGCCTGCGGCATGAAGGAAAGTTCGGTCGCATTCGGTCGGCGGCCATTGAACGTAGTCTTGCCATCATGCGGAAGCAGGTTGGCGGCCGCAGCCATCAAGGTGGACTTGCCGGCACCGTTAGGCCCGCAGATAGCGGTAATGCCCGCTGCCGGAAACTCGGCAGAGACACCCTTGATGATCTCGGCACCGCCTCGCGATACGCGGACATTTTCGAGAACCAGAGCATGGCTCATCGCAAGCCTCCTGCATTGCGCCGCATGATCAATGCGAAGAGCACTGGAACGCTGACCACGGCCGTGACGATGCCGACGGGGATTACTGCGCCCTGCGCGAGGATTTTGGAGACGATCGACGCGCCGGCCAGCAGCATTGCCCCCATCAGCCCAGAGGCCGGCAGCAGCACGCGCTGATCTTCACCGACCATGGCGCGTGCGGCATGCGGGGCGACGAGGCCGATAAAGCCGATCGTTCCCACGAAGGCTACGGAGGCCGCCGTCAGCATGGCGATCACAAGGAATGTCCGGCGGCGTAGCGCATGGATATCGGTGCCCAGGCTGGTCGCATGGGCATCGCCAAGCCTCATTGCCGTCAACCGCCAGGCGTCGCGCGCCAGAAACGGAATACTGCCGAGAAGAATGACGACGATGACGGCGACGCTTGTCCAAGTGGATTTGAGCAGGCTGCCGAACAGCCAGAATACGATCTGCTGCAGCACTTCCGGCTCGGCGAGATATTGCAGCAGCGACTGGCATGCCTGGAACATGAACATCACGGCAATGCCGGCCAGCACGAGTATTTCGGCATTGGCTCCGCGCAGCCGCGCGATGAAGTAAACAAGCGCACATGCAACGAGCGTCATGGCGAAGGCGGATAGCGGCGCGATGATCCAGGAGACGATCGGCACTGCCGCGCCGAACATGATGGCGAGCGCGGCCCCAAATCCCGCAGCCGCCGAAAATCCGAGAGTGAAGGGGCTGGCAAGCGGGTTGTCGAGGATCGTCTGCATCTGAAGGCCTGCGATACCAAGGCCCATCCCAACCAGCGCTCCCATGATGGTCATGGGAAGTCGGATCGACCAGACGATGGCCGCCGCTGTGCGGTCGTCACCGGCGGGGCCGGCAAACAGCGCGGCGAATGCCTCTTTGGCAGAGAGGGGAGACGGTCCCGTCACCAGATCGACCGCTATCAGACAGGCCAGGGTGACGACGCAGCCGGTGAGGAGGCAGAGCCGCCTCTGCAGGCTCTTTCGGTAAAGAGCGTGCAGGTTCTGCCCTTGTAGTGCAGGAACGATGGTCATTTGTCTTGCCCGAGCTTCAGCATGAAGGTCCCGTCGGGCTTCACCGGCAGATAAGCCCGGTAATAGGCAGAGAGTTCTGCCGCAGGATCGACGTCCCGAAAAGCTTCCGGATAAAGCGCTTTGGCCATGTAGCGCAGAAATGCATAGTCATAGAGTGTGCGGGTGCCGCCGTGATAGATGGCATAGACCTCGCCATTCTTCACTGCCGGAAGGTCCAGCCATCCGGCGCGTCCGATATATGGCTCGGCGCGCGTGCGGGTGACGTCCGGCGGGATGTTGAAGCCCATCAAAACCGCGTTCGAAAGGCTGGTCCATTCAGAACCCGTGATGAAGATTGCATCCGGCTTCGACGAAAGAACGTATTCCGGGTTCAGCGGACCCCAGCTTGCAATCTGTCCGGCAGCGATGTTGCGCCCGCCGGCGGCATCCACGACACCCGCCCACATGCCTTGGCCATAGGAATTGCCGAACTCGGCCGCGCCCTTCTGGCCCAATTCAACATAGACCTTCGGCTTCGCGTTTTTGGATGCTCGTTCTACCCGGGCAAGGGTGTCGGCAACTTTTGCCTTGTACTGTTCGGCCAGTTCTTCGGCGCGCTCCTCGGCCCCCATCACCTTCCCGATGATAAGCGTGCTGGCGACATGTTTCTCGACCGTCTGGGCATTGTAGTCGACCACGACAAGCGGGATGCCCACCTGCTCGATCGTCTGAGCGGCTGCACCGAGGTACTTGTACTGTCCAGCCGACAGGATCACGACGTCCGGCCGCGAGGCGATGATCTTTTCTGCCGACATGGTTCCGGCGTCCGCGTCTCCGACATCGATCAGCTCAGCGATTTTCGGCGTAGTCTTCAGATAGGCTTCGTATTGCAGAGGGCGATAGCCTTTCCAGTAGTTGAGTGAGATTGCCTTGAGCCGGCCGATCGCGGTCGGACCGGTGATGGCGATATAGTCCTCGAAATAGAAGCCGAGCATCACATGCTGCGCGGGCTTTTCGAGCATGACGCGCCGTCCGAGCACGTCTGTGATTTGGATGTCTGCATGCGCTGCCGGGATGGCTCCGAGGCAAAGAATGCCGGACAGGGCAGCGGGCTTGGCCATGCGCATGGCACGGCGAACGAGATTGAACATTGGTTTCTTCCAGAAGACGGTGATGAAGTCCGGCACGCCCGGGCAAAGGCCCTTGTGATGGAGCGCAGGACGCGAACCACGCCGACAGCTTTGAGCAAAAAGCTCGGAGCTGCTAGGCGATGCTCATCATGGAAGGAGGGGCCCGCGGGCCGGTATTGGGCGGAAAGAGGCGGGGAGGGGACGTCTCGTCGCGCTGGGGCTGTCGTGCCGCCGGAATGAAGCGCGTGATGGTCCCGACCATGTCGGTCGGATTCGGCAAAAGCACCGATGCCGAGAGGCGGCAGGCTTCGCAGCCCGTGGGTTTGAATGATTCGTGTTTGCCGCTGCCACCGCCCTCATCATCGGTGACAGTCACGCAAAGGGTGGGCAAGTTGCCATCCGGCAAGGTGTATTGGGCAACCTCTGCGGCGGCCCATGTGGAATCCAGGCTTGGGGCCTTGTGCCCGAAACCGACCATAACAAGTGCAAGCACGCAGACAATGCGCACCAGCAATCGCTCGATGAAGGTCAGGCGAGATTCCATCGTATACCCATGCCGCGAACCGCTTCCATTTCTAGGAGCGTCTCATCGTCCGCTCCCTGCGATAGATCAAACAATGTGTCGAGAGGCAAGATGCCAAGCCTGTTCTGATGGGATCGCGGCCTTCTGCCGCATCGGGGTGGCGCTGAAGACGTAGGACGATCGAAGCCCCGGTATTCGAACAGCATCGAGCCCCACGTGATTTTGCACATCGGCGAACACCAGGCTGGGGAAGTGCGTAGCAGAAATTATCCTTCTTGAGCTCCGGTGCGCCATTTTTCTCGACAGTTGGTGATCTATATCCAAGGTCCGGCCGTCGCCAGTTTGTTATTGATCCGTGCCGTGCGCCGTGTCACGTGCTGAAGGATGTCGTCTTCCACGAGGAACGGAAATGGATCGTGAGAGCGGCGCGATATTCGCGCGCGAAGATTTGGAAGAGCCCGGCCGCCTGACGCGATTTCTCTCGCGGGGCCTGTGGGCGAACGCGCTGTTTCTCGGCATCTATTTTGCCCTGAGCATTGCCGTCCGGTTGATACTGCCGAATTCGCTGACCCTCGACGAGGCCGAACAGTCGCTGTTCTCGCAATACTGGCTTGCCGGTTACGGACCGCAGCCGCCTTTCTACAACTGGGTTCAGAATGCCTTCGTTCGCGTCATGGGGATTTCGCTGTTTTCCCTGATGCTCCCGAAATTCCTCATGCTGTTCCTATGCTACGTGTTCTTCGGCCTGGCGGCGCGCGAGCTCGATCGGCGTCCCGCCGTCGTGGCGATGGCGATGCTGAGCCTGGTTACTCTGCCGCAGGTCTCCTACATGCCGCAGCAGGATCTCACCCATACGGTCGCGGTGCTGATGGCGACCTCGCTGTTCCTCTATGGTCTTTTCCGCACGCTCAGGCACCCGGACTGGATTGGCTACGTGATCCTCGGAATTGCAATCGGCATCGGTATGATCTCGAAATACAATTTCGTTCTGCTGCCGGCGGCGACGGTCGTTGCGGTATTCTGTGATCGCGAGTGGCGCGGTCGCCTGTTCGATCAGCGCGTGCTTCTGACCGCCGTTGTTGGCCTGGCCATCATTCTCCCGCATGCGCTCTGGCTTGTCGGCAATATCGATCTCGCAACGAACGGTACGATCGGCAAGATGGTGGAAGCCAACGCTCCCCATGGAGCCGCCCGCGCTGCCAGGGCGTTCAGTTCCCTCGTCCTCGCCTGTATCGCCTTCGGAGCTCTGACGGTTGTCATCTTCGCGGTCGCCTTCAAGAAGGATTTTCGCCCTGCCTTGAGGGCTGGGGATCGGTGGACGCGTCTGCTCGGACGGATGATGCTGGTCGCACTCCTGGGCGTTGTCTGCGTGATCCTGGTCACGGGAACGACCAAGATCACCGAGCGCTGGCTCGATCCTTATTTGTTTGCCCTGCCGCTTTATCTGCTTCTGAAGCTGGAGCGGTCGGGTGTGGATACCGGAGCGAACCTCGGACGCTTCGTGCCTGTCTTCGTTGTCATCATGGCCGTCACCCTGGTTCCGCTGGCGGGCAAGACACTGACCAGCGGGCTGACGGGCTCTTATTCACGGATAAACTATCCCTTCGCATCCGTCGCGGAAGTGCTGAATGCTGAACAACGACCCGCATTGATCGTCGCTGGCGGTATGCATCTTGCCGGCAATATGCGGCTGCAGTTTCCCGACGTGCCCGTCATCAATTCCGAGCAGCCGATCGAGGGCTTTCCGCCACCGGATGCTATGAGGGCACCGGTCTTGGCCATATGGGTTGATGGCGGGAAGACCGCAGGCACACCGCCGATCGACCTTTCGTCCGTGAACGTCCTGGGGCTGACGCCGTCGCCCCCCCAATCCCTTTCGCTTCCCTATTATTATAGTGACGGCAACACGAAGCTGAGCCTCGGTTATCTCTGGCTTCGCTGAAGACAGTAGGCAAAACCGACGCGCTGATATACCTGTTCGCGGAGGCTGGCTGATCGCCGGCAAAATCTTCAGGGAGGTTCCGATGGCTGAGACGGAAAAGGTGGCGCTGATCACCGGCGGCGGACGCGGCATGGGCGAAGCGATAGCGCGGGAACTCAATGCTCAAGGTTACAGGCTGGCTCTGATGTCACCATCGGAAAGCTGCGAGATCCTGGCAGCCGAGCTCGGAGGCGTAGCATCCCGCGGTGTGGCGGAAAAGGCCGAAGACATTCAGGCAATTTTCGACCTTGCGATGAAGACCTACGGCCGCATCGACGCCGTCGTGAACCATACCGGCCATCCGCCGAAGGGTGATCTGCTCGACATCACCGATGAAGCCTGGACGCTCGGCTCCGACATGATGATCCTGTCGCTGGTGCGTATGGCCCGCCTCGTGACACCGGTGATGCTGAAGCAGGGCAAGGGCGCCTTCGTCAACATCACCACGTTTGCTGCCTATGAGCCTTCGCTGGTTTTCCCGGTTTCCTGTACCTACCGTGCGGCAGCCGGAGCTTTCACCAAGCTCTATGCAGACCGCTATGCGGCGGACAACATCCGCATGAACTGCATTCTACCCGGCTATATCGACAGCCTGAACCACAAACCCGAGACCGCCGATAAGGTCCCGATGAAGCGTATCGGCCATGTGGAGGAGATCGCCAAGACGGCTGCCTTCCTCCTGTCGGACGGCGCCGGCTACATCACCGGCCAGAACATTCGCGTCGATGGCGGCATTACCCGCCACGTTTGATTGGAGCATCCCGGAATGAGATGGAAGCGCACGATCCAGCTTCTGGACGTTCATTGCGAAGGCGAGATCGGCAAGGTCGCGATCGGCGGCGTGCCGAAGATACCCGGCGAGACGATCGCCGCCCAGCTTCACTGGCTGAACACCGATCCCAAGGGGCAGGAGCTTCGCCGTTTCCTCTGCCTCGAACCGCGCGGCGCGCCGATTGGCTCCGTCAACCTGCTGCTGCCGGCAAAACATCCGGATGCGGACGCCGCCTTTATCATCCTGCAGCCCGACCAGGCGCATGCGAGCTCCGGCTCGAACTCCATCTGCGTCACGACGGCGCTTCTGGAATCCGGTATTGTCGAGATGAAGGAGCCGGAAACCGTCGTGACGTTGGAAACGGCGGCCGGCTTGGTCAAGGCGACAGCCTCTTGCCGGGACGGACGCTGCGAAAAGGTCAAGCTTACGATGGTGCCCTCCTTCGTGCACGAACTCGACGTTCGGCTCGATACGCCGGAATGGGGCGGGATCAGGCTCGATCTCTGTTATGGCGGAATTTTTTATGCGCTGGTGGATGTCGCTCAGATCAATTTGGCGATCGAGAAGGGCAACGCCGCGGCGCTCGTCAAGGCGGGCATGGTGCTCAAGGACCTGATCAACAGGCAGATACCCGTCGTTCACCCTGAAATCCCGGCGATCTCCGGCGTTGCTTATGTGATGTTCCGCGATACTGAAGCCGATGGCACGGTACGCACCTGCACCACGATGTGGCCGGGCCGGGCGGATCGCTCGCCCTGCGGAACGGGCAATTCCGCCAACTTGGCCGCCTTGCATGCCCGTGGCAAGGTGAGGCTCGGCGACGTCTTCAAGTCGCGCTCCATCATCGGCTCGGAATTCGAGGTGGGGCTGGCGGCGGAAACGACGGTTGCGGGAAAACCGGCGATCATTCCGACAATCGCCGGTCGTGGTTTTACGTTTGGCCTGCATCAGGTGGCGCTTGACCCGTTCGATCCACTCGCGGATGGTTTTGCCATGACCGACGTTTGGGGACCGTCGGCCGGAGAAATCTAAGGTCGGAAATCTGAACTTTAGATTTCCTTGGCCACGGTCGTGGGCGTTTCCACATCGCCCGGCTTCAGGACAAGCGAGTTCACGCCTTCCGGCATGGACGGATCGCTCGGTGCCGGAACGATGCCAAGTTCCTGCATCTGCAGGAACTTGTAGGCGCCGAAGAGGTCGCCGGCTTCGCCGGCCTGGCGATACATTTCGGCAGCCTTCTTGGCATCGGCCGCGATGCCTTCGCCGGCCTCATACATCAGGCCGAGATTGACCATCGCATCGGTATTGCCGCGCTGGGCGGCAAGATCATACCAGGCGATCGCCATCTGGTCGTCCTGCGGAACCAGTTGGCCTTCATCGTAGATCGCGCCGACATTGAACGCGGCGGTATCATCGCCTTCGGCTGCAGCCTTCTCGAACCACTGCAGCGCTTTGCTCACATCCGGCTTGGTGCCGAGGCCGTCGCGATAAGCGACGCCGAGATTGTAAGCACCAAGTACGTTGCCGCTGAGAGCGGCTTCCTGGTAAAGCTGAAATTCTGCCTGTTCGTCGCCGAGCCGCCCCATCAGCATGCCGAAATTCACCTTGGCGGCCGGATAGCCCGCTTGGACGGCGGCATTATACGCGCTCATCGCGTGGTCAGGCTGCTGGATTTTGTTGAGCGCACGGCCGAGCTGATAGGCAAAACGTGGATTGCCGGTTGCGTCATAGGCCATCCGACAGGCATTGACGGCAGAACCGTCGATATCATCGATGCCGACCGGCGCGAATTCGCTGTTGCGCTGCTGGTCGTAAGGGCTGCCGGCGAGCCGGTCGCATTCCGTCTGCACGGCCGCCGCGAGCTGCAGGCTGGCTTGTTCCTCGGCACCCGGGGAAACCGCCAATGCGCAAAGTGCGATGGCGGTACCTGTGGCAATTGCAAATCCCCTGTTGACTTTGGATGCCTGGGATTTCATCGTATGTACTCCGACTCAGAGATTCCTCAGATTGGTTAACGAACGCTGTTGGCGGGCGCAGGTTCCGCTTGTCCTGAGCTTTCGTTCCACGATCGGTCCTCTTATCCTGCACATTTCCGTGAAGCCTGATATTTGGCAGATGAGATGTCCTGGACGGTTTCACTCATCCCATCGGATTGTTTTGGATGAGCCGTTGGTGGTATGCGGTTGAGATAGATCAATTCGGAAGCTTTTCATGAAAACGCTCACGCTTCGCCGCCCCGATGACTGGCACCTGCATCTGCGCGACGGCGCGATCCTGCAAGGGGTGATCGGCGATACGAGCCGGCATTTCGCTCGCGCCATCATCATGCCCAATCTGGTGCCGCCGGTTGTGACGACCACGGATGCCAGGGCTTATCGGGACCGTATCATCGCCGCGCTTCCGAACGGCGATCGCTTCGAGCCGCTGATGACCCTTTACCTGACTGAGCATACGGACCCGGACGATGTGGAGGAGGGCAAGAAGAGTGGCCTCATCACCGCGGTGAAGCTTTATCCTGCGGGCGCGACGACCAATTCCCATGGCGGCGTGCGCCATCTCGACAACGCGATGCCAGTTCTGGAGCGCATGGCGAAGATCGGCCTGCCGCTCTGCGTGCATGGGGAGGTGACGACGCCGGAGGTGGACATCTTCGATCGCGAGGCGGTTTTCATCGAGACGGTACTCGATCCGCTGCGCAAGCGCTTGCCGGAACTGAAGATCACCATGGAACATGTGACGACGGCGGATGGTATCGACTACATCAAGTCGTCGAAGGGCAATCTCGCCGGCTCGATCACCACCCATCACCTGATCATCAACCGCAATGCCATCCTCGTCGGCGGTATCCGCCCGCACTATTATTGCCTGCCGGTCGCCAAGCGTGAGAACCACCGGCTGGCGCTCCGCGCTGCCGCGACCTCCGGCGATGCGCGCTTCTTCCTGGGTACGGATTCCGCCCCGCATGTCGATCCGTTGAAGGAATGCGCCTGCGGTTGTGCCGGCATTTATACTTCGGTCAACACGATGAGCTGTCTGGCGCATGTGTTCGAAGAAGAGAATGCGCTCGACAAGCTGGAGGCCTTCACGTCACTCAACGGCCCTGCCTGGTATGGCCTGAAGCCGAACGAGGAGACGATCACGCTTGAGAAGCGGGATGAACCGGCCAATTTCCCCCCAAAGCGGGAAACAGGTGCCGGACCGATCACGGTTTTCGATCCGATGTTCCCGCTCCACTGGCAAGTGGTTGAAAAGTGATGCCTAATGCACGCGGATGGGTAGCATTTGGTGCAATGCGGTAACCTTTTGGATAGAATCCGGAATTAGCGTAGGCGCCAAGATTTCCCGCTGGGGGTGCCCCGAAGAGAAAGCTTGGCATGATGCTCGACTACCATTCTCTTCTGCTGGCGCTGGGTGTCTCGGCGGCGTGCCTTATGGTAACGCTGTTCGGAACATGGTTTTCCCGTCGTACGGATTCCTTTCTGCTCACGCTGGTCGTTGCGCTCTGCCTGATCGTATCGGGGATATTTTCCTATAGTTCCTACACTATGGAAACAGGCCTGCTGCGGGTATCGGTCGCCTACACGTTCCTCATGGCAGGCTTCAGCACCACCTATGCCGCATCCGTGCAGTTCCGGATCGGCAACAAGCCTTGGAGGCTTGCTGTAACGCTCTCTGTCGTAAGCGCCATACTGGGGCTGCCGCTCTTTGCCGTCGGGGTTGACGGGCTCGGGCTGATTGCGATGAATATTGGCGCGGCGATGCTGCTGATAGGCACCGCCTGGCAATACTGGCTGGCGCGTCAGGAAGCTCCCGGACCGCTGTGCGGAATGGCGATTCTCTATAATCTGAGCGGTTTATCCTTCGCCCTATGTGCCGTCGTCTTGATCGACGGGGGCCAATGGGTGCTCGGACGCGCACCCGACAACTGGGCGGAGAATCTCAATATCGGTGTCTGTATTGCCGGTATGACCGGCATCGGTTCGCTGTCGCTTGCTCTTCACCAGTGGCGCATGGCCGCCCATCACCGTCGGGAGGCAATGACCGACGCATTGACCGGGCTTCTCAACCGCCGGGCGCTTTTCGAGCAGCACGGCAGCCGCATCCTGAATTCGTCGACCGCCGTGATCGTTTTCGACATCGACCGCTTCAAGTCGATCAACGACCAGCATGGCCACGCAGCGGGTGACATGATGCTGAAGATTTTTGCAGAGGAACTGGCAAACGGTACGCCGGCGCCGAATACCGTAGCCCGTCTTGGCGGCGAGGAATTCGCGATGATCCTTCACAACGTCCTGCCCGGTCGGGCCGAGCGGATTGCCAACGAGATTTCCCGTCGCTTTGCTGCCCGCGAAATCCCGATGGGCGAAACGGTGCTCCGCTGCACCGTCAGCGCGGGTGTTGCCGTGGGGGCGACAGGCGGTCAGCCATTCGAAACCGTGCTCGGTCTGGCTGATAACGCGCTCTATGAGGCCAAGCGCGCAGGTCGCAACCGTGTCGAGGTTGCCGGCTACCTGCGATCGGTGGACGTGGGCGACACGCGCAGCAGCGCCTGATCGCACGTTATTTCTGACATCATTTCCCGGCATCGTCTGGCGCCTGCCGCCGCATGCTGCTATTGCGGCGCGTGGTGATCAAACAGGAGCGGGCGCATGATCCAGACCACATTTCCAGACCGGGGCGTAATGGCCGAACTGATGGCGAAGATGCTCTGGGAGATCGGGGCGGTTCATTTCAGCGCCGACAAGCCCTACAAGCTTTCGTCCGGCATGATGAGCCCCGTCTATATCGACTGCCGCAAGCTGATCTCCTATCCCCGCATCCGCTCGTCGATCATGGATTTCGCTGCCGCGACCGTCATGCGCGACGCCGGCTTCGAGAAGTTCGATTGCGTCGCGGGCGGCGAGACTGCTGGCATTCCCTTCGCGGCTTTCCTCTCCGAACGTCTCGGCCTGCCGATGATCTATGTCCGCAAGAAACCCAAGGGTCACGGCCGTAACGCGCAGATCGAGGGACACATGCCGGAAGGCGCGCGCGTGCTTGTCATCGAGGACCTGATGACTGCAGGCGGCAGCATGTTCACGTTCATTGATGCCATCCGTGCCGCCGGCGGCGTGGTGGATCATGGCATCGCGCTTTTCTTCTATGATATCTTTCCGGAAGCCGGACAGCGTTTTGCAGACGGCAAGGTCCAGCTCCATCACATCGCCACGTGGCGTAATGTCCTGGCGGTCGCGCGCGAAGGCAAGCTGTTTGACGACAAGACGCTATCTGAAGTCGAGGCGTTTCTCGACGCGCCGCTCGCCTGGTCGGGCCGCAATGGCGGCGTGAGCGAACTGGCGCCTTGATTTTTTGCTCTGGCCTTTTGACAAAAGCTCGCTTAATCGATTGAAAGTTGCTGGAGCGAGCGGGAGGACTCTTATGATTTTGTGCTGCGGCGAAGCCCTGATCGACATGCTGCCGCGCGAGACGACGCTTGGAGAGAGGGGTTTTGCGCCCTATGCGGGCGGCGCGGTCTTCAATACGGCGATTGCGCTCGGTCGGCTCGGCCAGCCGACGGCCTTTTTTACCGGCATTTCCGACGACATGATGGGCGACATCCTGCGCGAAACGCTGGCAAACAGCGGCGTCGACCACAGTCTCGCGGCCGTCTCCTCCCGCCCGACGACGATCGCTTTCGTGAAGCTCGTCAACGGCCAGGCGAGCTATGCCTTCTATGACGAGGGCACGGCTGGCCGGATGATCACCGAGGCCGACCTGCCGGTGTTGGGCGACGATTGCGAAGCGATGCATTTCGGCGCGATCAGCCTCATTCCGGAGCCTTGCGGCAGCACCTATGAAGCGCTGATGGCCCGCGAATACAGGACGCGCGTCATCTCCTTCGATCCGAACATCCGTCCGGGTTTCATCAAGGACAAGCAGAAGCATATGGATCGTGTCCGCCGCATGGCCGGCATGTCGGACATTGTGAAGTTTTCGGACGAGGATCTCGACTGGTTCGGCATGGAGGGTGATCACGACGCGCTCGCCGCCCACTGGCTGAATGAGGGAGCAAGGCTCGTCGTGCTGACCCGCGGCGCGGAGGGCGCGACCGGTTATACGAAGAGCTTCAAGGTTTCGGTGCCGAGCGAGCGCGTGGCGGTGGTCGATACGGTCGGTGCGGGCGACACGTTCGATGCCGGTATTCTGGCTTCGTTCAAGAAGCAGGGCCTTCTGACCAAGGAAAAGGTCGCGGTGCTGACTGAGGATCAGGTTCGCAAGGCGCTGGCGCTGGGCGCCAAGGCTGCCGCCGTCACCGTCTCGCGCGCCGGCGCCAATCCGCCTTTCGCCCACGAGATCGGTTTGTAACTTCAACGCAATGAACGGAGCCCTCCCGGCGCTCTCGCGGGGAGGACTTATCGTGTCGCGGGCGTTATGCCTTTAGACCCGCAAGCGCCGTGACAAGTCCCTGCGTCGAGCTGTCGTGCTCCGCGGCGCTCTCCTTGCCCTGCACGATGGGGAGCAGGCCGGTCGCCAGTTCCTTGCCGAGCTCAACGCCCCACTGGTCGAAAGAATTGATGCGGAAGAGTACGCCTTCGACGAAGACGCGGTGCTCGTAGAGCGCAATCAGCCGGCCGAGCGCGAAGGGTGTCAGCTTGTCGTAGACGAAGGTGATCGATGGCCGGTTGCCGGTGAAGACGCGGTGCGGCGCGATGAAATCCGCCTTCGCTTCGTCCATGCTCTTGGTGGTGAGCTGTTCCTTCGCCTCGTCTAGGGTACGGCCCTTCATCAGGGCTTCCGATTGCGCCAGGCAATTGGCGATCAGGAGCTCGTGCTGGTGGCGCAAGTGCGGCTCGAAACCATTGGCCGCGATCATGAACTCCGCCGGAATGATGCTCGTGCCCTGGTGAATGAGCTGATAGAAGGCGTGCTGACCGTTGGTGCCAGGCTCGCCCCAGACGACCGGGCCTGAATTGCCCTCGACCGGCGAGCCGTCGATCGTCACGCCTTTGCCGTTCGATTCCATGTCGAGCTGCTGGAGGTAGGCAGGGAAGCGCAGGAGACGCTGGTCATAGGGCAGGATGGCGCGAGACGGGTAACCCAGCACGTTGCGGTGATAGTAGCCGATCAGGCCGAGCAGCATCGGCAGGTTCTGGCGCGCCGGTGCGGTGCGGAAGTGCTTGTCCATCGCATGTGCGCCATCGAGAAACTTTCCGAAATTTTCCGGACCGATGGCGATCATCAGCGGCAGGCCGATCGCCGACCAGATGGAGTAACGCCCACCGACCCAGTCCCAGAAGCCGAAGATGCGGCCGCTTTCGATGCCGAAGGCGGCGACCTTGTCGAGCGCCGTGGAGACCGCGGCGAAATGATGTTTCACGGCCGCTTCCCCGAGCTTGTCGGCGATGAAGGCGCGGGCCGAGGCGGCATTCGTCATCGTCTCGATGGTCGTGAAGGTCTTCGACGCGACGATGAACAGCGTCGTTTCAGCGTCAAGCAGTTTCAGCGTATCGGCGATATGCGCGCCGTCGACATTGGAGACGAAATGCGCGCGCGGGCCGTCATGGTAGGGCGCCAGCGCCAGCGTCGCCATGACGGGGCCAAGGTCGGAGCCGCCGATGCCGATATTGACGACATCGGTGATCGGCTTGCCGGTGGCGCCCTTCAGGGCGCCGGAGCGGATGCCGTCGGCAAACGCACCCATCGCGGCAAGTACGGCGTTGACATCCGGCATAACGTCCTTGCCCTCGACAAGGACCGGTGTGTTGGACCGGTTGCGGAGCGCGGTATGCAGCACCGCGCGGCCCTCGGTGAAATTGATCGGAACGCCCGAGAACATTTCCTCGCGCTTCTTCGCGACGCCGCCGACTTCGGCGAGCCTTTCGAGAAGCAGCAGGATCTCCTCGTTCACCGCCGTCTTCGAATAGTCCATCAGCAGGTCGCCGAAGCTGGCGCTGAACCTTTCGAAACGATCGGGATCGGCCGCGAATGCAGCACGGATATTCGTGGCATTGGCTCTCGCGACGGCGGATTTCAGGTCTTGGATGATGGCCCGCATGGATATGTCCTCACGCTCGGAAAGGGATGCACGGGAACCTATTCGCTTTCCCCATCAAATCAAGCATGTCAAATCAAGCGCGGCTCAGGAGACGATGTGTTTTATTGCCCGACAGCCGTGGTAACCGTGTTGCCCACGGCATTGCCGAAGCGGTCGACCTGTTCGTTGTAGGTGCGGCGTGTTGCCGGATCGAAGATCGCGATCGGGGCGCTGACCGCAACGCTTGCGGCGCTTCCGACCGTCTGGGCCGTGCCGACCGCGACCGCGCCGAGCCGCTCTCCGAGACCCACATTGGAATCGGTCACCGTCTGTCCGGCGATCAGCCGGTTTCCGAGCAGTTTTACGACTTCCGGGCTTTCGGCGAATTTCCCGTGATTCAGGCGATCGCCAGTCTTGAGCGCCGTCAGATCGAGCACGACGATGCCGGCCTTTTCGAACTCGCTGCGATAGGGCTCGACGGTCGGGTCCACCTGGCCGAGCCGGTCGATATTGCCGGAAATACGGCGTGACAGGCTGAGCGCCCGGTCATCGCGGGAAACGAACAGGGTGAAATGCGGCCGCTTCTCGCCGATCTCGGCAAGCTGATGGCTGAAGACATCGACGTCGAGATCCGGGGAGGCGAGGATGACGTTCTGGATCTTCGGTGCCACGCGGCCGTCGCGGATTGCCATCTGCCGGAGCGCCTCGACGGTCAGCCAGGACCCCATGGAATGGGCCATGATGGTGACTTCGCCGACGGTTGGCTCCTGGGACAACCGGCGCAACATCTCCTCAAGCGCCTCGCGGGAATAGTTCGTGCTTTCCTTGTCGTAGTTGTAGGCGAAAATGCTGCCGCGCGACGGCCATGTGAAAAGCACCGGCGCCACATCCGCCTTCGAATCGTGAACGATCTGGGCGAAGCGATAGACTGCATCCTCGTAGCGGTTGTTGAAGCCATGCACGAAGACCAGCACGCGCCGGCTTTTCGGCAGATGCTGCTTCAGCCAGCCCTGGGCGCTTTGCGGTGCCATCGGCGTGACGGAGATGGTTGCAAATTCCTTGGCCGGATTGGCGGGCAGTTTCTTCGGCCATTGCACTTGACCGATCTCGCGGGCGCTGTCCGGCGGAACGGAGACGGCGATCTCGGTGACCTGCAGATCCTTGCCGCGTTCACCGGAAAAAAGCATGCCCGGCGTTTCGGAGGGACGCCGCGTGGTCGCGACGAGCACATCGACATTCGATGTCTGGGCTGCCCGCGCTTCAGTTGGAACGAGCACGCCTTCGGGCCGTCCGGCGCAGCCGGAAAGAACGGCCAAGACCGTGACGACAATGATCAGGTGAAACGAAAACCCGGTGCGGCTCTGCAAGCGAACTCCAACATGCTCTTTGTCCAGCCTATTATTGCAAAGCACTAATCAAGGAATGCCCGAGCGTCCACCATGAATGCCGGGATTCCGCAAATAGGGCCGGCGCTTGGAGACGGCCTGTCACGGCAATGCAACGATCGGTCAGCCGCGTAGCTCGCGCCGCAGGATCTTGCCGACATTCGATTTCGGCAGCTCGGTGCGGAATTCGATGAAGCGCGGACGTTTGTAATTGGTCAGGTTGGCGGCGCAATGGGTCCTGATGTCCACGTCCGTCAGGTTCGGGTCTTTCTTCACGACGAAGAGTTTCACCGCCTCGCCGGAATGCTCGTCCGGCACGCCGATCGCCGCGCATTCCAGCACGCCGGGATGCATGGTGACTACCTCTTCGACTTCGTTCGGATAGACGTTGAAGCCGGAGACCAGGATCATGTCCTTCTTGCGGTCGACGATCTTCGTGTAGCCTTGGCGGTCCATATAGCCCATGTCGCCGGTGCGGAAGAAGCCGTCGGGTGTCATCGCCCTGGCGGTCTCGTCCGGACGGTTCCAGTAACCGGCCATGACCTGCGGCCCGCGGATGCAGATCTCACCCACATCGCCGGGCTCGACCTCGTCACCGTCATCGTCCCGAATGGAAATTTCCGTCGAAGAGAGAGGCAGGCCGATCATGCCGGTGAACTCGGTCGTGTCGAGCCGGTTGGCGGTGGCGACCGGCGAGGTCTCGGAAAGTCCGTATCCCTCGGTGATCGGGCATCCGGTCATCTTCAGCCAGCGTTCCGCCACCGGTCGCTGAACCGCCATGCCGCCGCCGAAGACGAGAAGCAGCGAGGAGAAGTCGAGCTTCTGGAAATCCTTGTTGTTCATCAGCGCGTTGAACAGCGTGTTGAGGCCCGGAAAGACGTGGATCTTGTATTTATGCAGCTCCTTCACCAGCGCCGAAATATCGCGCGGGTTGGCGATCAGGATGTTGTGGCTGCCGGTCGCAATGCCCATCAGCGAATTCACCGTTAATGCAAAGATGTGATAGAGCGGCAGCGCGCAGAGGAATTGCAGATTCTCCGGCCGGGGTTTGGTGAGGAAGGCCGTTTCCAGCCAGATCCCCATCTGCTCCTTGTTGGCGAGCAGGTTCGAATGGGTGAGGATCGCGCCCTTGGAGACGCCCGTCGTGCCTCCGGTATATTGCAGGAAGGCGATGTCCCGGCCATGCACTTCGACCGGGTTCATCGTCAGCCGTGCGCCTTCGGCGATGACCTGCTTGAAGCTTTTGGCCGAAGGCAGCGACCATTTCGGTACGAGTTTCTTGGCTCGCCGCACGACCAGGTTGACGATATGGCCCTTGAGGCCGAGCATATCCCCCATCGTGGCGACGACCACATGCCTGAGATCGGTATGAGGCAGCGCCTGCTCGACCGTATGGGCGAAATTCTCGAGAACGAAAATGGCCTTTGCACCGGCGTCCTTGAGCTGATGCTCCAGTTCGCGCGGCGTATAGAGCGGGTTGACGTTGACCACGACCAGGCCGATGCGAAGGATGCCGTAGACGATCACCGGGTTCTGCAGGATGTTCGGCAGCATGACGGCGACGCGGTCGCCTTTTTCAAGCCCCTGCGCCTGCAGCCATGCGGCGATCTTGCGGCTTTCCGCTTCGAGCTGCCTGAATGTCAGCGATTTGCCCATGCTCGAAAATGCGAGCCGGTCCGCGTAGCGCGCGCAACTTTCCTCGAAAAGCTCTCCGAGCGAATGATGGGCGAGGGGAGGAATCTCTTCCGGTACGGTCGGAGGATAGGAGGCCAGCCAGATTTTGTCCGGGTTTGCGCCCATTCGTGCGGACAGTTCGTTCATGAAAGCCTCCTCCGTTGTGTTTCCGCTGCCCCACGTCTTTCCGTGACGCATAACGGCAAGGTCCTCCACCTCGCCGCGAGAAAACAGATTATGCCACGCCACCATGACCTTGAGCCATAGGGAGTTTAAAAGAGCTATATAACTTTAACGTAAACGTCAATTGAGCCGTGATGCGCTCTCTCTGACGTCCGCAGGTCGGGGAACAAAGCGCCAGGGCCGGAGTTTTTCAGACGTAACAATACACCAGGAAAACAAGGAGGTGCGTCATGTTGCATCACGAACCGCGAGCTGGACAGGACCCCTATGTCAAGGATACGCCGTCGCTGATCGCCAGCGACAAGGTGGAAGGCACGCGCGTCTACGGCGCCGATGGCAAGCGTATTGGATCTATCGAGCGCGTGTTGCTTGAAAAGCGCGGCGGGCGAGTTGCTTATGCGGTGCTGAGTTTCGGTGGCTTCCTGGGGATCGGCGACGACTATTATCCGCTGCCTTGGGAAAAGCTGCGCTACGATGAAGAGCTCGATGGCTATCGTATCGACTTGACGAAGGACCAGATCGTCGGCGCCCCTCGGTATCGCGATCTGGACGACGAAACCTGGTACAACAACGGCCGGACGATCCACGACTATTACGGCGTTCCGCCCTATTGGATGTAACCGGTAGAGTGTTTGTTTTTGGGAGGCTCGCGATCAGCGAGCCTCTTTTCGTTTATTTAATCCTCATCATGCAAGTTCTCTCCCCAACAAGGGGATGATCATGACGGGCAGGACGGAAGCGGGTACGGTCCGCGACTTTGAACGTGGCGACGTAGATGCCGTCGCACAGCTTTTTCAAAGGACGTTCCGTGATACGAAGACGCCATCGCCTTCGCTCGTCACCTATCTGAAACAGGCCTTTTTCGATCATCCCTGGACGGAGCCGGATATCCGCTCGAAGGTTTTCGTCGAGGGGAATGGCCGGATATCGGGTTTCGTCGGCGTTCTTCCCTCGCGCCTGGAATTGGATGGCCGTCTGCTGCGTGCGGCTTTTGCAAGTTCGCTGATGGTGGAAAATCCGAAGGAAAATCCGCTCGCCGGCGCGCGCCTCGTTCGCGCTTTTCTGTCGGGCCCGCAGGATATCTCTCTGACGGAGACGGCCAACCAGACAGCGCTCGGTATGTGGCAGAAGGCCGGTCACCCACTCGACCCGGGATACAGCCTGAACTGGCTGCGCGTGTTGCGACCGGCCGCGATCGGCGTGCAACTGCTGGAACGCCGCTTTGGCCCGGCCCGGCTCTTGCGTCCGTTCGGCCGGCTTACCGACCGAATGGTCTCGCTGGTCAGCAAATCGCCCTTCCATCCGGCCTACAATGGCAAGCTCACCTTTCGCGATGTGACGCCGGACGTGTTCGGCGATGCGCTGTTGACGCTCAAGGATTTCTATCCCCTGAGGCCGCGCTGGGACGCGGACAGCCTCGGCTGGTTCATCCGTCAGGCGGAGCAGAAGCTGAATTTCGGCTATCCGGAATGGCGGGTCGGTTATGCTGCCGACAACAGGCCGATTGCCGCCTACGCCTATTTCACGGAGCCGGGAGGCATCGGCTGGGTGCTTCAGGCGCTTGCCGCACCGGCCATGGCGGGCGATCTCGTCGACGATCTCTTCACCCACGCCTACGGGCTCGGCTGCGCCGGGCTGCGCGGTGCTGCACATCCTTGGCTGATTCCGGCGCTGATGACCCGCCGCACCTTCTTCTACAGCCGCTCTTTCTATGTCGCACATGCGCGGGACAAGGCGCTGCTGGAGCCGGTCAGGTCCGGCCAGGCGCTGATCAGCGGGCTGGCCGGCGAAGGCTGGACGCGCCTGATCGGCGACCGCTTCGACTGACTTTCGTCAGCCGATCATCGTCAACGGCTCGGCGTGCAGGTATTCCGCAACCTTGCGTTTGGAGGCGATATTGCGCCAGACGGCCTCGACCTGATCCGGGGTGATTCCCACGGCCTCCCCCACGTCTTCCCGCGAAATGCCGTTTTCGAGCCCGTAGAGGCAAAGGTCCATCCGGTCATAGGGCAGCGAGAAGTAATATTCGTCCTGGCCCTGCGGCAGCGACCAGGTATCGGTTGTCGGCGGGCGGCGGCGAATGTCGGCGGGCACGCCGAGCGCTTCGGCGAGCTGGTAGACCTGGCTCTTGTAGAGATGCGCGATCGGCTTGAAGTCGGCCGCGCCATCGCCGTTCTTGACGAAAAAGCCCTGGTCGTATTCCAGCCGGTTCGGCGTGCCGGCAACCGCGAAATTCAGCCGGTCGGCGTGGTAATATTCGATCTGCTTGCGGGTGCGCTGCTTCATGTTGGCGGCAGCGATCATGCCGAGATAGACATCGAGCGGCATGCGGTGGCGGCTCTGTTCGCCGGCCGGACTGGCGACGACCAGCCAGGAAATGTTGTAGCCTCGGTTCGAGAGCGCATTTTCCAGCACAACCTTGCAGCCCCAGCCGTCACCGAATTCCGGCACGATCTGGCGGATGAAACCGTCGCGGCGGGTGTAGCAGCCCGCGGCGGCGAGCGCCGGGCCGATATCCTCCAGCACTGTTTCGATGCCGACGGCTTCGGCCAGTGCCTTGCCGAGGCGCAGGCTTTCCGGATCGGAATCGTGCTCCGGCATGAAGATGCCGGTAACCTTGGCGGGCCCGAGCGCGCGGGCGCAGAGTGCAGCCGTCACGCTGGAATCGATACCGCCGGAAAGCCCCAGCACGGCGCCGCGTTTGCGCAGGTCCTTGAGCACCGTTTCGCGGATCCAGCCGCAGATGCGTTCGATTTCCGCTTCCGCGTCGAGCCTCAGTGTTTCGGCCGAGAATTTCTCCGCAACCCGGGCACGCTTCAAACTCTGGATCATGCCACATTCTCCCGTATGATTTCGTTGGTCTCACCGGCTCCGAGCCGGATCTTGCCGGTCGTCGTGCGCGGCAATGCATCGCGGAATTCGACGCTTTTCGGCACCATGTAATCTTCAAGCTGGCCCGCGCAGTGGCGGATGATCTCGCGTTCCGTCAGCACCGCGCCATCCTCGATCACCACATAGGCGCGGATCGCCTGACCGAAGACCGGGTCGTCAATGCCGCCGACGACCGCTTCGCGTATGCCCGGCAGCGCATAGAGAACCCGCTCGACCTCCTGCGGGCTCACCTTTTCGCCGCGCGTCTTGATGATATCGTCGCGCCGGCTGACAAAGTAGAGAAACCCGTCCGCATCGGTGCGGAACAGATCGCCGGTATGCAGCCGCCGGCCATCAGCCACGGGAGAAAGCGCGCGCAGCGACGTCAGGCTGTCGCCCCAATAGCCGGACATCACGTGCGGCCCTTCGACGACGAGCTCTCCGACCACGTCGGGCGGCGCCGGGAACCCGTCCTCGTCGATGACGAAGGCCCTGGTGCCGGGAATGGCCTTGCCGACCGAAAGAGGCCGGCGGGCAATTTCATCCGGCGGCAGGTAGGTGGCGCGCAGGCATTCGGTCTGACCGTACATCAGGAAAAGCCGTGTTGCCGGGAAAAGACGTTGCAGTCGTTCGGTGAAAGCAGGCGGCATGGCGGCGGCCGCACTGGTTATATAGCGCAGCTGCGGCAGAAAGCCGGGCTCGAGATCCTTCATGCCGGCAATGAGTGCCGCCATCGGCGGCACCAGTGGGAAGCCGGTAGCCTTTACCTCCGCCAGCCGCTCCAGGATCTTGCGCGGAAACGCGAAGCTCTTTTCCAGAACCAGCGTGCCGCCGACCGTCACCATCGTGACCATCTGCGTAATGCCATAGCCGAATGAGAGAGGCAGCACGCTCAGCACGATGTCGTCCGCCGTATTGTCGAGATAGGAGGCGATTGCGTCGCAGGCGGCCTGGACATTGACATGCGTGAGCATGACGCCCTTCGGTCGCCCGGTCGATCCCGAGGTATGGATCAACAGGGCAAGCGCTTCCTCGTTTCGGAATTCCTGCGGCGGCGCCTTCGGCTCGCGCGCCACGGCCTCCTCGAACCGCAAGGCCTCGCCGGTATCTCTTCCCGCATCCGCCTGTGCGACGATCATTATAGGCCGGCTCTTCGCGCCGGCGACCGCGGCATTGACAACCATCTGCTGGCGCGCCTGCGTGAGGATCGCAGCCGCCTCGGTGCTTTCCAGGATGATGGCGAGCTTGTCCGCTTTGATCGAAGGATGGAGCGGGCAGGGCACCGCACCGGCCTTCCAGGCGCCAAAGAAGCTGGTGACGGCCTCGTGGCCGTTATCCAGCAGCATCAGTACCCGGTCTCCGGGCTTGACGCCGGCGCGGGCGAGGCTCGCCGCCAACCGGTCGGATTGCGCATCGAGGCCCGCATAGGTCAGCCGGACGTCACCCGCAACAAGCGCGATCTTGTTGCCGAACCGTCGGGCGCTGTCGCGGAGCCGTGCCTCTAGGCGCATCGCATGATCTTTCCGGCGCTCACGCCGCCGCGGGAAGCTTGGAGGCGAGATATCGGGTCATGTTGTCGATGCTGTCGAGGTTTTCCGGCACGATCTCTTCGTCGGCGATCGTGATGCCGTAAGTCTGCTCCAGAAAGGCGATGAGTTCGAGCACACCGGTCGAGTCGATCACGCCGGTATCGAGCAGCGACTGGCTGTTCGTCACGTCGGCATCGGCGCGGAAAAGGAAATTTTCCGCAATAAATTCGCGCACCGCATTTTCGAATGCATTTGCCATCGCCCAACCCCTCTTTGTCCTGAAATCCCAGCGCAGATAAGGCGCGGAAGTCAAGCGTCCATCTTCAGCATCACCCCTAAATGTTTCGCTAAAGTCGGAAATACTTTTGTATCTATGTGTCGTAATGGACGAATTTACTTGAGCTCCAGCGACATTTCCGACTGCGTCAGCCTGCTCTTGCGCCAGGCGACGCGCCGCATGAAACGATCGAGCACGCCCTCCGGTACATTTTCGACGACGTAGAGCTTGCGCCCGGAATAGCGCGCCGCCAGTGCATCCGTCAGCGACCGGCCCAATCCCCGGCGGCGATAGTCCGGATCGACGGCAAGGCCGTAAAGCCGCACGTCGCGGCCGCTGTCATCCACCAATGCGGCCGCCTTTCCGTCGAGCGCAAAGCCCTTGAGCGGCGGCCCGGCCTGCCGGAAGCAGATCGGGTCCGTCTGCCAGGTCGGGTCGGCATCCGAGAATTTTGACAGCATCTCGACGGCGGTCGCGAGATCGCATTCCGTTGCCGGCATCACGTCCGGGGCGGCGAGCTCGTGGCTGCGGCTGAAGCCGACCAGCTTTCGGGTGATTTCGAAGCCGAGCGAGAGATAGAGGTCGCGCGCCCGGACATTGGAATTGATCACCTCGAGGATGAGTTTCGCCTCGCCGCGCGCCCTGGCCGCCTCGATGGCTTCGCGCATGATGTTGCGTCCAAGCCCCTTGGCGCGGATCGTCGGGCCGATGCCGAGTGCGCTGATGCGCGACCGGTCGCCTCGTCTTGCAACGAGCAGGATGCCCGCGGGTTTTTCACCGTCGAAGAAGACTTGGCTGATGTCGGGATCGACGTCCTCCCGCTGGATGCGCAGCGCCAAGGCCTGCGATGTGACGTTAACCGGAACGACATAACCCGCAAAGCCTTCGGTATAGGCCTGCGCCGCCACCTCCAGCGGGCAGGCCGAAAGCGGGCGGCGGATGGTGGGGGTGCTGAGGTCCATCGATTGCGCTCCTTGAGGCCGCGATGACGTTAAAGAACGTTGGTGGGCGTGCCCTTTTTGAAATTCTCGATATGGCTGATCACCTGCGCCCAGAGCGTCTGCATCGCCTCGTCGCTCGCCCAGGCGACATGCGGTGTCACGATGACGTTCGGCCGTTCGAGAACGGCGAGCAGCGGATTGTCCGGCGCCGGCGGTTCCTTCGTCAGAACGTCGAAGCCGGCACCGGCGATCAGCCCCTCGTTGAGAGCGGTGACCAGGTCCGCCTCGTTCACCAGCCCGCCGCGTGCCGTGTTGATGATCAGCGGGCGCTTCTTCATCCTGCGGAATTCCTCGATCCCGATCAGGTTTCGCGTCGTCGGCGTCAGCGGCATATGGAAGGTGATGATGTCGGCAGTTTTCAGCACGTCATCGAAAGCTGTGTAACCCGGCTCGATCGTCTCGGTACCCTTGCGGGCCGCAAAGATGACTTTCATGCCGAAGGCCTCGGCAATCTTCGCCACTGACTTGCCGAGTGCCCCGCGGCCGAAAATGCCGAGTGTCGAACCGGCAAGGTCGCGGATCGGGTGGTTGAAGAAGCAGAACTGGTTGGCGCGCTGCCATTCGCCGGCGATCACGTCCTGCCGAAAACCGACGATCGAGCGACGCAGCGCGAAAATGAGCGCGAATGTATGCTCAGGCACCGTGTTGACCGCATAGCCGCGCACGTTAGACACGGTGATGCCGCGCTCCTTGGCGAAAGCGAGGTCGATCACGTCATAGCCGGTGGCGGCGACGGCGATCATCTTCAGCTTCGATGCAGCGGCTATTGCCTGCTCGCGAACCGGCGCTTTGTTGGTGATGACGATATCGGCGTCGGCAATACGCGCGGCGACGTCCTCCGGCGCTGTCTTGCCGTATTCCACCCACTCATGCGCAAAAGAGGGTCTTGTGATCGTCACCGAGGGGCCGATCGTGTCGCGGTCGAGAAACACCACCTTCATTGAGAAAAATCCTGCATGATAAATCCTCCCTCGCAGCCGAAGTCTGGCCGCAGCCGATTTCTCGTATATCATTCTGCCTGCTAATCGGAAGAGCGCGGAGAACGGAATGAACGAGGTGCCGGAGCTCGATTGTGTCGTCATCGGCGGCGGCGTGGTGGGGCTCGCGGTGGCGCGTGAGCTGGCGCTTGCCGGCCGCGAGGTCGTACTCCTGGAAGCGGAGCCGATGACCGGCAGCGTCACATCCGCCCGTAACAGCGAAGTCATCCACGCCGGTCTCTATTATACAACCGGCAGCCTGAAGGCCGAACTCTGCGTCGCCGGCAGGTCCCGGCTCTACGACTATTGCCGTGAAAGAGATATCCCGCTCAGGCGATGCGGCAAGCTGGTCGTCGCCTCCAACGAGGCGGAGGTCGGCTATCTCGAAAAGCTCCTGAAACAGGCCGAAGCCAACGGGGTCGAGGATTGTTACCTGATCGGCGGCGCCGAGCTTGCGGGCATGGAGCCGCGGATCAAAGGCTTCACCGCACTCGTTTCGCCCTCGACCGGCATCATCGACAGCCACCGGCTGATGGAGGCTTACGTCGCCGATATCGAGGCGCATGGCGGCGCGATCGTGCTGAACTCGCCCGTCCTGAGCGGAGAGCTGCTGGACGACGTCGTCCGGCTTTTGGTCGGCGGCCGCGATCCGGTGGAGATCGAGGCGAAGTTGGTGGTAAATGCCGCGGGCCTGAATGCCTGGGCGGTCTCGGAGGGCTTGACCGGCCTTGACCCAAAGACGATACCGGAACGCCACTATGCGAAGGGCTGCTATTTCTCGCTCGCCGGCCGTGCACCGGCGGAGCGGCTCATCTATCCAGTGCCGGAACCGGGCGGCCTCGGCGTCCACCTGACGCTCGATCTCTCTGGTCAGGCGCGTTTCGGACCGGATGTCGAATGGGTCGAGACGATCGATTACGATGTCGATCCGCGCCGGGCGGACAGGTTCTATGCAGCCATCCGCCGCTATTGGCCGGACCTGGCTGATAGAGCATTGCAGCCTGCCTATTCCGGCATGCGTCCCAAGGTGGTTGGGCCTAACGGGGGTGGTGGCGGCGACTTCGTCATTCAGGGACCTGAGGCGACCGGCCATCCCGCTTACGCTGCGCTTTACGGTATCGAAAGCCCCGGCCTCACGGCCTCCATGGCGATTGCCGAGAGGGTGGCGCGCCTCGCTTTGTGAAGGGAGGCGCTACCGGATTCAGAGCGCCGCCCGCTTGTCGTGCTTGGCGAGGCGGGCAAGCAGGTAGTCGACTTCCGCCTTCGCAGTCGCCGAAAGCATCTGCGCCGGCTTGCGCTGCACATCCGTGGCGATAACCCCGCGCCGTTTCAGCACGTGCTTCCTGATCGCAAGGCCGACGCCGACCTGTTGCTCGTAGCGGATGAGTGGCAGATGCGCATCGAAGAGATCATGCGCCTCGTCCCGCTTACCGGCTGCAAAAAGGCTGATCAGTTCGGTCAGCATGTCCGGGAAACCATAGCCGGTCATCGCGCCGTCGGCGCCGCGTTCCGGTTCGAAATCAAGGAACAGTCCGCCATTGCCGCACAGGATCGAGAAGGGACGCAGTTCGCCCGCCTTCTGCATGGCGCGCAGCTTTGAAATCTTCTCGAGTCCCGGCCAATCTTCATGCTTCAGCATCAGGCAGGACGGATGATTGGTCATGATCTTCGCAATGACGCCGGGCGACATGACGACGGTGAGCGTCAGCGGATAATCCTGCAGCACCCATGGCACATCCTCGCCGACCGCCTCGACGGCGCCGCCGAAATAGTTGACGATCTGGTCATCGGTCCTCAGCGAAGGAGGCGGGGCGATCATGACCCCGGCCGCACCCATCTCCATCGCGTCGCGTGCCAGCGACCGCATGCCGGCAAAGCCGGGCGCCGAAACGCCGACGATCACCGGCACCTTGGCGCGCGCGAGAACGCGTTTGACGATCGCGCGGCTCTCTTCAGGCTCCATTTTCGGTGCCTCGCCCATGATGCCGAGGATAGTGATGCCTGTGCAGCCGCTTTCCTCGTAGAAATCCGTCAGCCGGTCGATCGAGACAAAGTCGATCGAGCCGTCTTCAAGAAAGGGCGTGGTGGCGATGGCATAGACGCCGTTGGAATCGGCTCCGAATGTCATTTCTGGCTGTCCTTCCAGGCCTGGTAGCGGGCTTTCGTTTCTGCGTTCATCGGATAGAGGCCGGGCAGCGGCACGCCGCGGTCGACCTCGGTCATGATCCAGGCTTCCATCCGTTCCTGCTCGGGAGCTTCCGCAAGAACCGCCTCGAGGAGTTTCGCGGGGATCAGCACGGCACCGTCTTCGTCCACCACGACGATGTCATCGGGGAAGACGGCGACGCCGCCGCAGGCGATTGGCTCCTGCCAGCCGACAAAAGTAAGCCCGGCAACGGACGGCGGGGCTGCGACCCCGTTGCACCAGACCTTCATGCCGCTGCCGAGCACGCCTTCGGCGTCGCGCATGACGCCGTCAGTAACGAGAGCCGCTACATTGCGCTTGGCCATGCGGGCGCAAAGAATGTCACCGAAAATGCCGGCATCGGTGACGCCCATGGCATCCGCGACCGCCACGCAGCCTTCCGGCATCGCCTCGATCGCAGCGCGGGTCGAGATCGGCGAAGACCAGCTTTCCGGCGTCGCCAGGTCCTCGCGGGCAGGCACGAAGCGCAGCGTGAAGGCCCTGCCGACGACACGGTCCTGGCCGGGCCTGATCGGCTTGGTGCCGCGCATCCAGACGTTTCGCAGGCCCTTCTTCAAAAGCACCGTGGTTAGCGTGGCGGTGGAAACGCCTTTGAGTGTCTCGATGATCTCCTGGTCCAGCGACATGAATTCTCCTCGGGAAATTTCTTGAGCCGCCAGGGCTGGCGACGGGCGCGATATTCCTTCGCGTACTCCCGTTCGTCAAGGAAACTGATGGCTTCCTTTATTGACATGAGAGCGATCCCGTCGCCGGCAGGGCCCTGATGCCCGCTGTCATTGATTTTTCAGATATGAGCGTCGAGACACCGGAGGGTGGTCGTCGACCATCCGCCGCGCTTTAGTGCCAATGTCGAAGGAGCCAGGATCATGCGCCGCAAATTTGCGAAGCGGCCCGATCGAACAAATGTTCTGATTAAGCGGATCGTTTTCCGGCGATCGTGATATCAACCTTCTGGAGGCCCGGCGCCCGCCTGATGCGTGATCCGCCGCACCGAGCCTCCGGCCGCTGCCCAGGCGGGGAGGACTCCGCCCGGCGCGACGGGCCTGACGTTTTTCGAGTCCTGCTCTTGGTTCCAGTGCCGTTAAGAATCGAGCTAAACGGACCTTTATTTTCCACAGCTCCTGTGCCGGGGCGGCACAGATCCGCTTAGGATGGTCCGGCAAATCCCGTCTTCACGGGCTGATCGATCTGACCGCGGAGACAATCATCGGAGCCGCATAGATCGCGCCGAACTTCGTGAAGTGCATTCTGTCCTGCGAGATCATCTGGCCGCGATCATCGAAAACCGGCAGTCCGCCTCTATTGCCTTCGAGAGAGGCCAGAAGGTCGAAATAGTTTTCGGGAGGAAGCTGTCTTCTCAAAGTCTCGTTCTGTACGCGGACGCTTTCAATCGGAGTGGTCAGGGCATAGGCTCTTTTTTCGATCGGCATCCCGATGAACGGGTTGAGGTTGTAGCCGAAATGCTTCGGGCCAATCACCAGGGCTCTCCTTTCGAGCTGCTTCGCGCGGGAGACCAGCCGCGAAGCGCAATCGTCAATGCCGGTGAGAACGATGTAGTCGGCCTGTTGGAAAAGGGCGTCGTGGACCTGGGACTGCATTTCGCCCTGCCGGCAATAGGCGGGAAGGTCTTCTCTGTAAACGAGATTTCGGCTGGCAAGAAAGCCGCCTTCGAACAGCGCGTTTGCCACATCACGCGCGAAGCTGTCGCCAACCACCAGAACATTTTCCTGCGCATTGGCGGGGAAAGTATCTGCGGTATAAGTCCTGATCCGCTCATTGTAGGCTATGTAAAGATCGCCCTGCTTGGCGTTTGGGAATACCCTGTCCGGCCGTCCCTGGGTTGAGTGAAGATAGAGTCCGAAAGTCACCATAAGGGCCGCAGCAGCGGTACAGATCGCTGTGAAGGGCCTCACCTTCAAGGCCGGTTTCCTGAAAGGCAGCTCGATGAAGCGCCAGGAAAGCCAGGCGACCGGAAAAATCGACAGTGTCAAAGCCGCCATCAGGGCGGGCGAAGGCGGATCCAGGCTTCGGATGCGGGCAAATGCGAATATCGGCTGGTGCCACAGATAGGCGCTGTAGCTGATCAGCCCGATCATGACGAATGCCTTGGTCGAGAGAAGCTGCCCTACGCGGTTTTGCCCGTTGGCGAAAAGAATGATCAGCACAGCGCCAACGACGGGCGGCAAGAGGAAAACCGATGGCGTTGGAAGTCTCTCATCGAAAAACACCACGGACCCCAGCACCAACGCCAGTCCCAGGAGTGCCAGCAAGCCGTCGTGGCGTCTTGGTCGAAGTGGCGTTAAGGCGCAGATGCTTCCCAGCAGCAGTTCCCACGCCCTTCCGAATGGAAGGTAGAAGTTTCCGGACGGAAATTGGACAGAGCCAACCTGTGCGAACGCGATGCTGGCGAGCGCGAGAATGCAGAAGAAACCCAGGATCACTTGTTTCGTCTGCTTCCTGAGCAGGAACATCAGAAGCGGAAACGCTATGTAGAATTGCTCCTCGACCCCGAGGCTCCAGGTGTGAAGGAGAGGCTTGAAGTAACTTTCCAGTTCCCAGTAACCGCTCGTCAGGGCGAGCAGGATATTATTGGAGAACAGCAGGGTAGCGACGACGCTTTGGCCAAAATTCTCCAGATAGTCGGGAAGCATCCACATCCACGCAAAAACGGAGGATGCAGCGAGAACGACAAGCAGGGCCGGAAGAATTCGTCGCGCTCGCCGCTCGTAGAATTTCCAGAGCGAAAATTTCCCGTTCGTCAGGTCGTCATGGATGATCTTTGTGATCAGATATCCGGAGATGACGAAGAAGACGTCCACGCCGATGAACCCGCCAGTCGTCAGGCGAAGACCGGCATGCGCCAGAATGACCGAGACCACGGCTATTGCGCGAAGACCATCTATCTCCGGTCTGTATTTCATCTGGATGTTCCGACGTATGGATCGAGCGTCTGGTTGGTGAATGCCGGAAAGTGACCATTTTCACTCGATCTCGGCTATTCGCCTGATCGGACGCCCGACCTGACAAAAAGGCGTATTTTGCGAATTTCGTGGAAAAAAACGCTCCCCGGCCTGGTGAGGCGTGCTTCAATGGCCTTGCGGGGTGGTTCCGGCGAGAGGCTGCGGGAAATACGCCCGGTGGACCGGTTCACCCTTTGTGAAGGATCGGCGGCGATGGTGCCGGCATTCTCAGGCGATTCGCGTAACAGTGATGGAGATGAAATGACGGTTCTGCAGTTCCCGGCCGATCGGCGCACCGGCGATGTAAGACGATGCGCAGAAGCCCTCCGGCGGCTCCATGGGGAGGCCGCAAACCATTTCTGGCGATCGGAGATCACAGGCTTTGCCGCAGCGCTCAGGGGGCAGGGAATGGCGGAGGAAGAGATATCGCGGCAGGCAGGTTTGTTCATGCATGCGGTTCAGATGGAACTGCAGGCGCTCTTTGCGGAGGCGGATTCGGACGCCGCAGCGGGATGAGACGCCATGCTCGGCAGCCCGATGCCGGCCGGCCTGGGAATGGAAATTTCCACGTGCTTGAAGAAAAATGGTGCCGCTTACGTGACTCGAACACGTGACCCCATCATTACGAATGATGTGCTCTACCGACTGAGCTAAAGCGGCACGGGCAGCGGGCGGCTTGGCCGGCTGCAAGTGATGCGGCTGATACAGGCAAAAACTTGCGATTTCAAGCCGGGATTTGATCCGCTCTGCGATTTTCCTGAAATGCGCCTTCCTCGTCGAGGGCCGGGCTCAAAGCGCGAGGCGCTTCCGTGCCGTTCGGTACTCGCTCTCCAGCCGATCGATGAGTTCGGCCACGGGAACCACCGCTTTGACTGCGCCGACGCCCTGTCCCGCACCCCAGATTTCCTTCCAGGCCTTCGGCCCGCTCACCGCCTTGTCGAAATCCATCTTCGACGGGTCGGCGGCGGGCAAGGCATCCGGATCCATGCCCATGGCCCGTATGGAGCCTTTGAGATAATTGCCGTGAACCCCGGTGAAATAATTCGAATAGACGATGTCGGCGGCGTTCGAATCGACCATCATCTGCTTGTAGCTTTCGGAAGCGCGCGCTTCATGGGTGGCGATGAAGGGCGAGCCGATATAGGCCATGTCCGCTCCCATGGCTTCGGCGGCCAGAACCCCCCCGCCGGTGGCGATTGCGCCCGCAAGCAGCAGAGGACCGTCGAACCATTCGCGGATTTCCTGCACCAAGGCGAAAGGCGATAGCGTGCCGGCATGGCCTCCGGCGCCGGCTGCGACCGCGATCAGCCCGTCCGCGCCCTTGCGGATTGCTGAATTGGCGTGGCGGTTGTTGATGACGTCATGAAGTACGATGCCACCATAGGAATGCACTGCAGCGTTGACCTCCGGCACTGCACCGAGCGAGGAGATGACGATCGGAACCTTGTATTTCACGCACATCATGAGATCGTGCTCCAGCCGCTTGTTGGAGGTGTGCACGATCTGGTTGACTGCAAAGGGAGCTGCGGGCCTTTCCGGGTTCGCGGCATTGTAGGCGGCCAGATCCTCGGTGATCATCGCCAGCCATTCGTCGAGCTGGCTTTCCGGCCGGGCGTTGAGGGCCGGAAAGGCGCCGACCACGCCGGCCTTGCACTGCGCCAGGGTCAGTTCCGGATGGGAGATGATGAAAAGCGGCGACGCGACCACGGGCAGGCGCAGCCTGTCCTTGAGGATTGCTGGAAGCATGCGGTAAGTCCCTCCCGATTTACTTTTACGCAAACGTAAATCTCCCTAGCAGATGCTGCGGGGCGCGAAAAGTCGGTGTAAAATTTTTCAACCGTGGCGATCCTGAAATCGCCAGGGGCAGGCCGGAACATAAGCTCACCTTATTTTTCGCCATGGTGCAGCGGGCAGGCGGCGCTTGCAGTTCTTCTGCGGAGAGGTTACCGAAACGTGAATACCCGTGTGTCGGGAACAAGAAGGAAGAAGGACCGGCAGTGAGCGGTTTGGAAACGGCCATCAGGAACGCACTGGAACGCTCGGACCGGTTGAACCGGGATGTCAGGGCCCGTATTTATCAGTCGGCACGACAGGCGCTGGATGCCGGTCTTCGCAAGCAGGGCGTCTCCGACCGGCTGACCATCATGCAGCAGCAGGAACTGCTGGAGCGGAAAATTCAGGAGATCGAGGCGGAGGAACTTCGGCGCCTGGAGCAACCGGCGCCGATGCCTGTCCTCGAACTCGATACCGAACTTCCCTATGATCCGGAACCACAGCGTGTGGATCCGCCTGTCCAGACGACCGCCGCTTCCGAGCCGGCAAGGCGGGAGCCGGAGGTCATGCTCGATGGCGAAACGCGATCGGCGGCGACCGCGCCTGCTGCTTCCACCGCTCCCCCGGTTGAGGCGGCCGCAGCCGCGCCGATGGGGTCTTCCGGCGATCTCGGCGGTCTCGGTGCTGCCCGTGCAGAGCGCCTCGAGGCCGTGCCGGAAGCGAAGCCCGCCAAGGCTGCAAAGACAAAGAAGACGCCGGCACCACCTTCCGGCACGACCCTGGACGTTCCGCCGGAGCGCGCTGCGAAGCCGCGCCGGCGCCGCGGTTTCCTCTCGCATCTCATGACATGGCTGATCACGCTCGCCGTCGTCGGTGGCGCCTGCTGGTGGTTTTATCAGTCCGGCATGGTGCAGTCGTTTATCGAGGAGGCGATGAAGGCGGCCGACCGGGCCACCGCCACAGGATCGGGAGAGGGACCGATAGCCTTTGATCCGCGCAGCGGGTTTTCCGATGACTGGGCGGAAATCTTCGTTCCCTCCCGGGTTGCGGAGCTGAAGCCTGGGGACCGGGCGCAGGTGGAGGCCGTGGCGGGGGCCGAGGGACAGGCCGTCCGCATCGTATCCGCCACGCCCGGCGAAGGCGGCGACGTGGCAATCGATGTACCGCCGGAAGTGTTGCGTGAGATGGCCGGCAAGAGCTCGACGGTGGCGCTGACGCTGCAATCGGCCCAGGACAATTCCGTGCAACTGTCGGTGCGCTGTGATTTCGGCAGTCTCGGCAATTGCAGCCGCCATCGGTTCACGGCAACGCAGGAGAAGCAGGATGCGCTCTTCCGCGTCACCTTCGAACGGTCGCTGGCGCCCAACAGCCCCGGCCGCCTGATCGTCAACAGCGGCCTCGACGGCGCCGACCGGCCGGTGCTGCTTTATTCGGTGCGCATCCTGCCGGGCCAATAGTCCTATTTCAGGAATTTCGGCCCGAAGCCCAGGATCTTGTCATCGACCTCGTCGATGGCGCTCTTGTCCTTGCCGTCGTAGTCGAGTGACTGCAGCATATGGCGGATGACATTGATGCGGGCGCGGCGCTTGTCGTTCGCCCGCACGATCGTCCAGGGCGTTTCCTTCTCGTGCGTCTTTTCGAGCATCGCGTCGCGCTTTTCGGTATAGTCGTCCCACTTGTTGAGCGCGGCGATATCCATCGGCGAGAGCTTCCAGATCTTCAGCGGGTCATGCCTGCGCTCATGGAAACGCTTGAGCTGCATCTCGCGGCCGATATCCAGATAGAATTTGAAGAAGATGATGCCTTCATCGAAGATGGTGTCTTCGAAGCGCGGTACCGCCTTCATGAAGTCTTTATATTGTTCCGGCGTGCAAAAACCCATGACCGGTTCGACGCCGGCGCGGTTATACCAGGAGCGGTCGAAGAGCACGATCTCGCCGGAAGTCGGGAAATGCGCGATATAGCGCTGGAAATACCACTGCCCCGCTTCGGTCTCGGTCGGTTTGCTGAGCGCCACGACCCGGGCTGAACGCGGATTGAGATAGGCGTGGATGGAGAAGATCGTGCCGCCTTTGCCGGCGGCGTCACGGCCCTCGAAGAGCGCCATCAGCCGCTTGCCGGTCGACTTCAGCCAGAACTGCACCTTCACGAGCTCGATCTGCAGCTTTTCGAGCTGCTTCTCGTATTTGTCCTCATCCATCTTGTCGTCATAGGGATAGCGGCCGGAGCCAAGTGCATTGTCTTCGACCCAATCCGGCAGCTTCGGATCATCGATGTCGAACCGCCTGATCTTGTCACCGATCCTGAGGTCGACTGCCCGGCTTCCTGTCACATCCACCATGATTCCCTTCCTTCAATGTTGCAGACAGAGCGACTTTCAAATGTAACGCAGGTTCGAAATCCGGCTACTGTCATGTGAGCGCGGTTTTTTTTATCGGTCCATTGGAGGCGATGTATATCTGTCACGCAAGGCATATATGTGCGCGTGTTCAACTTGTGAGAACGGCGAGTCGGATCGTGGAGTCGGTATTGGAAAAATGGTGGCGGAGTGTGGGCGAGATGGTTGTCCGGGCTCGCCAGGAACGGCCTTTGCTATTGCTCCTGACGCTCGTCGCCTCCCTCGCTCTTCTGGCCGGTATGGCATGGCCGGGTGTGCTTGCCGGCTGGCTGCTCCTGATCCTCGTCGTGGTGGCCCGCAAGCCGGCCGTCTTGCCGGTCGAGGAGCCGGAGGTTGTCGAAGAGGAGGAACCGGTTTTCGATCCTTTGCCGCAGGTGGCTGCAACCCTCGGAGCGCTGGATATTCCGGCTTTCGTGTTAGGGCAGGATGCCTCCGTACTTTTTCAGAACAAGGCGGCGGAAAAGGCTTTCGGTGCGTTGCCCACCGGTTCGCATCTTTCCGCGAAGTTACGCTCGCCCGGCATTCTCGACATGGTGCGCGAGACCATCGCCACGGACGAGCCGAACCAGATCGAGCATTCCGAACGCCTGCCTTCCGAACGCGTCTATATGCTGCGCGTCGCGCCGATCGATCTCGGCCAGCGGGCGCCCGAGACCCCGGACGACGAGGTGCAGAAATTCTACCTTCTGTCGTTCAAGGACATTTCGGAACTGCGCCGCATCGATCGGATGCGTTCGGATTTCGTCGCCAATGCAAGCCATGAATTACGCACGCCGCTTGCGTCGCTGAGGGGTTTCATCGAGACGCTGCAAGGACCGGCGCGGTCCGACCCGGCAGCCCAGGAGCGGTTCCTTGCCATCATGTTCGATCAGGCGACGCGGATGAGCCGCCTCGTCGACGACCTGATGTCGCTTTCGCGCCTGGAGCTCAAATCCCATATCGCCCCTGACCAGACCGTCGATCTGAGGCCCCTGATCGGTCACGTGCGGGATGCGCTTCTGCCGCTTGCCGAAGACCTCGGGGTGGAAATCCGCACGCACCTGCCGGAGGGCAAGGTCGAGGTTCTGGGTGATCGCGACGAGCTCGTCCAGGTTTTCGAGAACCTGATCGAGAATGCTTGCAAATATGGTCAGGAAGGCAAGTTCGTCGATGTTTATCTTAAGAAGGGACCGTCGAAGCCGGTTGAGGTGAGCGTCGTGGATCAGGGGCCAGGCATACCCGCCGAGCACGTTCCGCGGCTGACGGAGCGTTTCTACCGGGTCAGCGTTGCCGACAGCCGCTCAAAGAAGGGCACCGGTCTCGGGCTTGCGATCGTCAAGCATATCCTTACTCGTCACCGGGCGCGCCTGATTGTGAAGTCGGAAGTCGGCAAGGGAAGCGAATTCACCGTGAGGTTCTGATCTAAACCGGATGCCTGCAAGGCAGCGGATGGTCCTTTTCGCACTCACAGCCTGTCTTATGGAATCCTGACGGCTGAAAAAGAGGCGCGCATTAACGCGCCTCTGCCTTCTGCCATTCCGGCAGCGGGAAAAGCCGGTCATAGGCCCAGTTGAAGACGAAGGCATAGACGACGTAGAAGGCGGCAAAGGCGAGATCCATGATCAGCGCTTCCCACAGGCTGATATCGAGATACCAGGCAACGAACGGCAGAAGCACGACGAGCAGGCCCACCTCGAAAAGGATGGCATGCCCTGCGCGAATTGCCGGCGTCTTGTGGGTGCCTCCGGTCAGCCGCCGCATCAGGTGGTCGAAACCGAGATTGTAGAGGTAGTTCCAGCCGGTGGCGATCGTCGCACCGCCGATCGCGATAACGCCGATGTCGGAGACCGGCTTGCCGAAGGCAAGCGCACCGAGCGGCGTGACGATGAGCAGCGCGATAATTTCGAAGCTGATGGCGTGGCGGATACGGTCGCTGGTCGAGCGCATGATACTCCCCGAATGGGTTGGTTCCGGGTCGTCCCGAAGTCTTGGCCCAATATGGGGGAGGCCGTCCTCGCTCCGTTGAGATAGGTGCTTTCGAAGCAATCGGCAAGTGTTGGAGGGCATGGCTGTCATGCGCAAAAAAAGCGGGCCTCGAAGCCCGCTTTCAATTCATCTTCGTGCCGGTTCTTCAGGCTCGGGCGGCGGCTCTGCGGCGGTCGTGCACCGGCTGATAGGCGAGCCGGGCATGGTAATTGCAATAAGGTGAGGAATCCGGGGAGTCGCAGCCGCAGAAGTGGAAGTCTTCCTTGAGCGGATCGCCGACGGGCCATTTGCAGGTGCGCTCGGTGAGTTCCGTCAGTGCCAGGCGGCGGGAAATCGGCACCACGACATTGCCGGCCGGCACGTATTCCATTTCCTGGAAGGAGTCGACCTCGATCTCCTCCTTCATGACGGTCGCGCCGACAGCACGGGCGACGGTCCGGGTCGTAACCCGGGAGGCGTAGTTCGGAGCCCTTGGGGCAGACGTCGTGCGCTTGGTGGTGCTGCGACCGGTTGCCACGGTGCCGCCGGCCTTCGCCCGGCCCGGCAGGCTGAGGCGATGCACTTTGCCGATCACGGCATTGCGGCTCACGCCCCCCAATTGCGCAGCGATCTGGCTGGCGCTAAGGCCTTCCGACCACAATCTCTTGAGTTTCTCGACACGCTCGTCTGTCCAGTTCATGCCCGTTCTCCGCCGTTGAACGTTGCAGGCATGCAGAATCCTTCCACCTTTGCTGAGGACATCATTCCGCAGCACCCACTACATCTATGCTTGAGGTGACTAGTTCCGCCGCATGCAGTCTAGTAATTGACGATTAACCTAGTGTGAGGCTGACTCCGTGGCAAGAGTCGGAGGAATCTGCAGGAATCGATTTCGTGGTTTTCCCCAACTTGCTGTTCGGGAGAGTCATTTTTGTCACATCTGAAGGCGCCTGCCTGTTTCTTAGCCAAGGTCACGCAAAATACCGCGGTTTGTTGACATTCATAGCCTAAACATCGATAGTGCGACCGCCGCCCAGTGGGCGGCATTTTTGATTTTTTGGCCGGTTCCACGGCTTTTTGGATTGCCTAGAGGAGTGATGTCGCCATGGCTGAAGCCGCGCTTTTCGACACCTTTGCCCGGGCCCCGTTGCGTTTCGAGCGTGGCGAGGGTGTATGGCTCGTGACGGAAGGCGGGGAGCGATATCTCGACTTCGGATCGGGTGTCGCGGTCAACTCGCTTGGTCATGCCCATCCGCATCTCGTCGAAGCGCTGAAGGCGCAGGCCGAGAAGGTCTGGCATACCTCCAATCTTTATGAAGTGCCCGGGCAGGAGACACTGTCGCGCCGCCTCGTCGGGAAATCCTTCGCGGATAAGGTGTTCTTCACGAATTCCGGTGCGGAGGCGCTGGAATGCGCCATCAAGACAGCCCGCCGTTATCAGTATGTGAAGGGTCATCCGGAGCGGTTCCATATCGTGACCTTCGAAGGCGCCTTCCACGGCCGCACGCTTGCGACCATCGCCGCAGGTGGTCAGGCGAAATATCTGGAAGGCTTCGGGCCCAAGGTCGAAGGGTTCGACCAGGTGCCTTTCGGCGATCTGGACGCGTTGAACGCGGTCATCACGGAAAAGACGGCTGCGATCCTGATCGAGCCCATCCAGGGCGAGGGCGGCATCCGTCCGGTTCCGAAGGAATTCTTGGCTGCGCTGCGCAAGATCTGCGACGACAAGGGCCTGCTCCTGGTTTTCGACGAAGTGCAGACGGGCGTCGGTCGCACCGGCAAACTCTTCGCCTACGAGTGGTCGGGCGTCACGCCGGATATCATGGCACTCGCCAAGGGCATCGGCGGCGGCTTCCCGCTCGGCGCCTGCCTCGCGACCGCGGATGCGGCGTCGGGGATGACGGCTGGTACCCATGGTACGACCTATGGCGGCAACCCGCTCGCCATGGCGGTCGGCAATGCCGTGCTGGATGTCATCCTTGCCGACGGTTTCCTGGAAAATGTGCGCGACGTATCGTTGATCTTCCGCCAGGGGCTTGCCGGCCTCAAGGATCGCTTCCCCGATGTCATCGAGGAAATCCGCGGCGAAGGTCTGCTCCTCGGTATCAAGGCGAAGGTGCCGGCGGGCGATCTCGTTGCGGCGATGCGCGGCGAACATATGCTGGGCGTTCCGGCCGGCGACAATGTGGTGCGCCTCCTGCCGCCGCTGACCGTTACCGTCGAGGAGGCCCGCGAGGGGCTTGCCCGTCTTGAAAAGGCGGCGGAAAAGCTTTCCTCCGCCGAACTGAAGAAATCAGCCTGAGGGGCAGAAGGGGGCGCCATTTGATGGTTCCCTCTCTATAGGGAACCGTAAGATGGCCGCACCGAAACATTTTCTCGATCTTTCCGCCATGTCCTCGGCGGATCTGAGGACGATCCTCGACGATGCCAAGACCCGCAAGCAGGCGACCAAGGCGGGCACGGCGGAAAAGCCGCTTGCCGGCAAGATGCTGGCGATGATCTTCGAAAAGCCTTCGACGCGCACCCGCGTTTCCTTCGATGTCGGCATGCGCCAGCTCGGCGGCGAGACGCTCTTTCTTTCCGGCACTGAAATGCAGCTCGGTCGCGCCGAGACGATCGGTGATACGGCAAAAGTCCTCTCCCGCTATGTCGATGCGATCATGATCCGCACCACCGATCATTCGCGCCTTATGGAGATGGCCGAACATGCGACCGTGCCGGTCATCAACGGCCTGACGGACGACACCCATCCCTGCCAGATCATGGCCGACCTGATGACCTTCGAGGAGCATCGTGGTCCGGTGAAGGGCAAGACCTTCGCCTGGACGGGCGACGGCAACAACGTCCTGCATTCTTTCGTGGAAGGCGCTGCTCGTTTCGGCTATCGCATGAATATGGCGGTGCCGATGGGTTCCGAACCGCATGACAAGTTCCTGAACTGGGCGCGCGACAACGGCGGCGATATCATGCTCTGCCACGATGCCGAACGCGCGGTCGCCGGCGCCGATCTCGTCGTCACGGACACCTGGGTTTCCATGAACCAGGAGCACAAGGCGCGTGGCCACAACATCTTCCAGCCCTACCAGGTCAACGGCGCGCTGATGAAACGGGCGGACAAGGACGCACTCTTCATGCATTGCCTGCCCGCTCATCGCGGCGAGGAAGTCACCGACGAGGTGATCGATGGTCCGCAGTCGGTCGTTTTCGACGAGGCGGAAAACCGCCTGCATGCCCAGAAGTCCATTCTCGCCTGGTGCTTTGGCGCTGTCTGAGCCTCGTTGCGCGCAGTCTTGATTTTCAATGAAGCCGGTCCCATCTACCGGCTGTCAATCGCGCCGCGTTTTTAAGAAGCGGCGTTTCAACATACATCGTCACGTCTTTTCCTCCAGCCAGCGGTTCCGCTCGGGCTGGCGCTTGTGTAAGACTGTTGGCGCGAAGGAGTGAAGTCATGGCGGAAGCGACTGTGGTACTGAACGATCTCGATTTTGCCGGAGATGACCGCGTCGTTCCCTTCCAGGTGGAAGGCTTGGACGTACGTGGACGGGCAGTTCAGCTTGGGCCGTTGCTCAACGCCATTCTCGGCCGCCATGAATATCCGGCGCCGGTTGCACGTTTGCTTGCCGAGGCGATCGTGCTGACCGCGCTGCTCGGCACCTCGTTGAAATTCGATGGCAAGTTCACCGTCCAGACCAAAGGCGACGGTCCGGTCGACTTGCTGGTCGCTGACTTTTCCACGCCCGATGCTCTGCGCGCCTATGCCCGCTATGACGAAGAGGCGCTTGCCGAGGCCATCGAGGAAGATCGGACCTCTCCGCCCGATCTCCTGGGCAACGGCGTACTTGCCTTCACCATCGATCAGGGCAGGGGCATGCAGCCCTATCAGGGCATCGTGCCGCTCGACGGTTCCTCGCTCGAGGAAATTGCCGACGTCTATTTCCGCCAGTCGGAGCAGATTCCGACCAGGGTTCGTCTGGGTGTTGCCGAGCTTTTCGACCGTGATGCCGAGGGCAGGCCGCGCCACAACTGGCGGGCTGGCGGATTGGTCGCCCAGTTCCTGCCGCAGGCGCCGGAACGCATGCGCCAGCCGGACCTGCATGGCGGTGACGGCGACGAGCGCGAGCTCGATTTCACGGAGGACGATGCCTGGACGGAAGCGCGTACCTTGGTGGAGACGATCGACACGGACGAGCTGACGGACCCGCAGGTCCCGATCGAGCGGTTGCTGTTCCGGCTGTTCCACGAGCGCGGGGTGAGGGTCTACGAACCGCAGACCGTCTATGACCGCTGCAGTTGTTCGCGCGAGAAGATCAAGAGCGTGCTGAACGGCTTTACCGCCGAGGAGATCGAGGCGAGCCAGGAAGATGGCCATATCGCCGTCACCTGCGAGTTCTGCTCGACCACGTATCGCTACGAAGCGGCCGAATTCGCCGAGGCTTGAAGTCGAAGGCGGGAGTTTCCTCCCGCCTTTTTCGTCTCATGGCATCTTGCACTGGAAGTTGGTGCCGTCCTTGAGGTCGCCGCTGCCGGAATATTTTGCGACCTGCGGATAGGGGCAGAGCGGCCGTGTCATGGCAGGCTTGCCGTCCTTCACCTGAGCGGCCTGTATCACCTCCGGCGGCTTGCCGTTTTCCACCCAATCCATCAGCGGCGTAAAGGCGTCAAAGACGTCCGTGCCGTAGCCCATGCTACAGTGGTACATGCCGGGTACCATGAAGAGGCGGTAGAATTCCGCAGTCAGCTCGGCGCCCATCTGCTTGCGGACGGATTCGTAGTAATTGACGCCCATCATCGGGTTGAGCGCCGGGTCGGACCAGCCGAAATAGGTGATCATCCGCCCGCCGCGCTTTTCGAATTCGCTGAGGTCGGGATTGGTCGCATCGACGATCTCCCGGATCATGCCGATCTTCGGATATTCCGTGTCGAAGTCGAAGGTCTTCCAGTCGATCGCCTTGCCGGAGGCGGGCAGCATGGCCATGTTCTTTACGAAGGTTTCTCCATAGGCGAGCTGCCGGCTCGGGCCCTCTTCGGAGACCATCCACATGTCCCAGCCGCTGGTGCCGGAGGCATCGACGCCCTCGGTTCCGTGTTGCACGCCGGGAAATATCGTCTCGCCCTTGATCCTCACGCCGCCGGCCAATGTCTTCAGCGTTTCCACCTGCGCATTGGTGAAGCAGTCGGAACCACCGGCCTCGCAGGTCTTCAGGTCCTTGGCAGGATCGAAATTGCATTGACGCGGGTCGGCGATCAGCCCGTCCTCGGCGCCGTCGATCCCATCGCATTTGTCCATCACGGCCTTGGCCAGCACGGGAAGCTGCGCCTTGCTGATCGGCGCCTTGAGCAGCGCCCGGGCGTTCCAGACACCCCATATCTGCGTGTTGGTGAGGTCGAGGACGGGCGCACCGGCCAGGATGCCGTCGAAATCGCCGGGATGACGCTGTGCAGAGATCAGTCCCTGGCGCCCGCCTGTCGAGCAGCCATCCCAATAGGAGAAGGAAGGGTGCCGGTCGTAATAACGTGCGGCGATTGCCTTCGCCGTCTCGACCGTCACATGCACGGCACGTGAACCGTAGTCGATCAGGAGATCGAGGTCCTGGGCGAAATCGCCGAGCTTGTAGGTGGCTGCGTCATGTCCGGTATTCTGCTGGACTGTCAGGAAACCTCGCGAAAGTGCGGCATCGCGCGTGGCGATGCGTGATGGCGCGGCGAGTTTCTCGCCTGCATAACCGCCATTGCCGAACATGTAGAGCCGCCGGTTCCAGTTGTCGGGCAGGGTGATCTCGAAGCGGATCTGCGGCTGGATATATCCGGTCACCTGGCAATGGCCCGGCAGGGTGCCGGTGCCTGCCACATGCGTGGCCTTCAGCATGGTTACGTCGGCGAGGGATTGGCCGTTCAGCATCCCGCAGGCGATCTGCGGCGAGACAGTGGCGGCCGAAAAATCCGGCCTGTCCTTCATGTCGATGAAGCTGCTTTTGTTCTGCGCCAGCGCGGGTGTGAAGGCCGCCAACGTCAGAAGGGCGCAGGACGCCAGCAGAAGAGGACGTGTCATCAAGGCTCCTCCCAAAGACCGTTTTGACGGCCTGAGAATGCCGGAGGAGGAAAGGAGCAACAAATAGAAAAAACGGCACAACCCATAACCTCGGGGTTGTCGCCGCGGGCGGCGGGTTCAGTTGAGTACGCGCAGGAGGCCGGGCGAATCCAGAGAGAAGGCGGGAATGGTCACTTCGAAGGTTTCGCCCTCGTCTGTCTGCATGTCGTAGTGGCCGAACATCATGCCGGACGGCGTGTCGAGCGGGCAGCCCGAGGAATATTCGTAGGAATCGCCGGGTTTCAGCCGTGGCTGTTCGCCCACCACGCCGGGACCGTCGACCTCGTCCACCACACCGTTCTGATCGGTGATGTGCCAGTAGCGATGGACCAGCCTGACGGAAATCGGCGAATGATTCTCGATGACGATGCGGTAACCCCAGACGTAGCGGCTTTCCTCCGGATTGGATTGCTCCTCCAGGTAGTAGGGTTCGACAGCGACTTCGATATCTCGTGTCCGGGCGCGATACATGCGGCACCTCAACAATGCTCACTTGCGTTTCTGATTTCGAAGTTCGTCATACTTCGCAGCAACTTTGGAGCGAACTTCCGAATCCAAAGAACATGAGCAGCTTTATAATTCCAGCGTGGTTTCGGATTGGAAGTTCGCCGCAGCGCTTGCCGCGAACAATACTGCGAATTTCAATCCACCACACTGGCCGATATTGTACAGGGCTGCTGAAACGTCAAGAATTCTCACGGTTTGAACAACGGAGTGTGAGCGTTTCTTGAAATTAGGGATAACTGATATGGTGAATCCGGTAAGACCGGACTCACCACGCCGGATCGTTAGGCCGTAACTTCTGAAAGCGCCTTCGCGAAATCCTCGAGCAGGTCCTCGGTGTCTTCGATGCCAGCCGAAAAGCGTACGGTGCCGGGCGAAATGCCGAGCTCCGCACGGGCCTCGTCCGTCAGGTTCTTGTGCGTCGTCGTGGCCGGATGGGTAATGAGGCTCTTGGAATCGCCCAGATTGTTGGAAATTCTGACGATCTCCAACGCGTTCTGAAGTTTGAAGGCGGCTTCCTTGCCGCCCTTCAGCTCGAAGGCGACGAGCGTCGAGCCGCCCGTCATCTGCCTGGCGATGATATCGGCCTGCGGATGGTCCTTGCGGCCCGGATAGATGACCTGCGCCACCTGGCTCTGCTCGGCCAGGAAATCGGCGATCTTCGAGGCGCTCTCCGTCTGCTGCTTGACGCGCAGCGGCAGGGTCTCGATCCCCTTCAAAAGCGTCCAGGCGTTGAACGGCGACATGGCCGGGCCGGTATGGCGGAAATAGTCGTGCAGGTTCTCGTCGATCCAGGCCTTGTCGGACAGCACCACGCCGCCGAGGCAGCGGCCCTGGCCGTCGATATGCTTGGTCGCCGAATAGACGACGATATGCGCGCCGAGCTCCAGCGGCTTCTGGAAGAGCGGGGTCGCAAAGACGTTGTCGACGACCACTTTCGCGCCGATCTGGTTGGCAAGCCTGGCGACGCCGGCGATATCGACCACTTCCAGTGTGGGGTTGGTCGGACTTTCCAGGAAGAAGACCTTGGTCTTCGGAGTGATCGCCTTTTCCCAGTTTTCGAGATAGCGGCCGTCGATCAGCGTGCAGTCGATCCCGTATTTCGGAGCGAGTGTCTCGACCACCCAGCGGCAGGAGCCGAAGAGGGCGCGTGCGGCGACGATATGGTCGCCGGCCTTCAGCTGGCAGAGGATTGCGGCGGTGACGGCAGCCATGCCGGAGGCGGTGGCGCGCGCGTCTTCCGCACCTTCCAGCATGCACATGCGCTTCTCGAACATGTCGTTGGTGGGGCTGCCGTAGCGTGCATAGATGAAGCCGTCCGTCTCGCCCTTGAAGCGGGCCTCGGCGGCTTCCGACGTATCGTAGACGAAGCCCTGGGTCAGGAAGATCGCTTCCGAGGTTTCGCCATATTGCGAGCGCAACGTGCCGCCGTGAACGAGCTGGGTTGCCGGGCGCCATGTCTTGGTCATGTTAGTTCCCACCTTCAACAACAAAAAAACCGGCCGCAAAAGCAGACCGGTTTGGCACCCGGTCTTTTTAGCCACTTATTTAACGTGGCTGCAAGCCGACCGGCCAAATCACCACGGGATAAAGCTGCCATACGCCCGCTGCCTTCTTGCGTCAATGGTCTCGATTTGGTTTTGTCACCTGAAATACGGAAGAGACATGATGGCTCGCGAAACAGGCATTCTGGCGGACCGCGCGATTGCGGCGCTTTTCAAAAGTGGACGGCTCACCTCCGAGCGGGAGCTTGACCTCGATCAGATCCAGCCCGCAAGTCTCGACCTGCGCCTGGGCACGAAAGCCTTCCGCGTCCGCGCGAGCTTCATGCCTGGCCCCACGCACCTCGTATCCGACAAGCTCGACCGTCTGAAACTGCATGTGATCGATCTTTCGGAAGGTGCGGTGCTTGAAACCGGCTGCGTCTATATCGTGCCGCTGATGGAAAGGCTCGACCTGCCGGCCGGCATGTCGGCCTCGGCTAACCCGAAGAGCTCGACCGGCCGGCTGGACATTTTTACCCGCGTCATCACCGACTACGCGCAGGAATTCGACAAGATCCCGGCCGGCTATTCCGGCCCGCTCTATCTCGAAATCTCGCCGCGCACCTTCCCGATCGTCGTGCGCCGCGGCTCGCGTCTGTCGCAGATCCGCTTCCGGGTGGGGAATGCCCTGCTCGGCGAGCCGGAGCTACTGCAACTCCACAATGACCAGATTCTCGTCGCCGCCAGCAGGCCGAACGTTTCGGGTGGCGGCATCGCGTTGTCGATCGATCTCACAGGCGACGAGGAGGGGTTGATCGGTTATCGCGGCAAGCACCACACGGCTGTGGTCGATGTCGACAAGAAAGCCCAGCACGACATCTTCGATTTCTGGGAGCCGCTCTATAGCCGCGGCCGCACCGAACTGATCCTCGATCCGGATGAATTCTATATCCTTGTCTCGCGCGAGGCCGTGCACGTTCCACCTCTCTATGCAGCCGAAATGACGCCCTTCGACCCGCTGGTCGGCGAATTCCGCGTTCATTATGCCGGCTTCTTCGATCCGGGCTTCGGCCATGAAGCCGCAGGCGGCCGCGGCAGCCGGGCGGTGCTCGAAGTGCGCAGCCATGAAGTGCCCTTCATCCTGGAGGACGGCCAGATCGTCGGACGCCTCGTCTACGAGCATATGCAGGAAAAGCCGGAAGGGCTTTACGGGACGGGCGTCGGTTCGAACTATCAGGCACAAGGCCTGAAGCTCTCCAAACATTTTCGTACATGATCGAAAGCGGGAACGCTTGACACGCAGCCCCATCTGTTGAAAGTCTCAACCCGCAAGCGGGTGTAGCTCAATGGTAGAGCAGCAGCTTCCCAAGCTGAATACGAGGGTTCGATTCCCTTCACCCGCTCCAGTTTTCCGACAATCACATCAGCTTGCCCCAGGCAGGGTTCCATTCTACTCCCTCTGAAAGTTCCACGAAGATCGGTTGCTTGTCCGGTCCCTGGTCTTGTTCTCCGCCATCCGAAAGGCGTCATCCGGCTCCATCTCTTCGCCGGGGAAGATCGTGTCGTTCTCGGCTGGATCGGCAACTCTTCTGATATAGCCGCGGATCTGGTCTCCGGAATGATAGAACCTGATGATCAAGGCGCCAGGCGCCGGTTCGCCGCTGCGGTAACGATAATAGGTGTGCATTTTTTCCCTCCATTGTCAGTACCTCTACCTGACCTGCGGAAGTGTGAAATGTTCCCTGTATTTCTGGAGGAAGGGCGGCCCTTGGGTCGCCCTTGATCGTGCTGACTGATGCTTTGCCGTACTTCGGTTCAGAGTTCCGTCCATCCGGCTTTCTGGCTTGCTGCTGTCGAACCGCCGCCGAAGGCGCCGGCAAGCGTTTGAGCAAGCGCCCGCGCCGGCGATGCAGCCGGACGGGCCTCGCTATCGGAAGCAGCCCGGACTGCCGGCTTGGCTGCCGCCGCGGTGGTCGGCGAAGCCGGCCGCGAGGTCAAGGACGCCGCTGCGGTTGCATATCCGCCCGTGCCGGTCAGCTTGAACTGGCCGAGCAGCTTGGTGAGTGCCGTCGCTTCGGTCGCCAGACTATGGCTCGCTGCGGTCGTTTCCTCGACCATGGCTGCGTTCTGCTGCGTGCCCTGGTCCATCGCGTTCACCGAAGTGTTGATCTCCTGCAGGCCGATGGACTGCTCCCGCGAGGCGTCCGCGATGGCATGGACGTGACCGTTGATCTCCTGCACTTCGTGAAGGATGGTTTCGAGCGCCTTGCCCGTTTCATCGACGAGCGCGACACCGGTCTGGACATGCGTGCCGGACGTGGTGATCAGCGCCTTGATCTCCTTCGCCGCATGGGCCGAACGTTGGGCGAGTTCGCGCACTTCCTGGGCCACGACCGCAAAACCCTTGCCGGCGTCACCCGCGCGGGCCGCCTCCACACCGGCATTGAGTGCCAGAAGATTGGTCTGGAAGGCGATGTCGTCGATCACGCCGATGATATTGGAGATCTCACTGGACGATTTTTCGATCTCCTGCATCGCATTGACCGCCTTGCGCACCACGTCGCTGGATTTCTCGGCGCCGGTGCGGGTGCGGGTCACAAGCTGGCTCACTTCCGCGGCCCGCTTTGCCGCGTCCTTCACGGTTGTTGTGATTTCCTCGAGCGCGGCTGCAGTCTCCTCGACCGAAGCGGCCTGTTGCTCGGTGCGTTTGGAAAGCGCATCGGCGGAGGAGCGGATCTCGCTGGCGCCGGCATTGATCGCCGTGGCGTTCGCGCCGACCGCGATCATCGTCTCGTTGAGCGTGCCGACCGAATTGTTGAAGTCGACACGCAGCGAATCGAGATGCGGAGCGAAAGGCGTTTCCAGGCGCGAGATGAGGTCGCCGGAGGCGAGGCGCCGCAGGCCTTCGCCGAGCGAGCGCATGGCACGTTCCAGTTCGCCGGCTTCCGCCGCACGCTGTGCGTCGCGCTCCTGGCGTTCACGGTCGCTGAGGTCGCGATCGGCGGTGGCGCGCACTTCTAGATTGACGCGTTCGATTTCGTTGCTGCGGAAGACCTGTACTGCTTGCGCCATGAAACCGATTTCGTCCCGGCGATCGAGGCCGATGATGTCGCTGACCGTATCACCCTCCGCCAGCAGCTTCATTCGCTCGCTCAGCTTATTGATCGGTGCCGCAAGGCCGACCTGGGCGACGTAGATGCCGAATCCGATCAGCGCGAGGGTAGCAATGCCGATGATGGCGAAGCAGAGATTGATGCGCTGGTTGACCGTATCGGAGAGCGCATCGCCGCCGTCGTCCAGAAGCTTCATCAATGCGTCGTTGTTGGCGATCATCTTCGGCGTAATGGCGGCGATACCCGCACTGATCTGCGCCATTGCGTCCGCTGCACCTTTTTCATCGCCGGCTCTGTGCAGGTCGAGCGCTTTCTTGGTCACCTGCTCGAGAGCGGTGACATCCGCGATGAGCTCATCCGCCGCCGCTTTCCGGCTCGGCACGAGCTCGGCCGCCTGCTGCAGGCGTTCCCGGGCCTGACCGAACTTCGATGCCGCCTTGGCGGCCGTCTCCGCCTCCTTCGATCCGGCCGGCATGTTCAGCGAGAAGCTCGCCTGAAGGACCGACGACAGCACAGATGCGTTTGCGCGGGAAGCCTGCATGGCGGCCGACGCTTCATGGTCGATGAACGTGCTGTAGCTCCCGTCGGCGTGTTTGAATTCCTGCACGATGTAGATCAGGCCCGCCACCGAAACGAGCCCGAGAAGAACGACGACCGAAAGGATCTTCGTCCGGATTTTCATATTCTGCAACATGGAGTCCTGCCCGCGCCGGGTCTACCGCCGCCTTGTGGAAGTGAGAGGGGGAAATGCTTGAGAGGTGCGACAGCCCGCATCATGTGGCCGGTCTTAATCGACCTTTGTCATACAATACTATAAAATTGCAGAAAGTTTAACGTAGGGCTAACATCGGACGGCGGCAAATCGCATGAGCGGAGGGGATCATGTCCTTCTGCGGGCGGGGACATGCGGCGTCTTGTTCCAGAAAAAGGGCTTCGAGCGCAGCTCCAGCACCGCCCGCCATGCGGCAGCCGAGGTCATCAGCCAGTAGAGGGCGACACCGGTCCAGCGCCAGCCGATCTGCCGCTTTTCGTGATGGATCATCGAACCCATCCCAAGTCCCAGGAAGATCAGATAGCTGCCAAGGATGTTGATGCTGTCGATGACGAATAGCGAGAGCACGCCGGCGGGGACGTCATCGGCAGGCGCCTCCAGCATGGAATAGACGCCGATTCCCATGAAGATGATGATCAGCGGGTGCAGGAGTGAGGAAATCAGCATGCCGCCGATCATGAGCTGGAAGGTACAGAAGGCCAGCAGGCCCATCTCGCGGATGAGCCGGCGCGGATCGCGCATCAACACCAGCCAGGTCTGCAGCCAGCCCTTGAACCACCGGCTGCGCTGCCCCATCCAGATGTGGATGGTGGTCGGCGCGTCCTCCAGTGTCTGCCTTGCGATGACATCGGACCGGTAACCGAGGCGATAGAGGCGCAGCCCGAGGTCTGCATCCTCGGTGACATTGAAGGGATCCCAGCCGCCGGCCTCTCGCAGGGATCGGGTGCGGAAGTGATTGGAAGTTCCTCCGAGCGGCAGCGGCATTCGCATTCTTGCCAGCATCGGCAGCAATCCGCGGAAAAGGCCGGAATATTCCAGCGAGAACAGCGCACTGATCCAGGACTCCTTCGCATTGGTGATGATCAGCGGCGCCTGCAGGCAGGCGAGTTCGGCGGGCATCGCCCTGAAGCGTGCATAGGCCTCGCGCAATTGTTGCGGATGCGGCCGGTCCTCCGCGTCGTAGATCGCCAGGAATTCTCCGCGCGCAGCGCCGAGCGCATAGGTGAGCGCCTTGGGCTTGGTGCGCGGGCTCGAAGGTGGCACTTCGATGATTTCGAAATGAGCGCCGGGGGAGAGCGCCTTCAGCGCCGCGATGGTCTCGTGGTCGTCAGCTTCGCAGACAAGCTTGATGTCGAGCAGGGCGTCCGGCCAGTCGAGCCGCTTCAGGCTGGCGATCAGTTGCTCGGCCACCGCCGCCTCGCGGTAAAGCGCCACCATGACCGTATAACAGGGAAGCGTTCCCTCTGGTGCCGGCAAGGCCGGCCGCATAGGCTGCCCGAAATGCTGTCGGGTGAACGCTGCAAATCTGAGAAGCAGGGATGCCAGATAGATGAGCGACAGCAGGACATGAAGGAAAATCAGCGTTGTCGAAGGCACGATGATCAGTGCGGAGAGGAGCGCTGCGAGCCCGAGCCCGGCATAGAAACCCTGGTGACCCGAAAGGACGATGCGCGCCGAGAAGGAAGGGAAGCGGTCGAAGAGTTCGTTGACCGTATCGCGCACGCGCCGTCCGGCTCCAGCCTGCCAGACCGCCCGGCGGATTGCCGAAGGTGTCGTGATCGCAAGATCCCGGCCAAGCTGCGGCATGGCGGAGAGGGCCGCCCCGAGATCGGCAAGCCTGGCGGCTTCCGGCACCACGGCCACCTGCGGAGCCCGATGCCGGTGGTTGATGCGGATCTGGTTCGGACGTTGCAACTGCATGTCGAGTAGGGGTGCGTCGGTGATAAGGGTCGGATCGATCGTCTCGACGAAAGGCAGGCGCAGGAAGCGGGCGATTGCACCGTAGTAGGCGGCCTCGCTGACCTGACCGCTATGCAACAGTTCGCTTTCGGCGCGGGTGCCGTTTCGCCGCGCCCTGTCGGAGAGCATGGACAGCAACGGTTTGGAGAAACCAAGCGCGGCAAGGGCGGCCAGTTCCGGATCATCGACGGGATCGCGGACATGTTCTTGCGGCCCGGTTCCGGGTGGGGCCGGCGTTTGCCACGCATCATCTTGCGCCGTCGGCGATGCCGGCGGATATTCCCCTAAACGCATGACTCTGCTACACCGCCCGCAAGCGGATGTCCCCAACCTGTCCCGATTTGGATCATAGCGATGCGTCTTCTGATTGCATCCCCGAGAATCAAGGGGTTTTTCAACCTTCTGCAGCTTTGCCTTGTGACAGGCGGGCTGCTTGCTGGCGCTGTGCCGGGACAGGCGGCCGGCAGCGACAATGCGTTCCCTTTGACATTCGATGCCCGCGAGCGATTGTCGCGGCCAGATCTCTCGGCGATCATACGCGTGCGGATTCTGACGACGGTCGATTTTCCGCCCTTCAATTTTGCCGATCAGACCGGCCGGCTTTCAGGCTTCAATGTCGACCTCGCCCGCGAGATCTGCGCCGAACTGGAGATCGAGGCGAAGTGCCAGATCCAGGCGCTTCCGTTCGATGAACTGGAAAAGGCGTTGGAAAGCGGCGCCGGCGAGGCGGCGATGGCCGGCATTGCGGTGACACAGGAACGGCGCCAGCGTTTTGCCTTTTCAAGGCCGTATCTCGGTGTCCCGGCCCGTTTTGCCCGCAATCTCACCGCAAAGATCGATGGCGATACGGCCGCAGCGCTTGCCGGCAGGCCGGTTGGCGTCGTCAAGGGCACAGCCCATGAGCTGATGCTGAAGGCCTTTTTTCCGAATGTATCCGCCACACCCCTCGATAGCTACGACGCCATGCTGGAGGCGCTGAAGACGGGCAAGGTGGAAGCCGTCTTTTCCGATGGATTGCGGCTTCCCTTCTGGGTGGCGGGCGAGGACGCCGCAAAATGCTGCGCGCTCTTCGACGGCCCTTATCTTTCGGAAAAATTCCTGGGCGAGGGCCTGTCCGTCATGCTGCGCAAGGGCGATCCGATACTCGTTGCCGCTTTCGACCAGGCGCTCAGCGCTTTGTCACGCAATGGCCGCCTGCAGGATATCTACCTGCGTTATTTCCCGAACGGCCTTTACTGACCTTCGTGGATTACGAATTCTTTCCTATTCGCTATTCGCTATTCGCTATTCGCTATTCGCTATTCGCTATTCGCTATTTCCCGCTCACTGGCTCGCCCAGATGATCCGCGCGATCCATTCGACGTCTGCGATGTCGAAGGCCCGGTTGGGGTGGTCGGGATTGAGCGACGTCAGTTCCACCGTCCGGGCACTCTGGCGGGCAAGCACCTTGGCCATCACCTCGCCCTCCTTGGTCTTGAGCACGACACGGTCGCCGCGCCGCACCTGCGCGCCGGGCTCGACGATCAGCACGTCGCCGTCGCGATAGAGCGGTAGCATCGAATCGCCCTGGACCTCCAGTGCATAGACCCCGGCTTTGCGGGACGGGTCGACCGGAAATTCCACCACATCCCAGCCCTGTCCGGCCGGAAAGCCTCCATCATCGAAAAAACCTCCGGCACCAGCCTGTGCGAAACCAAGCAACGGGATGGTTCCGCCCTGCGGCGGGAAATTGCCTTCCGGAAGCGTCGAGCGACTGGAGGAGGCGGGAAGATAGCTCATGAACTGGTCGACCGTGGCACCTGTCGCCTCCAGCACCTTGGCGATGGACTCCGTCGAAGGCCAGCGCAGCCGCCCGTCCGGCCCCAGCCGCTTCGACTTGTTGAAGGAGGTGGGATCAAGACCGGCGCGACGCGCAAGCCCGGAGGGCGTCAGTTGATGGCGTTCGGCGAGCGTGTCGATCGCGTTCCAGATCGTTTCATGTGACAGCATCTTGCCCGTACCCGTGACCGGCGCGCGAGACGGAAGCCGGACAGCCCCGGCGCTCGGCGGCACCCTTCGATCGAAACCCCTTTCGCGCAGCTTTCAAGCATCATCAAGCCCGCGCAGACACCCCCTAATTTTAACGGAATCGCGACCTCACGTAAAGAGAGGAGAGGAATAAAATCCTGTTCTAGGTCTGCGTTCAGGCCACCAGGGCCATGTTGATCTTGCTGAGCTTGATCACGGCCTGGGTGCGGCTGTCGACATTGAGCTTCAAAAGGATCGCCGAGACATGTGCCTTTATGGTCGCCTCGGAGACGCCGAGCTCATAGGCGATCTGTTTGTTGAGCAGGCCCTCTCCGAGCATGCTCAGCACCCGGCTCTGCTGCGGAGTGAGCGTCTTCAGCCGGTCGATGAGTTCCGCAAGTCCCGGATCTTCCTCTGGCGCGGTGAAGTCGCCCTTAGGCACCCAGATGTCGCCATCCAGCACCGCCTGGATGCCGGCGCGGATATCGTCGAGTCCAGAAGATTTTGAAATGAAACCGGAAGCGCCGAGTTCCAGTGCCCGGCGGATCGTGGCGCCGTCGTCGCTTGCTGAGACGATGACGATTGGCAGGCTGGGGAACTCCGCGCGGAGCGACATTAGTCCGGAAAAGCCGCTGACACCCGGCATGGCAAGATCGAGCAGCATCAAGTCGACATCGGGGGTCTTCTCGGCGGCAAGCCGTGCGGCTTCGAAATCACCCGCCTCGATGATGACGAGCTCTTCCGCAATGCCTTTGACCGCCTGGCTGAGAGCTCCGCGAAAGAGCGGATGATCGTCTGCGATGATGATTGTCAGTGTCTGCATTTCCACGCTCCCTCCCAAGAGCATAGTCGTGCCTTTCAAATCTTTGAAAGTTGTAAACCTCTCGAGAGGCGGAAACAAGTGCTGGATTTTACGTACGATTGGGTTGCGGCTTATTGTCTTCCCGCTCGTCTATGAATTCGCCGACAATTGCCATGAAGCGCCGCATGAATCTCTCCATGATGGAGAGGGATCGGTCCACTTCCTCGTCGCTGGGCAGCGCGTTCGGCGGCGTATGGCTCAGCCTTTCCTCCAGAGCTGTCACGCGTTTCTCGAGCCGGTCGAGTTCCTGTTCGTAGGCTGCCCTTTCATCGGGCTGCATGCGGCAGGCGAGCGTGCCATTCTCGTCGTGGCAGAGCGTCATTGCGCCGGTCTGGGTATCGAGCCGGACAATGCCGCTTTCAGTGCGCTCGAGCTGGAAACGATTGGGTTGCGCCTGCTGCGCCAGAGCCGGGCCGGCGAGGAAAAGCGCCGAAGTCGCTAATGCAAGAACCTTCATCTTATCGTCCTCCCACGGTGGACAAGTGGCGAGCTTTGCGGCAAACGCTCGAAGAGTAACAGATCATCGAGAGTCCATGATGACGGATATAGTGTACAAGATCGTGCCGGAAACGCTCTGGCGTCGGGCCAAGGAAAAAGGCGTTTTCGAAGGGGCCGAGATCGACCTCAAGGACGGTTATATCCATTTCTCGACCAGTGCACAGGCGCGCGAAACGGCGCGGCTGCATTTTTCAGGCGTCGCAGGCCTGCTGCTCGTCGCGGTCAACGCACTGACGCTCGGCGAAGCGCTGAAATACGAGCCTTCGCGTGGCGGCGATCTCTTCCCGCATCTCTATGCGACGCTGCCTTTCTCCGCCGTCCTTTGGGAAATGCCGCTCTTGATCGGTGTCGACGGCCTCCACGCCTTTCCCGAGAAGATGCCATGATCGGCCCGTTTGCCGGGCTTGCCTCCCGCAGCCTCTTCGTTTTCGATCCGGAAACCGCCCACGGGCTTTCGATCGCCGCGCTGAAGACCGGCGTCGTGCCTGCCTGCCGGGTGCCTGCCGACCCGCGGCTTGCGCAAACGGTCGCCGGCATCACGTTCCCGAATCCGATCGGTCTGGCTGCCGGTTACGACAAGAACGCCGAGGTGCCGGATGCGATCCTGAAGCTCGGTTTCGGTTTCACCGAGGTGGGCACGGTGACGCCGAAGCCTCAGGCGGGCAACGACAAGCCCCGCATCTTCCGGCTGGTGGAAGACCGCGGTGTCATCAACCGGCTCGGTTTCAACAACGAGGGTCACGAGGCCGCCTTTGCCAGGCTTTCCGCGCGGCGCAATGCCCGGGGGATTGTGGGCGTCAATATCGGTGCGAACAAGGACACGGCCGATCGCGTCGCCGATTATGTCCTCGGCATCCGCAAGTTCTACGGCCTCGCCACCTATTTCACCGTCAACATTTCCTCGCCGAATACCCCGGGCCTCAGGGACCTCCAGGCGCGCGGCAGCCTGAAGGCGCTGCTCGATGCAGTGCTCGCTGCGCGCATGGAGGAGGCGATGCGCCATGGGAAATCCGTGCCGGTCTTTCTGAAGATCGCGCCGGACCTGACGGAGGAGGGGCTCGACGATATCGCGGCGGAAGCGACCTCCCACCCGCTCGACGGATTGATCGTGTCCAACACCACGCTTTCCCGCGACGGGCTGAAGGATCAGGTCCAGGCGAAGGAGGCCGGCGGCCTGTCCGGTGCGCCGCTCTTCAGGCGCTCCACTGCGGTTCTTGCGAAGATGCGCAGTCGCGTCGGCCCGGACCTGCCGATCATCGGCGTCGGCGGCGTGTCGAGCGCCGGGGACGCGCTGGAAAAGATCCGCGCCGGCGCCGATCTCGTGCAGCTCTATTCCTGCATGGTCTATGAAGGTCCGGGCCTGCCCGCGACGATCGTCAGGGGCTTGCCCTCGCTTCTCGACCGGGAAAAGGTCTCCTCGATCCGGGAGTTGCGTGACACGCGGCTTGATCAGTGGGTTGACACGAAGCTCTGACGCGCCTTGCGCGGCACCATGGCCGCCAGGAAGAAGCCGCGCATCATCAGGAACAGATTGAGCGACAGCCAGAGCCCGTGGTTGCCGATCATCGGCACGAACACGGCAAGGCTTGCGCAATAGAACGCGAACGACCTGAGCATCATGTTGCGCATCTCGCGTGACCAGGTGGCTCCGATGAAAACGCCGTCCATCTGGAAGGCGAGCGCCCCGGCAAGCCCCGTCAGCGCGGCCCAGGCGAGATAGGTATAGGCTTCCTGCCGAACCTCTTCGGAGGTCGTGAGAAGATGGATGATCGGCTGGCCGAAGGTGATGAAGAACAGTCCGACCAAGGCGGCCATGGCAAAGGACCAGAAGCCGGTAAGCTTCAGCGTCCGGTCGAAGGAGGGCCGGTACTGCGCGCCCACCGCCCTGCCGGCGAGTTGTTCGGCCGCCCCTGCCAGTCCGTCCAGAAAGAAGGCCGACAGCATGAAGACATTCATCAGCACGGCATTGGCCGCAAGCGTCACGGCCCCGAAGCTTGATCCGACGCGGGTCAGGAGCGCAAAGGCGCCGTTGAGGATGAGCGAGCGGATCAGGATGTCCGCATTGAGATGGAAGAGCTGCTTCAGCTTGGCCGTATCGAAAATATCCGCACGGCTCGGCCGGTATGCGGCTGAAAACTGCCGGCTGACGACGAGAAAGCCGATCACCGCGCCCGTGACTTCCGCAAGCGCCGTTCCCCAGGCGACCCCCACGATCCCCCAGCCGAGACCAAGGCCGAGAAAGATCGACAGGCAGATGTTGGTGCCGTTGAGGATGATCTGCAGGGTCAGGCCCAGCACGCCCTGGCCGCGTCCGAGCACGAAGCCGAGAATGGCGAAATTGGCGAAGGTCGCCGGGCTCGTCAGCACCCGGATGCCGAAATATTGCCGCGTCACCTCGGCGACGGCCGGGTCGTTGGTCATCAATTCAGGCGCGAAGGCGAGGATAAGCGGCGACAGCCCCAGCATGACGAACCCGAGACAGAGCGCGCTGAGCAGCGCCCGCCAGAACACGGCCTGCTGCTCGCGAAGGTCGCCGCGCCCGAAGGCCTGCGCGACCAGGCCGGTGGTCGAGGTGCGCAGGAAACTGAGGCTGCCATAGATCAGGTCGAACAGGATGGCGCCGATCGCCAGCCCGGCCAGTGCTTCCGCTTGCCCCAGCCGGCCGACCACGGCGGTATCGGTCAGGCCGAGGAGAGGCGTCGTCAGGAACCCGAGTGTCATGGGGATCGCGATGCCGAGCACCAGCCGGTGCGTCACGTCGAAAGGCCGAACCTCCTGCCCCCGGCTATCCATGGTCAGCCTGACAGGACCATGGCCCAATAGGGCGGGGCGCCGGTTGATGTGCGGGCCATGGCGACGCCGAGACCCCTGTAGGAGCCGAGCATGTTTTCAAGATGTTTGGGGGAATCGATCCAGGCCCGGACTGCGGCCTCGACCGTGTTCTGGCCGCTGGCGATGTTTTCAGCGGCCGGCAGTACCACGTCGTTCTTCTTCATCCTCGCGCCGAAATCGTCGCCGAAACCGATCAGGTGCTTCATCTCGTTTGCTTTCGCCATGCGCACCGCCTGTTGGACGGCTGCCTTGCGGGCAGGCGAATTGAGCGCCAGGGTGGGCAGGCCGCGGCCTTGGCGCAGCGTGTTGACCATTGGAAGTGCGGCTTCCGTCTCGTCCTCCGCACCTGCCGTCGGTGTCAGAACCGACGTGGTGGAACAGCCGGCGAGCAGCAGGCCCATTCCGGAAAGCACGAGAAAACCCCGTCGCGAAGAAGTCTGGAAGGCGGTCATGTCAGCGGCGGTAACTGAAGATGCGCAGGATGATGAAGACCGGGATGACGACGATTGCGCCGAGCAGAAGGTAGCTTCCCACCCGTCCGAGCGCCCTGAAGCCGTTATACCATAAGTCGAGAACGTGATAGCGGATGCTGTCCACGATATTGTCCGGCGTGAAGCCGAAGAATGCGAGAACAAAACCCACGATCAGGCACACGACGATCAGCTTCACGATCGTGCGGCCTGGTGTGTCGCCCAGGAACCTGTTGACCCCGTCCGCCATCCTTTTCCTTCTCCGAATTGCACCCTGAGAGATAGTCGGCAGCCGCAGCCGCCGCAAGTCTTTTGGGTTCCCTCAAATAGAACTTGAGTTTTTTTGTGACTTCGGCCAATAACCCGCACCCTCTGGAGATGCGCCAATGCTGCCCAGCCAGTTTTCTTCCGGCGATGTGATCGCCGACCGCCGCGCCGACTATGCCCGCATGCTGTCGGAGGCGGAGGATTTCGGCGCAGCCGCCGAACTGATGGAGCAGGCCCTCGAACTGGTGCCCGCTTGGGCGGCCGGCTGGTTCCGTCTCGGCGAGTTCCGGGAAAAGGCAGGCCTCGAAACCGCCGATGAAGCCTACCGGCAGGCGCTGGCGCTCGAACCGGAAGACGTCTTCGGTGCTCGTTTGAAGCTTGCGCTGCTCGGCGTGGAGGCAATACCGGATCAGCCTCCGAGCCGTTATGTCGAAGGCCTGTTCGACGACTATGCCGACCGGTTCGATACGGCGCTGGTCGAAAAGCTGGATTATTCCGTGCCCGGCAAGCTCGCCGCCTTGGTTGCGCCTCATGCGCCGTTCCGCAACGTGGTCGATCTCGGCTGCGGCACCGGCCTGTTCGGCGCGGAAATCCGCGGGCAGGCAGGCTATCTGGAAGGCTTCGATCTTTCCCTGAACATGCTGGCGAGAGCCGAGGCGAAAGGTCTTTACGACCATCTCGGCCAATCCGATCTCAGCCGGCCCTCCGAAGAAACCGGTCTCTTCTCCGATGCTCTTCCCAAACATCGCGCCGATCTCGTTTCCGCCGCCGACGTGCTGATGTATCTCGGCTCACTGGAGACCGTCTTTCCGCTTGTGCTGGAGCTTCTGGCGCCCGGCGGCTTCTTCGCTTTCTCCGTCGAGGACGCGGGCGACGGTGAAGCTTACCTTTTGCGGGAAACCCTCCGCTACGCTCATTCCGAGGCCTATATCCGATCGCTGCTTGCCCGTTACGGCCTGGCGCTTCTGGACATGCGGAAGACCGTCATTCGTCTGGATGCTGGAAAACCCGTCCACGGCATTCTGTTTCTGTCGCGCAAGCCCGCCTGATTGACCATTTCTTGCTTTTTTCCTTGCCGGCTCATCGCGGCTTGAACCCTCTTGATGACGGTTTTATTGCAGTGCAATATTATCGAAAATAAAGGGGCAAACGTTGGCTGGACAGCCGAAGCAGGTTCAGAAAAGAAGCCTTGGCTTCTACAGCATCGATCCGTCGAAGCACACATTGCTTGAAGACGCGCAGGGGTTGGTCACCGGCGCGATGGTTGCGGCTCTCGGCTTCTACTTCCTGAACAAGGTCGGGCTTTTGACCGGCGGCACGGCGGGCGTCGCCTTCCTGCTGCATTACGCCTTCGGCATTTCCTTCGGCCTGCTGTTCTTCATCGTCAACCTGCCGTTCTATTATCTTTCCTTCCGCCGCCTCGGCCTGGCCTTCTCGCTGAAGACCTTCATCGCCATCGGCCTCGTTTCGGTGATCTCGGAAATCGAGAGCCGTTTTTTCCTGATCGATTATCTTCATCCATTCTGGGCAGCATTGCTCGGCGGCCTCTTGCTCGGTTACGGATTGCTGGCGCTCTACCGTCACCGGGCGAGCCTCGGCGGTGTAGGCATCCTGGCGATCTATATCCAGGACCGTTTCGGCATCCAGGCCGGATTGATCCAGCTTGCCTTCGATCTCTGCGTCATGCTCTGCGCCTTCGCGGTGGTCAGTCCCGTGACGGTGGCGTGGTCGGTGGTCGGTGCTTTCGTCCTCAACCTGTTCCTGGCGATCAACCATCGCTCGGACCGCTATATCGTGGTGCGCTGATGGCGGATGCTGCTGCGAAGAAAAGCCCGGTCGGCTTCTGGTCCTCCAGTTCGGACCGCCATTCCCCGCTGGAGGACATGCAGGGGATCGCCGCCGGCAGCATGCTCGCGGCACTCGGCGTCACCATGCTCTCGTCGGCGCATCTCCTGATCGGCGGCACGGCAGGCCTCGGCTTCCTGATCCGCTATTCGACGGGCTTGAGCTTCGGTCTTATCTTTTTCGCCCTCAACCTGCCGTTCTATTGGATTGCCTACAAGCGGCTCGGCCTTGCCTTCACGATCAAGACCTTCGCGGCCGTGGCATTCACCTCGGTACTGACGGAATTCCTGCCCGGCCTGATCGCCTTCGATCATATTCATCCGGTCGTGGCGGCCCTGTTCGGCGGCCTGCTGATCGGCACCGGCATGCTGGCCCTCTTCCGCCACCGGGCAAGCCTCGGCGGCTTCGGCATATTGGCTCTCTACCTGCAGGATCGGTTCGGCTGGCGGGCCGGCTTCGTCCAGCTCGGCCTCGACGGCGTGGTGCTGGCGCTCTCCTTCTTCGTCGCCAGCCCCTATGTCATTCTCTGCTCGATCCTTGCGGCAGTGACCTTGAACCTGACGCTCGCCATCAACCACCGCACGGACCGCTACATCGTCCGGTAAGCAGGTCCAGGAAAAGTGCGTGGCGGTTTTCCGTCCGGAATTGCACCAAACAAAAGATCAGTCGGCCTCTTCACGCAGCCTTTGCCGGCTGATCGATCGGATGCATGGCGCGGAAGCCGACGCAGAGCCGGTTCCAGATGTTGATCACGCCGATCGCCACCGTAATCTTGACCATGTCCTCTTCGGTGAAATGCGCTTTCAGCGTCTCGTATGCGCTATCGGGAACATGGGTATCGGCAACGCGGGTGACCGCATCGACCCAGGTTAAGAGCGCGCGTTCCTTGTCATCATAGATCGGCGATTCTTCCCACGCGCTCATCAGGTTGATCCACTGCTCGGAAAGACCGTCATGCCGGCTTTCCTTTGCATGCATGTCGATGCAGTAGGCGCAGTGGTTGATGATCGAGGCGCGCAGCTTGATGAGGTGGATATGGCGGCGCTCGAGACCGCACCCCTGGACGTAGTCTTCGAGATTCTTGACGGCATTGTAGGCTTCCTGCGAGGCCTTGTAGAAATTCAGGCGTGGCTGCATCGATCTTCTCCTTGGGGTGTGGCCTATAGGTTGAGCTTTCAACCTTCAGCGGGCCGTCTTGCGTTCATGGATGTCGAGGAAGGCGCAGCCGCGGGCGGCAATCCCGCCGTCGTCGGTGGCCTCCAGGTCCGCCAGAATGTCGGCGATCGACACCTTGGCGAGTTCGGCGCGATAGGCCCTTTCGGCCTTCAGCATCGCGGCATTGATACCGCAGGGTTTTGCGAAATAGCGTCCGGGCAAGGGGTTCGGCCCGCGCTGGCGGATTTCCGCGCAGCGGAAGGCGGGAGCCGGTCCTTCGACGGCGAGCACGATATCGAGCAGCGAGATCTCTTCCGGCTGCTTCGCCAGCCGATAGCCGCCCTTCGGCCCCGGCACGGTGTCGAGCAGACCGGCGCCCGAAAGCGCCTGCAGGTGCTTCAGGAGATAGCTCGTTGAGACGCCGTGAAACTCCGCCAGTGCCGCAGCCGAGAGTACGCCGTCTTCCGAAACGCGCGAAAGCATGGTCACACAGTGGATCGCCTGTTCGACGCCGTCGCCGAGTTTCATCAATCATCTCCTAATCGCGGATAATATTTATCCATGATTATATCCGGCCGTCAAGTGCTCTTCTTTTTCGGCTGTTTCCGCTTATCTTGAGCGGCGTGGATGTGATCGAAACCCAGTCTTCCGGCCGAGATGCCGCGCTCCTGCCCCGGCCGTTCCTGAAATGGTTCGCCGAAAAGGGCTGGCAGCCGCGCGCCCATCAGCTGGAGCTGCTTTCCCGCGCCACGGCCGGCGAGAACATGCTCCTGATCGCGCCGACCGGCGCCGGCAAGACGCTTGCCGGCTTCCTGCCGTCGCTCACCGATCTCACGCGTCGCGGAAAGATCCCCCCGGGCTCGGCTTTTGTGGGCATCCATACGCTCTACGTCTCGCCGTTGAAGGCGCTGACGGTCGATATCGAGCGCAACCTGATGAAGCCGGTGACGGAAATGGGGCTGTCCGTCACCGTCGAGAATCGCACCGGCGACACGCCGCAGGCCAAGCGCCAGCGCCAGAAGCTCAATCCGCCGGATATCCTGCTGACGACGCCGGAACAGGTAGCGCTGCTGCTCGCCAACAAGGAGGCGGAGCGCTTCTTCAAGGACCTGAAATACGTCGTCTTCGACGAATTGCATTCGCTGGTGACCTCGAAACGCGGCCATCTTCTGTCTCTCGATCTCGCCCGCATCCGAAGGCACGCTCCACGGGTGCAGACCATTGGTCTGTCGGCCACCGTCGCCGATCCGATGGACCTGCAGCGCTGGCTGGTGCCCCAAGGCGAGCACCCGGCGCCGCCCGCCGGCCTCGTGCATGTCACGGGCGGTGCGGCGCCGAACATCACCATCATGAAGACCGATGACCGCATTCCCTGGTCGGGTCACGTTTCGACCTATGCGATGCCGGAAGTCTACGATGAGATCAGGCGCCACAGGACGACGCTGATCTTCGTCAACACCCGCTTCCAGGCGGAGCTTCTGTTCCAGACGCTCTGGACGATCAACGAGGACAACTTGGCCATCGCGCTGCATCACGGCTCGCTCGATGCCGGCCAGCGCCGCAAGGTGGAGGCCGCCATGGCCGCCAACAAACTGCGCGCCGTCGTCGCCACATCGACGCTCGACATGGGCATCGACTGGGGAGACGTCGATCTGGTGGTTCACGTGGGTGCGCCGAAAGGGGCCTCCAGGCTTGCCCAGCGCATCGGCCGGTCGAACCACCGCATGGACGAGCCTTCGAAGGCGATCCTCGTGCCCGCCAACCGTTTCGAGGTCCTGGAGTGCCAGGCAGCCCTCGACGCGAACTATCTCGGCGCGCAGGATACGCCGCCGGTCGGCGAAGGCGCGCTCGACGTGCTCGCCCAGCACGTTCTCGGCATGGCCTGCGCCGAACCCTTCGATCCGGTCGAACTCTACGAGGAAATCCGCACCGCTTCGCCCTATGCCGGTCTCTCCTGGGAGATGTTCGAGCGGATCGTCGATTTCGTCGCAACCGGCGGCTATGTGCTGCGCTCCTATGAGCGCTATGCGAAAATCAGGAAAACCAAGGATGGCCGCTGGCGTATCTCCAATCCGCAGGTCGCCCAGCAATACCGCCTGAACCTCGGCACGATCGTCGAAGCGACCGAGCTCAACGTCCGGCTCGTCCGGCGCAACAACAACGGTTCGCTCGGCCGGGGAGGGCTGTCGCTCGGCAAGGTCGAGGAATATTTCCTCGAACAGCTTGTGCAGGGCGATACGTTCCTGTTCGCCGGCAAGGTGCTGCGCTTCGAGGGCATCCGGGAAAACGAATGCCTGGTCTCCAACGCCTTTTCGCTCGATCCGAAGATCCCGGCCTATGCCGGCGGCAAGTTTCCGCTGACCACCTATCTGGCCGCGCAGGTCCGCTCCATGCTTGCCGATCCCGACCGCTGGCGGGGCCTGCCGGATCAGGTGCGCGACTGGCTGAGCATCCAGCGGGAGCGCTCCATCGTGCCGAAGCAGGACGAACTTCTGATCGAGACATTCCCCAGGGGAAAGCGCTTTTTCCTGATCGCCTATTGCTTCGAGGGCAGGCTGGCGCACCAGACGCTCGGCATGCTGCTCACCCGCAGGCTGGATCGCATCGGCGCTCATCCGCTCGGCTTCGTCGCGACGGATTATTCGCTTGCCGTCTGGGGGCTCGATGACATGGGCATGATGATCCGCTCCGGCCGTCTGAGCCTTTCCGATCTTTTCGACGAGGACATGCTCGGCGATGACCTGGAGGCCTGGCTGAACGAAAGTTACATGCTGAAGCGCACGTTCCGCAATTGCGCCGTGATTTCCGGTTTGATCGAGCGCCGCCATCCGGGCAAGGAAAAGACCGGAAGGCAGGTGACGGTCTCGACCGACCTTATCTACGATGTTCTCAGAACCCACGAGCCGGACCATGTGCTTCTGGAGGCGACGAGGCGGGATGCGGCATCGGGGCTTTTGGATCTCGGCCGGTTAGGCGATATGCTGAAGCGAATCAGGGGGCACATCACCCACCGCGATCTCGACCGCGTCTCGCCGCTTGCCATTCCGATCATGCTGGAGATCGGCAAGGAGCCGGTGCCGGGCGAGGCGCAGGATGCGGTGCTGAAGGAAGCCGCCGAGGAACTGATCGCGGAGGCCGGACTATCAGATGCGTAGTCAGATCCTCGGGACAAGCCCGAGGATGACGAACCTGGGGTTTAAGATCTGCCAAAAGAACTGTTGCGGCTTGCTGCAGCGTTTTTGGGCACCTGCTCTTCGTCATCTGTCGTCATCCTCGGGCTTGTCCCGAGGATCTGACCACATACAACAGACATCATGCCGGGCTTTTGCCCGAACGGAAAGACGAAACGAACTTGATGCACCGCCTCGGGCTTGCCGCCCGCTCGACATCGATGACCGGAGCCGCCAGCGGGGCGGAAGAAATCGTCGTGAACGGCGTCGTCGCCGTCTGCGATCCGCTCGGCAGCCTCTATCTGCCGGAAACCGGCATGCTTGTCGTCTCCGACCTGCATCTGGAGAAAGGGGCGGCTTTCGCCCGGCGCGGCATGCTGCTGCCGCCCTATGACACGATCGCCACCCTCAATATCTTGGCTGCCGTGGTCAACCGCTACGATCCGAAGATCGTCGTCTCGCTCGGCGACAATTTTCATGACCGGAAGGGCTCGGAACATCTGCCGGAAGAACTACGCTCGCTGATCACCGCCATGGCGCGTGGCCGCGACTGGATCTGGATCAACGGCAACCACGATCCGGATGGCACCGTCGATCTGCCGGGCACCTGCGCCGATGAACTGTTTTACGGAGGCCTTGCCTTCCGCCATGAGCCGAGCCTGATTTCCGGAAAGGGCGAGATCGCCGGGCACCTGCATCCGGCAGCCACCGTCCGCCGGCGGGAGAAATCTGTCCGCCGCCCGTGCTTCGCGAGTGACGGCTCGCGTCTTCTCATGCCGGCTTTCGGTGTGCTGGCAGGTGGCCTCGATCTCCGCCACAAGGCGATGCGCGGCCTCTTCGACCATGAAAAGCTGGTCGCGCACCTGCTTGGCCGCGACCGCATCTATTCCGTTCGCTATAACAATCTTATCGGCTGATCAGCGATAGACCAGCACCGGCGTCTTGGAGTTCGCCAGCGCCTTCATTGTCACGCTTCCGAGCATGAAGGCCTTGAAGCCGGAGCGGCCGTGCGAGGCCATGGCGATCAGGTCGCAATTGTTCTTCTCTGCAGTCTCGACGATCGTCTTCGCTACGTCGCCGCTGTCGAGTTTCACCGCCTCGCAGGCGACCATGCGCTGCTTTGCCGCTTCCTTGGCATCGGCAAGAATCCGGTCGGCCGCTTCGTTGTTGAAACGATCGTATTCCGCGTAGGCGACTTCCATGCCGGTCGGATTGAGCGTCATGACCTGCAGAGGCTCCATGACCACCAATATCGTGGCTTTCGCGCCAATTTCACGAGCAAAGTCCAGGGCTTTCTTGAGCGCCTCGGTGGAAATGGGCGATCCGTCCGTCGGGATCAGGATATGCTTGTACATGGGTACCTCCAATATCTGACAACCATCTTTGCCGTGTAGCGCAAGCGGTCATTGACATGCGTCAAGACTGCGAGATGAAACGCTCAGATTTCACCGGACATTTCGCGCCGCCGCCGGTCGAGTTCCTCGCTGTAGCGCCTGAGCGTGTGGCTCTCCGTTAGGAGCCCGACGACCTTGCGTTCGATCTGGTTGTTGACGACGGCGAGTGCTTCCGCCTCCAGCTTGTCGAAGATCGCTGCGGCCTGCTTGGCGTTCATCGTGCCGAGCAAAACATCGTTGTGGTATTTCGCGAAGGAGGCGAGGGTACGCGGCTCGGCGGAATCCTCCAGAGGCGCCGCATAGATATCCGGAAGAAGAATGATGCCGGCATACCTTCCTGCCTCGTCGGTGAGGATGACCCGCTGGGTGGAGCCGAGTGGGAAATCCTTACGGAATTCGCTGAGGCTCACGCTGGCGGATGCCGTCCGCACGTCTGCGCGCATCATCCGCTCGACGGTGAGGTTGCGGATCCAGCCGATATCGTGGGCGCTGCGGATGCTTTCGCCGCGCAGATGAAAACGCCAGGTCGCAAACGAATAGCCGAAGGTGGTGCGCACCGTCACCGACGAGGTGATGACGGCAGCCAGCGCAAGAACGGTGATGGGAAAGTCGCCGGTGACTTCCAGCGCCAGGAACGTCATGGTGAGCGGGCCGCCGATGACGGCGACCGCAAGTGCGCTCATGCCGACCACGGCGTAGATGACGGGTGTTACGGTGGCGTGGGCGAAAATATAGGGCGTGCTGAAGGCAAACAGCTTGCCGAGCAATGCGCCCATGAACAGCGATGCGAAGAAGAGCCCGCCGCGAAAGCCGGAGCCGATCGACACCGCGCAGGCGAGGAATTTCAGGGCGAGGATCGTCAGCAGTGCCGGGATGGTCAGGTTGAGGTCGAGATTGAGATGCAGTGCGCCGTGGCCGGCCCCCAGCACCTGCGCATCCGCCAGCGCGAGCAGGCCGACAACGATGCCGCCGAGTGCCGGCCTGAAGACCGGCGAGATCGAACTCCTGCGCGCCAGTTCCTCCACGAAGGTTACGCCCTGCATGAGAAGTATGCCTGCGAAAGCGCAGAATATGCCGAGCACGATCGCGGGCACGTAGTCGGCCGGGACGACCGCGCCGAACTGGCTGACGTCGATCATGGGCGCGTCGCCGAACAGGCGGGTGATGATCGTGGCGATCAATGCCGAGACCACGACCGGCGCCAGGCTGAGGATCGTGTAGGTGCCGATGATCAGTTCGAATGCGTAGAACGCGCCGGTCAGCGGAGCATTGAAGGCGGCGGCGATCGCCGCCGCTGCGCCGCAGCCGACGAGGATCCTGAGATCGGAACGGCGTAACTGCAGCAGGAGGCCGATTTTCGAGGCAAGACCGGAGGAGAGCTGGGTGTAGCCGGCCTCCAGCCCGACGGAGGCGCCGAAGCCGTTGGAGATGAGGTTCTGGATGGCGACGATGATGCTGTCGGTCAGCGAAAGCCGGCCGCCGTGCAGCGCATTGGCCTCGATCGGGTCGACCATCGGCTTCTTGCGCCATTTCCGCAGGATGAGGAAGACCGCGCCCATGAGAATGCCGCCGGCAATCGGTGCGGTGAGAATCAGGATGCGGTCGATCTCGGCGGCCGAACTCAGTCTTTCGCCGGCATCGAGCCGGAAAATGGACCGGTGCAGTTGCTGGGAGATCCAGCTCATGAGCGCAACGGCGAAGCCGGCCAGGATGCCGACCATCGCGGCGGCGATGATGAGGCCGAACTCCGTGCGCCGGATGAGCACCCGCAGCCCACCCGGATCGAGGAGAATACGGGCGGAGGGCAGATGGGAAAGCAACCGGCGGAACATGGACATCTTGCGGAAATGAGGGGTAGCGCGTGTCTAGCGCAAATGTCCTGTCAGTCCAACCGTCAGCGGTGTTTTTCTGGTCTTCGGCAAGCGGTCTCAGACCGCCTTGCCCACCTCATAGGTGAGGATCACCGCACCATTCGCAGCGATGGTGGAATTTACGAGCTTCAGCGTCGTCTGCTGCGCCGCCTTCTTGAAAAGCGGATTGCCGGAGCCGAGCAGCACCGGAGCGATGCAGATTCGGTATTCGTCGACCAGGCCTTCCTGCATCAGCGATGCTATCAGCTCGGCACTGCCGAAGACGAGGATCGTCTTGCCATCCTCCGCCTTCAGCTTGTTGAGTTCCGCGACCGGATCGCTGACGACGCGCGTATTGTTCCATGCTGCCTCCTTCATCGTCTTCGAGACGGCGATCTTGGCGAAGCTGTTCATGTAATCCTTGACCTTGCCCTCTCCTTCGGCGGTTGGCCAATAGGCGGCCATGCCCTCGTAGGTCTTGCGGCCGAAGACGAGAAGATCACTCTCCTCGCCGAACTGCTCGGATAGCTTCTTGAGCTCCGGTCCCCAGGCATAGTTGTGGAAGGCGAGGTCCCACGGCTTCTCGCCTTCGAAATAGCCGTCCAGCGTCATCAGGTTCCAGGCTACCAGCTTTCTCATGTCATCCTCCATCACGTCGAAACCAGTTGCAATAAACAAGCAGTTGAAAGCTAGCGAAACTGATTTTATAATGCAAGCGGTTTTTGGAGAAAAAAATGGAAGACGCGCATCGGTCGGGTTGCCCGATCAATCTCACGCTGGAAGTCCTGGGTGACCGCTGGAGCCTGATCGTCATCCGCGACATCATGTTCGGCAACCGCCGCCACTTTCGCGAACTCCTGCAGAATTCGGAGGAGGGCATTGCTTCCAACATCCTTGCCGACCGCCTGAAGCGGCTTCTGGAAAGGGGCCTGCTCACCCGTGAGGACGACCCGAGCCACAAGCAGAAAGCGATCTACAGCCTGACGGAAATGTCGATCAGGCTGGTGCCGATCTTCGCGGAAATGGGGGCCTGGGGACGCCGTTTCCTTCCCGTTTCGGAGGAGCTTTCGATCCGCGCCGAGCTGCTGGAGGAGGGCGGGCGGCCGCTCTGGGAGGATTTCATGCAGGAACTGCGCGTCCTGCATCTGCACGTCCCGCGCGATCCCTCGAAACCTTCGGTCTTCGATCGGCTGCACGCCGCCTACCTTGAAGTGGTAGCGCGAAAGGCAGCCGCCGAATGATCAGCCCTGATACTCGGTTTCCGGTGATCAATCCTTGCGGAAGATCAGGCTGGCCCCCCAGCCGGTGATGACCGCGATCAGCACGCAGAAGAAACCGTAAGCGATCGGTCGTTCATGTGCCGCATCGGTAATCGCCTGCTCGATGCCGGTCTTGACGACCCGAAGCGGCAGCTCCCGCTGCACGATGAGCTGGCCGCTCTTGAAGAGATAGGCGCGCACCATGTGTATGCCGTCCGGAATGTTGGCGGGCAATCTCAGCGAGGCACGGAACAGGCTGGTGGAGACGAAGCGCACGCCGTCCGTGTCGCGCTGATAAAGCCCGTTCGACAGCTTGAGGCGCCGGTAAGCCTCGCGGAATTCGCCGATCAGGCCGGAATTCGGAATGTAGCCGACCGGATTGAGCGCCAGGTGATCGATGCCGACGCCGATATTGTTGAGGCTTGTGGGCTGGTCGATGTTGTCGATCTGGCGGGTGCTGGCCAGCGAATAGCTTTCCGGCACCTGTTCGAAGGTCATCGACTGTGTGTTCATCCAGATGCCGAGGACCCGCTCCTTCTTGCGAACCGTCGCATAATCCTTCGGGCCTTCGAGCGTGACGACCACGTCGTATTGCCCGATCGCCAAGAACAGCTCGTCGGCGTTGTTGAGCGCCCCGAAGATCGTCAGATCGGCACCGCGGAAATCCGAGGTGATGGCGATTTCACTGGTCGAGGCGCCGATTTCCAGCCCCTCCTTCACCGTCGATGCCTGCCCGAGCGGCACCTGCGCCAGGGCCGGCTGGCAAAGGCCGAGGAGAAAAGCGAGGAAGGCGGTGTAGAGGAGCAGGCGCATCAGTAGGACAGGCCTCCCACCGCAACGGAATAGATGTCGTCGGGCGTCACCACGAGCCCGATCGCGAGGCGGATGCCGACCGCAAGCACGAGGAGCGCCAGGAGTGCGCGGAGCTGCTCGCCGCGCAGCTTCTGCCCGACGCGTACCCCGTATTGCGCGCCGATGACGCCGGCCACCATCAGGATCGTTGCCAGCACGATATCGACGGAATAGTTCGTCGCCGCCTGCACCATGGTCGTATAGGCGGTCACGAAGATGATCTGGAAGAGCGAGGTCCCGACAACGACATTCGTCGGGATGCGCAGGAGATAGATCATCGCAGGCACCATGATGAAGCCGCCGCCGACACCCATGATCGAGGTGAGCACGCCGATGGCGAAGCCGAGCGCCACGACAGGAATGGCGGAGAGGTAGATCTTCGATTTCTTGAACCGCATCTTCAGCGGCAGCCGGTGCACCCAGATGTGTTGTCCCGGGCGCTTCAGCGCCACCGGCTGGTTCTGTTTCGCACGGCGCATGGCGCGCAGGCTTTCCTGCAGCATGAGGGCGCCGATGGTGCTGAGCAGCACGACGTAGAGGATCGAGATGAGGAGGTCGAGTTGTCCGAGACGGCGCAGCCAGGAGAAGATCCATATGCCGACCGAGGCGCCCGCCAGACCGCCGACCAGCAGCACGGTGCCGAGTTTCATATCCAGCGTGCCACGCCGGAAATGGGTGATCGCGCCGGAAATCGAGGAGGCGACGACCTGGTTGGCGCCGGTCGCCACCGCCACGACCGGAGGGATGTTGTAGAAGATCAGCAGAGGCGTGATGAGGAAGCCGCCGCCCACCCCGAACATGCCGGACAGGAAGCCGACGGCCGCACCCATGCCGAGAATGATGAAGATGTTCACCGAAAGCTCTGCGATCGGCAGGTAGACAGTCACGATCGAACCCCGAAAAAGGCAAAAAGCGACACCGTCGCGGGCGGTTCGCGATGTCTCTGATCCGCCCACTGCGGTGATGGGAAATGATTCTCACATGCCGCCTGAACAGGGCATGAAGGGTTATACCGTCATGCGCCCGGGCATCTGCCGAGTCAAATCGCAAGTGTCAGATAAAGCGACGATTTTACCCTTTTTGTGACGGCGTGATTAATATGCCGCTTCTCCCTAATATCGGTCGGGTAAGTCGCCTTACTTACTTGTTGCGGGCGAGCAGTTCTTTCACCAGCGCATCGTTGATCTTGCCGGTCGGCTCCTGGCCGACGGAAGTCTGGAAGGCCTTGATCGCGCCGACCGTCTTGGCGCCCATCCTGCCGTCCGGCTGGCCGGCGTCGAAACCGTTCCTGTTGAGGATCGCCTGGATGTTGCGGATCGCCTTTTCCATGTCGACGGAGGCCGTGGTCAGCGGCTTGCCCGAAGCCCATTCGTCCGGCAGGTTAATGGAATTGGCCTTCGGGTCGAGCGGCCTCACTTTCCAGAGATCCACCTTGGCGCGGGCGCTTTCGAGCTGTTCCTTGCGCATGGCGTTCGCCACTTCGTCCCGTTTCTGCGCAGCGTCCTTGTCGCCGCTCTTGGCCGCGATCGCAAACCACTTGTAGGACTCCTCCAGATCCTGCTTCACCCCATTGCCGCGGGCATAGAGGATCGCAAGGTTGAACTGGCTGTCGGCAACGCCGAAATCGGCGGCCTTTCCGAACCATTCGACGGCGGCGGTGTAATCCGGCTGGCCGGCGGCGCCCGAAGCGTAGAGCACGGCGAGATTGTGCATGGCGCTCGCATTGCCCGCTTCGGCGGCCTGTTTATAGTAGGTCATGGCCTTGCTGAGGTCACGCGTGATGCCTGAACCCTTCTCGAAGAGGTTGGCGAGCCGGTATTGCGCCGGGGGCAAGCCGCGATCGGCGGCAAGCTTGTACCAGTTTGCGGCTTCCGACAGGTCCGGTGCCACACCGCGCCCCTCGGTGAAGCGGGCGCCGATCTCGAAAAGCGCGTTTGGATCGCCGGCCGCGGCAGCATCGGCGAGCGATTTTGGCTCGATGCCGGCCGGAACGGTGATCTGGGCAGGGGCATCCACCTGCTGCGCGGGCACGAAATCGTCCTGAGCCTGGGCGGCGCTTCCGGCCGGCTCCATGGCGGAAATCTCGCCGGCGCCCGGTGTCGGATCGGTCAGGTGATCGCCGGGGCTGATCTGTCTCGGCGGCTCTGCGGGCGGAGCAGCCTGCGTGCCTGCCACGTCCGCATTGCTGTCGACCCCGTCGGTCGCGGCCTGGTTGTCGATTGCCGGAGTTTCGCGCTCGCCGGTCTCACCGGCCGGGGGGGCGGCAGGCTCGGCCGGTGCTTCGATCGCGGCAGGGGGCACAGACGGAGCCTTGTCGCCACTGATGAGCGTCTTGGCAAGCGGCATGGCCATCAGAGCCAGAAGCACGGCGCCGACGGCCATCAGGATCGGCCGGCGATGGCTCGAGAGCATGGCGCCGAGGCCCTTGCCGGTGGCGGCGGCTTTCCGCATGCCCCTCGCCGACGAGGTGGTCTGCGACGGATCGGTTTCCTGGGCGGCCGCCTTGGCGGCACGGCGTGCGGCTGCGATATAGTCCGCTTTCGTCGCTCCCGCTGTCCGGTCGCTATCGAATTCGCCGGCCGCCTGGCTGGCACGGACGCGTTCCAGGATCTTCTTTACATCGGGCGCACCGGAACCGGGCTCCAGAAGGTCGTTCTCATGGTCGGGCGGCAGGACGTCGGACGGGTCGATCGACGGCGCCGGCTCCACGATTGTGCGGCCGGCGGTCGTGTCTCCCTTGCCGCCCGGCAGGAAGCGGCGCGACAGCTCGGTGAGAAGGCTGGGTTTGGCGACCTTCGCCCTGGAAAGGGCCTGGGTGTCGGCAGGGGCTGCCGAAAACAGTTCGCCGGTATCCTGCATGGCATTGGCCGGCTCGTTGCGGGTGCCGAACGTCGCGACCGGTGCTTCCAGGGCAGCGCTCTCCTCATGCATTGCCTCTTCAAGCGAAGAGGCGGAAAGCTGCGCGGCAACCGGCATGGCAGGGGCCGGACGATGCAACTCTTGCCGCTCCGGCTCGCTGTAGTGGCGCTCGATATGGGCGGAGGCGGTGATCCGCCCCTCCATTCCGTCGAGACGATCGGCGATCTTCACCAGCGTGCCGTGCAAGGCCTCGAAGGTCTGGTGCGTCCGTTCTTCGGAACTGCGCGTCAGGTCTTCGAGATGACGGAGATCGTCGGCAAGCGCGGAAAGTACCGCCATGTCGGCAGCGGCGACCGGAGTGCCGGCGGCTGTGTCGCGGGAATAGGCCTCGACCACTGCTTCAGCCGCCTGGCGGGCGGCCTCGATGATGTATTCGTCATTGGTCGCCATATAGTTCTCGATCGCCGTCATGCGGCTTTCGAATTCGGCGGGAAGCGCGCTGGCCGCTGGCTGCGGCTGGCTGATCAGGGTCGAAAGATGCGCGATCTGGTCTTCCAGGTTGCGCAATGCGCTTTCGTCGCTGCGCGGTGCTGCCGCTGCCTCGTCCAGGCGGGTGGCGATATCGCCCAGGCGGTCCTCGATGCGGCCGAAGGCGTTCTGGTCGATGACCGGCTGGATCGGCGGCTGGAAATCCATCTCGTCGATCCGCCGGGCAAGATAGTCGAGGCGCTCGGCGAGCAGGTCATTGACCGCACCATGTTCAAGCCCGTCGATCTTGCGGGAAATGTCGGCGAGATGGTCGGAGAGGTCGGATTGCGGAACAGGCTTCTGAGCCTGTTCGAGGATGAGCGAGAGCTGTTCCAGTCGCTCTTCCAGGCGCATGGCTGCCTGTTCGTCGGTCAGCTCCTCGATACGGCCTGTCAGGGCTTCGATGCGGGCCGATAGCGCCTCTGTCGGATCGATTTGTCGATGGGCTGCCTGGCTCATGGCGTCGATCTGGTCGGCAAGCACGCCGATCCGGCCTTCCAGCCTTTGCAGGAACGACTGGTCGAGCGAGGCCGAGGCGGCGGCGCGGCTGCCGGCGGCGATCGCCCGGCTGATTTCATCCAGCCGGTGGTCGAGGGTCGCAAACTGCTCGGCGATCGCTGCGTCGTTCGGCTGCATGCGAGAACCGAGCTGTTCCATGGCGCTGGCGACGGCGATCAGCTTCTGTTCGAGCGCCCGGATGACGGGGCTGTCGCTCATCTCGCCGAGCTGGCTCTTGATCTCGTCGATGCGGTAGGCGAGCGAGACGAGTTCCTCGCGCAGCGCCGCCGAATCGAGGTCACCCATCCGTTCTGCCAGGCCCTGCCACCGGCTTTCCATGCGCTGCACGGAATCTTCCCGCGCAAGGCCGTCCATGGCGGTGCGCAATTCCTCGAAGTCGGCGCGCAGGCCGGCCGCTTCCGGCGTCGATTGATGGCCGAGCTGGTCGATGCCTTCGGCGAGGCGGGCAAGATCGCTGCGCAGGTCGTCGGTGAAGCGCTGGTCCTCGGCAATCGACTTGATCGAACGGATTTCCGCGCGCAGCGCGTTCATTTCTCTCGCCACACCTTCGGAAATGTCCTGCTTCAGCTCCTGGCGCAGGTTTACCAGCGCCATGGCTATGTCCTGCACACCGCCGTCGGGCTGCGGAGGCTGAGGTGCCTGCACCACCGGACGGCGAAGGTCTTCGCGGTGCGGCGGAGCCGTGCGGCGGGCTTCTGCATAACGGGGCATTTCAAGGTGAGACGGGGCCGGGCGTTCCTCCGGCCTCAAGGCTTCCGGCGGGCGCACGTCGTTGCGGCGGGCTTCCCCGTAACGCGGCTCTCCGCGACGCATCTCGGATATGCGCGAAGGTTCGGTTCGCGTGCTGCGGTCGCGGTCGGAGTCCAGCACGCGTTGGCGCTCCCGAATCTCGGCAAGCGGATCGCTGGAGAAATCGGTGACGCGATGAGCGCCTGCCGCCGGCACGGCGCGGCGTTCGTGACGCTGATCGCTCGGACGAGCTTCGCGGCTGGCGCCCGACATCAGTCCCTCGATCCGCGCCTCGAGACCTTCGATGGTGCGGTTCAGCGCATCCAGGGAAGAGCGGTCGCCATGACGGTAAGGGGTCGATCGTGATCCGTTCATTTGCTCGCTCGTTTCGACGTTGGTCCGGTAGGCTCTCGTCCAAGGCCAGGTTGAGAGAGCCTGCTTCTCCCGCAAAATCGGCCGTTTATTGGGATACCCCTACACAAGACTTGCCATTTCCGGCGGGCGCGGCATTTCTGAAGTAAATGCTCTGCGTCGCTCCAGGCCCCACTATTTCCCGAAACGTGGTAAACAAGTCGTTAACCGGAGTGAAAATTTTAACCTTTTCCGGCAGGTTCGGGCTCTTATGTGGCATGACGTTCGATTGGCGAGCGCAGTCTTCCCGCTTGTCTTGAGCCTGGATCTGTTCCGCGTGTTGATGCGTCGGCTTGAACGGGGAAGAAGAGGCGGCCGGTGGATGGAAAATTTCGTTTCCAGCACATTTGACGTTTACGCAAACGTCAATTATTCATGGGAGCAGGATACGGATCTTGCCGCGGAGCCGAAGGCGCCGGAGCGAGGATTCAGACGAGGATAGGAGGAAGCTCGACCATGCCAGTGTACAAGGCGCCGGTAAACGACACGCTTTTCATCTTGAACGATGTGCTGGGGCTGGAACGCTACGGCAACCTGCCGGGCTTTGCCGATGCTTCGCCGGACATGCTGGAAGCAATCGTCGGAGAGGCCGCCAAGGTCGCGGAAGACGTGCTTTTTCCGCTCAATCTCTCCGGAGATCAGGAGGGCTGTACCCGCCACGACGATGGCACCGTTTCCGTGCCCGGGGGCTTCAAGGAAGCCTATGACCAGTATTGCCAGTCCGGCTGGATCGGCCTTGCCGTACCGCCGGAATTCGGCGGACAGGGACTTCCCTACACGCTGCATGCCGCGGTCGGCGAATACATGTCGTCGGCCAACATGTCGCTGATGATGTATCCGGGCCTGACCCAGGGCGCCATCGCCGCGATCCTCGTGCACGGTTCCGATGAGCAGAAGCAGACTTATCTGCCGAAGATGGTGGAAGGTACCTGGTCCGGCACCATGAACCTGACCGAGCCCCATTGCGGCACCGATCTTGGCCTGCTGCGCACCAGGGCGGTGCCTCAAGGTGATGGCACTTACAAGATCTCCGGTCAGAAAATCTTCATCTCCGCCGGCGAGCACGGCATGACCGACAATATCGTGCATCTGGTGCTTGCCCGCATCGAGGGTGCGCCGGAGGGCACCAAGGGCATTTCGCTCTTCATCGTGCCGAAATTCCTGGTCAAGGGGGACGGTTCTCTTGGTGATCGCAACGGGGTTGCCTGCGGCGCGATCGAGCACAAGATGGGCATTCACGGCAATGCCACCTGCGTCATGAACTACGACGATGCGGTGGGCTACCTGATCGGCGCGGAAAACAAGGGCCTCGCCGCCATGTTCGTGATGATGAACGAGGCGCGCCTCGGTGTCGGCCTGCAGGGGTTGGCGGTCGCCGAGACGGCCTACCAGAACGCTGTCGCCTATGCCAACGAGCGTCTTCAGGGCCGCTCGCTCTCAGGCCCGAAGAACCCCGCCGGCAAGGCCGACCCGATCATCGTGCATGCCGATATCCGCCGTTCGCTGATGACCATCCGCGCCTTCAACGAGGCCGGCCGCGCCTTCCTATTGTGGACCGCGCTGAAATCCGACATCGCTCACCGCTCGGAAGATGAGAAGGAACGCCAGAACGCCGACGACCTGCTCGGCCTCGCGACCCCCATCCTCAAGGGCGTCCTGACCGACAAGGGCTTCGAACACGCCGTCATGGCCCAGCAGGTCTTCGGCGGCCACGGCTATATCGAAGAGCACGGCATGAGCCAGTATGTGCGCGATGCCCGCATCACCATGATCTATGAGGGGGCCAACGGCATCCAGGCGCTCGATCTGGTCGGCCGCAAGCTGGCGCTGAACGGCGGCCGCGCCGCCATGGCGATGTTCAAGGAAATCGGCGATTTCTGCGAGGAGAACCGCGCCGACGAGAACATGGTCCTGTTCACCAAGGCTCTCAAGAAGGGCCTGAACGACCTGCAGGCGGCGACCATGTGGTTCATGCAGAACGCCATGGCCAAACCTGACAATGCCGGCGCCGGCGCGACCGATTACATGCATCTTTTCGGCCTCGTGACGCTCGGCTACATGTGGGCGAAGATGGCGAAGACCGCGCAGGAAAGGCTTGCCGCCGGCGACGCCCGCGGCGACTATCTGAAGAACAAGCTGGTCACGGCGAAATTCTTCATGGAGAAAGTCATGCCGGAAACGGCGCTGCGCAAGGCCCGGATCGAGGCGGGTGCCGACAGCCTGATGGAACTGGCGGCGGAAGCGTTTTGAGGGTGCAAGGACGATCCCCTCACTTGCAATTTCTGAAACTTAGCTAACGCTAAGATTTCGAAATTGCTTTCTCTCCTGCAAGGGGAGAGATGCCGGGGAGGCATCTGCGGCGCCCTACCTCTCCCCTCTGTGGGAGAGGTTACAAAATCAAGATCTTAGCTTCAGCTAAGTCTTAGATTTTGTTGGTGAGGGGATCACTAAGGTTCAAATGAAGGCAAGTGTTTGAATACCTTGCCACCCAGGGAGATGACACCATGACCGAAGCCTTTATCTACGACCACGTGCGCACGCCGCGCGGGCGTGGCAAGAAGGATGGCAGCCTTCACGAAGTGCCCTCCGTCCGCCTCGCCGCCAAGACGCTGGAAGCACTGCGCGACCGTAACGGCCTCGACACGACTGAGGTCGACGACATCATCATGGGCTGCGTCGATCCGGTCATGGATGCCGGCGCCGTCATCCCCAAGGCCGCCGCCTTCGAGGCCGGCTACTCCTTCAGGGCGCCCGGCATGCAGATCTCCCGCTTCTGCGCCTCAGCGCTCGATGCGGTGAACCTCGCCGCCGGGAAGATCATCGCCGGTTCCGACGACATCGTGATCGCCGGCGGGGTGGAGAGCATGTCGCGCGTCGGCATGGGCATGTCCGGCGGGTCCTGGTACATGGACCCTTCCGTCAACTTCCCCGCCTATTTCATGCCGCAAGGCGTCTCGGCCGATCTGATCGCGACGAAATACGGCTTTACCCGCGACGATGTGGATGCCTATGCGGTCGAAAGCCAGAAGCGCGCCGCAAATGCCTGGAAGAGCGGCTATTTCTCCAGGTCGGTCATCCCGGTGAAGGACCAGAACGGGCTCACGATCCTCGACCGCGACGAGCACATGCGCCCGGAAACCGACATGCAGGCGTTGGCTTCCCTCAATCCCTCCTTCCAGATGCCGGGTGAGATGGGCGGTTTCGAAGCCGTCGGCATCCAGGCCCATCCGGAAGTCGAGCGCATCAATTACGTCCACCACGCCGGCAATTCGTCGGGCATCGTCGATGGCGCCGGTGCGGTCCTCCTCGGCTCCAGGGCCGGCGGCGAATCGATGGGCATCAAGCCCCGTGCCCGCATCCGCGCCTTCGCCAATATCGGCTCCGAACCGGCGCTGATGCTGACCGGCCCGGTCGATGTCACGGAAAAGCTTCTGAAGCGTTCCGGCATGCAGCTTTCCGATATCGACCTCTTCGAACTCAACGAAGCCTTCGCCGCCGTCGTGCTGCGCTACATGCAGGCTTTCGGGATCAGCCATGACCGGATCAACGTCAACGGCGGCGCGATCGCCATGGGCCATCCGCTCGGCGCCACCGGCGCGATGATATTGGGCACAGTGCTGGACGAGCTGGAACGGCGCGACCTGAACACCGCGCTCGTGACACTCTGCATCGGCGCCGGCATGGGCACGGCGACGATTATCGAACGGGTTTGAGCCGCAACAGCCCCTCCGTCATGCTCGGGCTTGTCCCGAGCATCTAACCACGGTGGTAGATCCTCGGGACAAGCCCGAGGATGACGAAGGAAGCGGAACGGCCGATAGATTTCAAGGGAAGAGGAAATCCCGCCATGAGCACCTACAACAACTTCACCGTCGAAACCGACGCCGACGGCATTGCACTCGTCACCTGGGACATGCCGGAAAAGTCGATGAACGTCTTCACCCAGGAGGTGATGGACGAGATCGAACAGATCGTCGACGCCACGGTCGCGGATAGCGCCGTCAAGGGCGTGGTCTTCACGTCCGGAAAATCGTCCTTCTCCGGCGGCGCCGATCTCACCATGATCAAGTCGATGTTCTCGATGCTCGCCGAGGAAAAGGCGAGAGACCCGCAAGCCGCCGCGCAAAAGCTCTTCGATGCCGCCGGCCGCATGTCCTGGCTGTGGCGCAAGGTCGAGACCTGCGGCAAGCCCTGGGTCTCGGCCATCAACGGCACCTGCATGGGCGGCGCCTTCGAGCTTGCGCTGTCCTGCCATGGCCGCGTCGCCGCCAGTTCGAAATCGGTCAAGCTCGCGCTGCCGGAAGTCAAGGTCGGCATCTTCCCCGGTGCGGGCGGCACCCAGCGCGTCTCCCGCCTCGCCAACACGCAGGATGCCCTGCAGATGATGACGACCGGCCAGACGCTCACCCCCCAGCGCGCCAAGGCCATGGGCCTCGTCCACCAGGTGGTCGAGCCGGGCGAGCTGATCAAAGCGGCAAAACAGATGATCAGGGACGGGCTGAAGCCCGTCGCCCCGTGGGACGAGAAGGGTTTCAAGGTGCCGGGCGGCGGCATCTGGACGCCGGCATCGGCCCAGCTCTGGCCGGCTGCCCCGGCCATCCTGCGCCGCGAGACGGCCGGCAATTATCCGGCGGCGCTGGCGATCCTCAAATGCGTCTACGAGGGCCTGCAGCTTCCCTTCGATCTGGGCCTGAAGGTCGAGCAGCGTTATTTCACCGAGATTCTGCAGACCACCGAAGCGTTTTCGATGATCCGCTCGCTTTTCGTCTCCATGCAGGAACTCGGCAAGGGCGCCCGCCGTCCGGCCGGCCAGCCGAAGACGGAGTTCAAGAAGATCGGCGTCGTCGGCGCGGGCTTCATGGGCGCCTCGATCGCCTATGTCACGGCCGCCGCCGGCATTCCCGTCACCCTGATCGACCGCGACCAGGAAGCAGCGGACAAGGGCAAGGCCGTCTCCGAAAAGCTGGTGGCGGACAGCATCGGTAAGGGAAGGATGACGAAGGAAGAGGGTGAAAAGCTCCTCTCGCTGATCACACCCACGCCGGATTATGCTGCACTTTCCGATGCTTCGCTCGTCGTCGAGGCGGTCTTCGAGGATCGCGCCGTCAAGAAGGCGGTCATCGAGCAGGTGGAAGCGGTGATACCGGAGACCACCATTTTCGCCTCCAACACCTCGACCCTGCCGATCACCGGCCTGGCGGAAAATTCGAAGCGCCCCGACCAGTTCATCGGCGTGCATTTCTTCTCGCCGGTGGAAAAGATGATGCTGACCGAGGTGATCCTCGGCGAACAGTCGGGCGACAGGGCGCTCGCCGTGGCGCTGGATTACGTCGCGGCGATCAGGAAAACGCCGATCGTCGTCAACGACACCCGCGGCTTCTATGTCAACCGCTGCGTCTTCCGTTACATCAACGAAGCCTATGACATGCTGATCGAGGGCGTGCCGGCGGCGATGATCGAGAACGCCGCGAAAATGGCCGGCATGCCGGTCGGCCCGCTATCGCTCAACGACGAGGTCGCCGTCGATCTTTCCCAGAAGATCATGAAGGCCTCGATCGCCGATCTCGGCCCCAACGCCGTCAAGCCGGAGCATATGGCGCTCATCGACCAGATGGTCGACGTCTTCGACCGTCGCGGCCGCAAGAATGCCAAGGGTTTCTACGAATACCCGGCCAAGCCCGCCAGGAAATATCTCTGGCCGGAGCTGAAGATGCTCTACCCGCAGAAAAAGGCCGAAGAGGTTGATGTCGACACCCTCAAGCAGCGCCTGCTGGTGACGATCGCGCTGGAAGCCGCCCGCACCATGGAAGAAGGCATCGTCACCGACCCGCGCGAGGCGGACGTCGGCTCCATCCTCGGCTTCGGCTTCGCCCCCTATACCGGCGGCACGCTCTCCTACATCGACGGCATGGGCGTGAAGACTTTTGTCGCGCTCTGCGAGAAGCTGGCCGCCACCTACGGCCCGCATTTCAAGCCGACGGAGCTGTTGAAGGACATGGCGGCGAAGGGCGAGACGTTTTACGGAAGGTTTGATCCGTATGGGAAGGTGAGGGAAGCGGCGTGAGCCGCCTTTTCCATTTAGATAATACGGCTCCTGTCGTACCCAAGAAGATTCGGTCAGAGGGCTGCCGCTTGGTAACTATAGCCGTCATTCCTGATACTTGCGCGAAGGGAGCGTGCGGTTATAGTTTGAACGGGGATTACATCAGGGGCAAGGGTGACCGTGGAGCGCGATTTTTTAAAAGCAGGTAATCCAAGAAAAATCGTCAATTTGTATGCAACGGTCCTGAGCTCCGATTCTCGAAACAGTATCGAGGGCGAGTTGCGGGAGCATGTTGCGGGGTTATTCTCCCTTGCCCTAACCCATTTCGCATTTGCAGAGCGCCTCCGTGCTGCGGACTGGCGCCAGCAAGTATCGCGCTATTACTATGCCTGCTACAACGCGTCTAAAGCACTACGTTTCTTCTCGGAGGGCCATTTCTCAGCAGAGGTTGCGGACCATAAAAAGATCGGTGAGCTGCCGGATGATTTCAACGATAAGGATAAATTTAAACTGAACCTGGAGAATATGCGAACAGATCGCAATACCAGCGATTATGACCACATAGCTGTGGCGGCTGACCTACTGGCTACCCCACCGGAAATCGCTACCACCACACGAGATTTTTTGACCGCCGTGAGAGACTATTGCCTCGCTAGAGGTCTCACTCTGGGAGAGGTTTAATGCTGCAGGAAAAGACACTTAGAGAGATAAAGGGCAGGTTTGAGGAACTCTCCGAACTCCGAGGGCTGCAGTCGGAGATCAAGAAGACAGTCGACGGCCCAGTCCTTGTAATTTATGTCTCCTACATCTCTGACAGGTTTTATAGCATTCTGACGAATGCAATCAAAGACATCATCGGCGATGAACAGTCGTCGGGTGCCGTGGCTGCTCTCAAGCGGCTCCCCCAATCTAACCTTGTTGACGGACCTGAAGCGCGCCTTCTTGTAAAGACGCTAAGCGAGAGCCAAAACGTCAGCAGGCATAGCTTTAGCGAAGATTTTTTTGAGAGATATACCAAGTCGGTCACTGGAGCTGAAGAACAGATCGTGTCCAAGGCGAATCACATCGTCTTCGGCCGCCGCGGAGCTGGAAAATCTATGCTCCTTTTATACGGCCTGAATAGGCTGGCGAGATCTAGCGTCGCCTCAGCATGGGTGGACATGCAGTTATACAACGGCCGAAATGACGAAGGCGTATACGCAGACGTTGTAGCCGAGATCGTAAGGATGCTACCATTCCCACCAGAGCAGAGCGCTGAGTCTGCCGACATTCTGAGACAGCTCGAAACCGACTTGCCGGTCGCACAGGTGAGGCGGCTGCTTCCTCGCATTAAGCGCGTTGTTGCGAGCATATCGACTAAGGTTCCCGTTTATCTTTACCTTGATGACTTCCATGTCATTGATAAGAAGATGCAGCCGATTTTGTTGGATCTAATATATGCATTCTCCAGGGGCAACCAAGTATACATCAAAATTTCAGCAATAGAGACGCTCACAAAGACATATGACTCTGTCGGAAAGATAGGGCTTGAGGTGCCGCAGGACGTGCAAGTTCTCCGGCTGGATCATAACCTGACTTCGCCCGATAAGGCCGCGCAACATCTGGAAGCGATCTTGGATTCTCATGCAAGATATGCGGGGCTCCCAAATATACGGCGTCTTTGCAGTAGCGCCGACGTTCTCCCCAGATTGACTTGGGTCTCCGCCGGCGTGCCGCGAGATGCGATGAACCTGTTCTCACAGGCGATCTTGCGAGCTTCATCGGAAGGCAAAAAGAGAGTGACTGTATCCAATGTCAACATGGCTTCATCTGAAACACTGACGGTGAAATTAAGAGATCTTGAAGTTGATGCCTCTGATCAGGCAGCAGAGCTGAAAGATTTACTTTACAGAATAAGAGATTTCTGTGTCGCGGAGAAAAGGAAAAATGCGTTCCTCGTAGAAATATCTGCGGGGTCTGAGCTATATGGGAATATAATTGAACTTGTTCAGATGCGTTTGCTTCATGTAATAAGTGAGGGGATAACCCCCGGTGATGCGGGCAGGAAGTTCACGGCTCTTATACTTGATTACGGACTTTACACTGGCATTCGTGCCGCTCAAAGCGTTGAGTTGTTCAACCAGAAGACTGAGAAGCCGTCCTACAAGGAGCTACGTAGCTTGCCGATATACAGAGAGTAGGTGAAGGTGGCCCTTGCCTCTCTCCGCCCTACCTTCCCCCCATGTGCAACGACTACGAACAACGCGTCACTTACGCAGAATACCGCAAGGCCATGGAGGCGATCGATCTCCGCGTCCCGCCGCATGAAACCGAACTCGCGCTGCTTCAGGCCGACGACATCCGCATCGGCGATACCGGCCCGGTGATGCGGGTGGCGGAGGGCGAGGCGGTCGAGCTTTTCCCGATGACCTTCGGTTTTCCGCCGCCGGAGGCCAAAGGGGGAAAGAGAAAGGGCGGGCCGGTCTTCAATTTCCGTTCCGAGGGCCGCAGCTTTGCGGAAAGCCGCCGCTGCCTCATCCCGGCCTCCGCCTTCTTCGAATTCACCGGCACGAAGTATCCGAAGGCGAAGCACCGCTTCACGCTGAACGACGCGTCGTTCATGGCCATCGCCGGCCTCTGGAGGGAGGGGCAGGGCAACCAGCCGCCCGCCTTCACCATGCTGACCACCACGCCGGGTCCGGATGTGGCACCCATCCACAACCGGCAGATCGTGGTGCTGCGGCCGGAAAACTGGCGCCACTGGCTGCATCTGACGAAGCCGGAAAGCGAACTGTTGCGGCCGTTGCCTGAAGGTTCGCTTGCGGTGGAGCAGGTGCGCAGCGGCAGCGATTGAGGGTATCCTTCATCATTCCCGTTTTTCCAATAA
>NZ_JPYQ01000056.1:580655-656850 GCF_000757525.1 Rhizobium sp. YS-1r | reverse complement strand
CGCTTCCATCGGAACCGTAACGTGCGGGAAGGGTGGAAGAGGTGAAAGCCATGGGAGCGGAACGGGAAACCGGACTTCTCCCTATCAAGCCTCCCCCTGGCCGCCGGGTCAGGTTCGGTTGAGCCGTGCAAGTGGCCTGAACAAGGCCACGCAGCGAGGCGAGATGATCACCTGTAGGGGCTGGACACCCCGAAAGAACGCCGAAGGCCACGCGAATGCGGAGCCACATACTAAAATCAATCGAGGTTCCGCATTCGTGTGGGCTCTCCGATTGGACAAGGGCAGGCCCGGTTCGCCGGGAATAGCGAGATTTGAAGTTGAGCACGAGGGCCGAAGCCGGCTGCGTGAACGCAGCCCCGTGCCTGAAGGAGGCTGGAAGCCATGCGGATGAGTGAGGAAGAAAGATGCCGGTTGTGGGAAGAGGAGCAGAATTCGCTCAAATTTCCGTGGATGACCCACCGTGAATTCAACCGGCTCTCCGAGCGCCAGAAATCGCGCGAATGGCAAAAGCTCACCCAGTATTTCACGACCTATCTCGGTTTCTGGAAGACCTGTGATCTTTCGTCCTGCCGCCGCGCCAGGGCCTGCAGGGGCTTTCTCACGGAGGCGCAATATCGCGACGAGCCGCGTTACCACGAGGGCTTTCCGCCCTGTGTCGGCCCCGGCGGAGCCCACCAGCAGGAGGTGCTGGAGGCCATGAGGCAGCTCGGCGGCGGGACGGAGGACGACGAGCCCAAATATGACGGCAGGCAGCGGGCGGAGGGAGATGACGCATGACAGGCCTGGTCGACCGCCCGCACGCCCCGCTCGCGCCCCCCGCTCACGCCTTGTCGAGCGCGATCGTGAGATCCGCGATCAGGTCGTCCGGGTGCTCGATGCCGATCGAAAGCCGGATGGTACTGTCGAGCACGCCGATCCTTTCGCGCACTTCCGCCGGCACGCCGGAATGGGTCATGGTCGCCGGGTGGCTGGCAAGCGATTCCGTGCCGCCCAGGCTGACGGCCAGCTTGAAGATCTGCAAGGCGTTGAGGAACCGGAACGAGGCCGGCTGCCCGCCCTGAATGTCGAAGGAGAAGGTCGAGCCGCCGCCGCTGCATTGCCGCGAAAAGACCTTTCCGGTCGGTGATTGCGGGTCGTCGAAGGGCAGGTAGTGCAGCTTTTCCACCCGCGGATGGCTGCGCAGGAATTCGGCGACCGCGGCCGCATTGGCATTCGCCTTTTCCATGCGGATCGACAGCGTTTCGAGCGAACGGCCGAGCATCCAGCAGGAATGCGGATCGAGCTGCGTGCCGATCGCCCCGCGCAGCGCCTTCACCTGCTTCATCACCGCCTTGGAGCCGAGCGCCGCCCCGGCGATCAGGTCCGAATGGCCGCCGACATATTTGGTGAGCGAATAGAGCGAGATATCGGCGCCATGCTCGATCGGCCGCTGGAAGACCGGGCCGAGCAGCGTGTTGTCGCAGGCGATCACCGGCGTGTGGCCCTGCCGTTTGCCGATCGCCTCCGCCACGCTCCGCATCAGCGGAATGTCGACCAGGCTGTTGGTCGGGTTGGCCGGCGTCTCGATGAGGATCACCGAGACGCGGCCTTTCGCCATCGCCTCTTCCGCGGCGGCGGTGACCGACGATCCGTTGACCCCGTCGGCAAATCCGACCGCCGCGACGCCGAGGTTGAGGAAGGTTTTCGCAAGCAGCGTTTCCGTGCCGCCGTAGAGCGGCTGCGAATGGAGGATGCTGTCGCCCGGCTTGACGAAGGCCAGCAGCGTCGTGGCGATCGCCGACATGCCGGAGGAAAAGAGCGCGCAGCTTTCCGTCTGCTCGTAGACCGCCAGCCGGTCCTCGACGATCTCGCTGTTCGGATGGTTGAAGCGGGAATAGACGAGGCCCGCGCCGGTGCCGGGCGGCGGCTCGCGGCGGCCGGAGACGAAATCGAAGAAGTCGCGGCCCTCTTCCGCCGATTTGAACACGAAGGTGGAGGTGAGGAAGACCGGCGGCTTGACCGCCCCTTCGGAAAGCTCCGGATCGTAGCCGTAGTTCAGCATCTGCGTTTCGGGATGGAGCTTGTGGTTGCCGATATGCGTCTTGGAAGGGTGCGGCGCGGTCATTTTCGTCTCCTGCGGGTGAGAAGCTGCATCATTTGAAATAAGGTCGCCGCCGGCATTCTCAAGCACCGCGGGGAGAAGGAGAAAAGGTCCGCAATGTCGCAAGTATGACGTTGACCCTCCCGTCCGGCGGAGGCTATCACTGCTTCGGTTCCAAACGGGAGGATGCCACGAAGTCTCGGGCATCATTGATCAAAAATGCAGCGTCTTACCGCGTCCACCCCCCTTCCGGCCCATGTTATAAAGCCTGCCTATGACCGTGCTTCGTTAAAGCCCGGTATTGTCCATATAGGGCTTGGCGCGTTCCACCGGGCGCATCAGGCGGTCTATACGGATGCGGCTCTGGCGGAAGAGTTCGGGAACTGGGGCATTGTCGGCGTCAGCTTACGCTCTGTCGATATCGTCCATGACCTGAGGGCGCAGGACGGGCTCTATACGGTCATCGCCCGCAGTGCCGCGGGAGACAGCGCCCGGGTCGTCGGTTCGGTGGTGCAGGGGCTGTCGGGCACGGAGGACCAGGAGGAAATCCTGTCCCTGATGGCCGATCCGGCGATCAGGATCGTCACCATGACGGTGACCGAAAAGGCCTATGGCTACGATCCGGTTTCGGGCGGCCTCGACCGCAACCATCAAGCCGTCGTGGCCGATCTCGCCAACCCCACCGCCCCCGTCGGGGTGATCGGCTATATCGTGGAAGGCCTGGCGCGCCGCCATGCCGCCGGCCTGCCGCCGTTCACGGTTCTCTGCTGCGACAACCTGCCGACCAACGGCCGCATCGTCCGGCGGCTCACGATCGAGATGGCCGGCAGCCGCGATCCGGCGCTCGCCACCTGGATCGCCGGCGAGGGCGCCTTCCCTTGCAGCATGGTGGATCGTATCGTCCCCGCCGCAACGGAGGAAACCCGCGCCCGCGCCGAAAAGCTGCTCGGCGCGGAAGACAAGCTGGCGCTGGACACCGAACCGTTCCTGCAATGGGTCATCGAAGACCGCTTCCTTTCCGGCCGGCCGAAATGGGAAGCCGGCGGCGCGCTTTTCGTCAGTGATGTCGAGCCCTACGAGAAGATGAAGCTCCGGCTCTTGAACGGCTCCCATTCCATGATGGCCTATCTCGGCCAGCTTCACGGCCTCACTTATATCCGCGACGTGATCGCCGTGCCGGAATACCGTGAAAGAGTCCGGCGGCACATGGCGGCGGTTCTGGAAACACTCGATCCGGTCCCCGGCATCTATCTCTCCGCCTATCAGGACGAACTCATCGAGCGCTTCTCCAATCCCGGCATCGCCCACCTGACGCGCCAGGTCGCCATGGACGGATCGCAGAAGCTGCCGCAGCGGATCATGGTGCCGGCCGTGGAAGAGCTTACTCAAGGCAAGGATGCGTCGGCATTCGCTTACGTATCGGCGGTCTGGATGGCCTATCTGATGAAGATAAGCGACATCAACGATCCGCGTGCTGCCGAGCTCAAGGCCGCGGCCGCGAAAGCGATGCCGAATGATCCTTCGGCGCCGTTCTTCGCAATTCCGGGCCTGTTTCCGCAGGCCCTGGTCGAGAACCGCGCATGGCGTGCGCTGGTGAACGCGGAACTCGAAAAACTCTAACCCCTGAACGTGTAATCGGCGATCGACTGCGGCTTCATCTCGATCGAGAAGCCGGGCCGCACCGGCGGCATATAGGCGGCATTTTTGATGACGCAGGGATCGACGAAATGCTCGTGCAGGTGGTCGACATATTCGATCACCCTTCCGTCCTTGGTGCCGGATACGGCGACATAGTCGATCATCGACAGGTGCTGAACATATTCGCAGAGGCCCACGCCGCCGGCATGCGGCCAGACGGGCAGGCCGTATTTCGCAGCGATCAGCAGCACCGCCAGCACCTCGTTCAGACCGCCCATGCGGCATGAATCGATCTGCACGATGTCGATCGCGCCTTCCGCGATGAACTGCTTGAACATGATGCGGTTCTGGCACATCTCGCCGGTCGCGACCTTGACCGGGCCGATCGCCTCGCGGATCTTGCGGTGGCCGGCGATGTCGTCCGGACTGGTCGGCTCCTCGATGAAAAAGGGGTTGGCGAAGGCGAGTTTCTTCACCCAGTCGATCGCCTGCCCGACTTCCCAGACCTGGTTGGCGTCGATCATCAGGTAGCGGTCGGGGCCGATCACCTCGCGGGCGATGGTCAGCCGCCGGATATCGTCTTCGAGATCGCGGCCGACCTTCATCTTGACGTGGTTGAAGCCGGCATCGACGGCTTCCCGGCAGAGGCGGCGCAGCTTCTCCTCCGGATATCCCAGCCAGCCGGCGGAGGTCGTGTAGCAGGCGTAACCCTCGCGCTTCAGCGTCCCGATCCGCTCCGCCTTGCCGGCTTCGGCCCTTTTCAGGATCGCCAGCGCATCCTCGCGGGTGATAACGTCGGTGAGGTAGCGGTAGTCGACGATATCGGCGATCTGTTCCGGCGAGAGCTCGGAGACGAGCTGCCAGACCGGCTTGCCGCGCTCCTTGGCGTAAAGATCCCAGAAGGCGTTGACGACCGCGCCGGTAGCGAGATGGATCGCACCCTTCTCGGGACCGATCCAGCGAAGCTGGCTGTCGCTTGTCAGATGCCGCCAGAACTTTCCGGGCGCTGCCGCGAAGGCCTCGAGTTCCTGGCCGACCACCAGATGCCGCATCGCCTTGATTGCCATGCAGCAGATGTCGTTGCCGCGGCCGATCGTGAAGGTCAGGCCATGGCCGGCAAGACCGTCGCGATCGGTGTCGAGGATGACATAGGCTGCCGAATAGTCCGGGTCCGGATTCATGGCATCGGAGCCGTCGAGGCTTTGCGATGTCGGGAAACGCAGGTCGAAGACGCGGAGATCGGTGATGCGGGTCATGGGGCTCTCGTGTTGGGGTCTCTCGTGTATTCAGATGGTCCAGCCGCCGTCGATTACGTAAGCCTGACCTGACGTATAGGTGGCGCAGGCAAGGTAGACGGCGAGGTCGGCGATTTCTTCCGGCGTCCCGAGCCGGCCCATCGGCTGGCGGGCGATAAAGGCAGCACGTGCTTCCTCGTAGTCGCCTTGCGCCTTCATGCGGTCCTGAAGAGAGGGGCTTTCGACCGTACCGGGGCAGATGCAATTGCAGCGGATGCCCTGCGTCACATAGTCGGCGGCGACCGATTTGGTGAGCCCGATGACGGCCGCCTTGGTGACGCCGTAGGCAAACCGGTTCGGCACGCCCTTGATGCTGGAGGCGACAGAGGACATGTTGATGATGGCCCCGTCCTTCTTCTCCAGCATGCCGGGCAGCACGGCCCGGATGGTGCGCACCATGGATTTGACGTTGAGGTTGATGGCGAGGTCCAGATCGCTATCCTTCATGTCGAGGATGGAGCCGGCATGCACCATGCCGGCGCAGTTGAAGAGAATGTCGATCGTCCCGGTCTTCTCGACGAAAGCCCTGACGGCGGCATCGTCCAGCACGTCGAGCCGGGCGGTCGTGAGATGGCCGATATTCGGAAGTTCCGCGAGCAGGGCCTCGTTGATGTCGGTCGCACGGACGGTCGCTCCAGCCTCGGCGAAGGCGAGCGCGGTCGCGCGGCCGATGCCCTGGCCCGCGGCGGTCACGAGTACGGTCTTTCCATCCAGTCTGGTCGTCATGTCATGTCCTCGGTTCGTGGTGTGGCCGGTCAGTCTGATTGAGGAATCCTCAATCCAGATGAAAGACCTCTTCCATCATTGCCCACCATTCACCCTCTTTGCGGCTCGCAAGCGGCTTCTGGCAAGGGATGGTGAAGGACCACCATTCCAGATTTTTTGGATCGGCCGCCATTTTCGCCGTGTCGGCTTCGAAATCCGTGCCGTGATATTCCCAGGTGCCGAACAGCAGGTTCTCCGGTTCGCGCAAGAAGATCGTGTAGTTCCTGATGTTGCAGCGGCTGATGAGGTCGAGAATTTCCGGCCAGACGGCGGCGTGCAGCCGCTTGTATTCCGCGATCATATGCGGTTCGACGCCGATCAGCATGCCCATGCGTTGCATCATTTCCTCCTCAGACCTCCACCAGCGCCTTGACCACGCCGGCCGCCGGATCGGTCAGCCTCGGAAAACGTTCCGGCACATCCGCCAGCGTCATTCTATGGGTGACCAGCGCCGCGGGGATTCGGCCCTCCCGCATGGCCTGCATGACGCGCTCGAAATCCACTCGTGTCGCATTGCGGCTGCCGAGCAGGGAAGTCTCGCGCTTGTGGAATTCCGGATCGGAGAAGGCGATGTCGCTTGAGACGATGGAGACCAGCACATAGGTGCCGCCATGGCCGACGAAGCCGAAACCGCGTTCGATCGCCTTTGGGTTGCCGGTGGCGTCGAAGACCACATCGAAAAAATCGCCATCGGTCACAGTCGAAAGCTGAGCCTCGTCTTCGGCGCCGAGCTGCACGATCGAGGTGATGCCGAGATGTCGTCGGGCGAAATCGAGCCGATCGGTCCGGCCGTCAAGCAGCGTTACGTCGCCGCCATCGAGCAGTGCGAAGATCGCCACGGCGAGGCCGATCGGCCCGGCGCCGGTCACCAGAACCTTCTGACCGGGTTCGACCCGGGCGCGGGCCACCGCATGGGCGCCGATCGCCAGGAATTCCACCATGGCGGCCTGGTCGAGCGAAAGCCCATCGGCCTTCAAGACGAATTCCTGCGGCAGGCTGAGATATTCGCTCATGCCGCCGTCGCGATGAACGCCGAGCACGCCGAGGGTGCGGCAGCAATTGGTCTTGCCCTTCAGGCAGGCATGGCAGCGGCCGCAGGAAATATAGGGAATGATCGAAACGGTATCGCCCGGCGAAAGGTGGCTGCCGGGGGGCGCTTCCTCGACGGTCGCCGCAAGCTCGTGTCCCATGACCCGTGGATAGGAAAGATAGGGCTGGTTGCCGGTGAAGATATGCAGGTCCGTGCCGCAAACCCCGATGCGGCGGAGCTTCACCAGCACCTCGCCTTCGCCGCGGGCAGGCTTCGGGCGGTCGATGGCGCTGAGCTTGCCGGGCGCGTCGCAGATTATAGTTAGCATATACTTACACTCCAAGCCGATAGAAGCGGTTGGCATTGCCCCCGAAGACCGCCGCATGATGTTCGGCAGGCACGATGTCCAGGCATTGATCGAGCCAGGTGCCGTATTCGCCTGCCAGCCGCAGAACCGGCCAATCGCTGCCCCAGATGACCCGTTCCGAGCCGAATAGATCGAGGATGGTTTCCGCGTAAGGCCGCACTGCCTGTGGTCTCTGGTCGCCTGCCTCCGTCAGCAGGCCGGAAAGCTTGCAATGAACATGCGGCAGTTCCGCGAGCGCCTTCATATGGACATGCCAGCCGATAATGCGGCCCTCCACGATGGGGGGCTTGGCGCCGTGATCGATCACAATCGGCAGGTTCGGATAGCGTCGGGCGAATGCAAGCAAAGGCTCAAGGTGGCGCGGCAGGACGAGTGCGTCGAAGACAAGGCCCTGTTCGATCATCGCGACGACCGCGGGATCGAGGCGCGGATCGTCGATCCAGCGGTCGTCCGAAATATCCTGCAGCATCGGGCGAAAGCCTTTCAGCTTCGGATGCCGCGCCAGCCGGGTGATTTTTGCAGGTGCATCCGAAGCCTTCATGTCGGTCCAGCCGACAACGCCGAGGATGAAGGGCGTCCTGTCCGCAAGGTCCAGCATGAAAGCGGTATCGGCCTCGTTCTCCATTGTCTGGACCAGAACGGTGCCGTCCACACCGGCGTCGGCAAGAAGCGGCCGCATGTCTTCCGGCGTGAAGTCCCGATGGATGGCGGCAAGCTCCGGTGGCGGCCATTGGCCGGCCCGGTCGGCGATCCGCCAGAAATGCTGGTGGGCGTCTATCCGCATCTCAGGCCTCCTCCCGTGGAATGGGAGCCCCTTCGGCAATCAACCCGCGCTCCTTCAGCCGAACCCAGAACGATGCCGGAATGCTTTCGGAGAACCAGTCGACATTGGATTTGATCTGTTCGGCGGTGCGGGCGCCAGAGACGATGGTCATTACAGCGGGATGGGCGAGGGGAAATTGCAGCGCAGCCGCTTGCAGGGTCACGCCCTCTTCTTCGCAGACCGTGTTGAGGGTGTCGAGTTGCGCCAGGATTTCGGCTGGCGCGTCCGTGTAGTTGAATTTGCGGTTGCCGGCGAGCAGGCCGGAATTGAAGGGACCGGCGACGACGATGCCGACGCCCCGCTTTGCGCATTCGTCCATGAAGGCAAGGCTCCGCTGTTCGAGAAGCGTGTAGCGCCCGGCGAGCATCGCGACGTCGATGTCGCAAACCCCCATGGCGTCGCGAATGATCTCCCATTCGTTGACGCCAAGGCCGATGGCCTTGGTGAGGTTCTGCTCACGCAACTTGCGGAGCGCATGGAAGCCGCCACCGTCGGTCAGTTGCTCCCAATAGTGCAGGTGCCTATCCCCGTGTGTCATGCTGCCGATGTCGTGCACATAGAGGATATCGGGTTTCAGGATGCCGAGCCGCTGCTGGCTCGCCTCAAAGGAGCGCATGATGCCGTCATGGGTGTAGTCATAGACCGGGCGGAAGGACAGCGGCGCGATGTAGCCATCCTCTTCCGGGCCGACCGTTTCGTCCGGCACCATGACGCGGCCGACCTTGGTGCTGAGCACATAGTCGCCGCGATCGAGGTCGGTCAGCATGGTGCCGAGCCGGCGTTCCGAACGCGTGTAGCCGTAGAAGGGCGCCGTGTCGTAATAGCGGATGCCGGCATCCCAGGCCGCCTTGAACGCGCCGGCGGACTCTTCGTAGGAGGTCTTGCGGTAAAGATTGCCCATCTGCGCGCAGCCGAGCCCCATGACGGTCAGTTCGACGGTGGCGTTGGGCAGCTTTCGGCGGTCGGCGACGTGCATCGGTGTAATCCCTGGATAAGCAATAAGGGACACGCATCATTGACGATGCGTGTCCGCAGGAGGCGGCTCAGTAGAGGACGTTCTTGGCTTCCGGCTTGTCGATATTGTCCTTGGTGACGACCACGACGCCGGTATCGACGAATTTCTCGACCTTCTCCTTGTTCATGATCTTGAGCACGGTCTGGATGCCGAGTTCGCCCATCTGAAACGAGCCCTGCACCGCGATGGCCGACAGCGTGCCGTCCTTGACGAATTCCTGCAGATCCTGGTTTCCGTCGAAGCCGATCGCCACGACCTTTCCCGCCTTGCCGGATTGCTTCAGCGCGCGGCCCATGCCGATTGCGGTCGGTTCGTTGGCGCCGAAAATACCCTTGAGGTCGGAATTGGCGGCCAGCACGTCGGTCGTCTGGTTGAGTGCGGTGGCCATCTGGGACTGCGAATAGAACGGGCCGACGATCTGAAGCTTGGAATGCGCCTTGATATAGTCGGTGAAACCGCCGACGCGGCCGATTTCGGAACCGGCGCCCGCCACATAGGACATGACCGCGATCTTGCCTTCGGTGCCGACCTTGTCGATCAGCGCCTGGGCGGCAAGCTCACCCGCCTTCTTGTTGTCGGTGGCGAGGAAGGACTGATAATATTGCTCGGCATCCTTGGAGAGCATCGAGTCGACGATCACGACCGGGATGCGGGCTTCCCAGGCCTTCTTGACGGCGGGGACGAGCGCATCCGGATCGGAAGGCGCCAGCACGATGCCGGAAACTTTCCGGTTGACGGCGTTCTCGACCATGTTCACCTGGTCGGCGATGGCCGATTCCGCGGCAGGCCCCTGGAAGGTCATGGTGTTGTCGCCGCCACCGGCCTTCATGGCGGCATCGGCGCCTTTCTGGACGTTCTGCCAGAACGTGGAATTGACGGTCTTGACGATGACCGCGATTTCGCCGGCCTGGGCCGGAACGGCGGCGAGCGCGATCACGGATGTCAGCAGTGCGGCAGCAAGCTTTCTCATTTGTCTTCCTCCTCTTGATGGCCTGACCGGCCGGTTTTCGAGAGAGCTCCTCACTCCCTGAAGTCTTGCGGAAACGGGTCCGCACCCCTCTCTCAACGGCGATTTCGAAGCTGGTCGATCCACACGGTGACCAGGATGACGAGGCCGATGATGATCTGCTGCGTGAAGGCGGAGACGCCGTTCATGTTCAATCCGTTGCGCAGGATGCCGATGACGAAGGCGCCGATTGCCGTGCCCGAGATCGTGCCGACCCCTCCGATAAGCGAGGTGCCGCCGATGACGGCGCTGGCAATGGCGTCGAGTTCGTACATGACGCCCTCGTTGGGCTGGGCTGTGACGAGGCGTGACATCAATACGCAGCCGGTGAGGCCGGCCAGCGTGCCGGACAGCACATAGGTGAAGCTGACGATGCGGGTGACGTTGACGCCGGAAAGCCGCGCGGCATCCGGGTTCGAGCCGACGGCATAGATATGCCGACCGAGCACCGAGCGGTTCAGCATGAGGGAAACAGCGATCGCAATCACCACCATCAGGATGACGGGATAGGGGATGCCCGGAAAGACGACGGTCGGAAACCCGTCGTCGCCGATATTGACCACGCGCAGGAAAGAGCCGTTGCCGAGTTCGCCGAAGGATTCACCAAGGCCGGAAACCGCGCGGGCGCCGGTGATCTGCAGCGCAACGCCGCGGGCGATCAGCATCATGCCGAGCGTGGCGATGAAAGGCGGAAGCCTCATCTTCGTGACGAGCATGCCGTTGATGAAGCCACAGATCGTTCCGGTCAGGATGCCGGCGATCATGCCGAGCCAGATGGGCGTGCCGAAATCCTTGACCGCCAGCGCCGCGACGACGCCGGACAGCGCCAGCACCGAGCCGACGGAAAGATCGATGCCTCCGGTGATGATGACGCAGGTGGCGCCGATGCCGAGCAGTGCGATCGACGTCACCTGCAGTGCGATCGTCATGCCGTTGTTGAGGGTGAAGAAAGCGCTGCTCGTCAAAGAGAAGACGGCAATCAGCACGAACAGGCTGCCGAGTGCGGCGAACTTCTGAATGATGTCCTTCTGCCGGTCACTGAGCGAGACGCCCTTCTGCTTGGAGACTTCGGTGATTTCGGCCATGTCGTCCCTCATCCTGCCGACCGCGCGTAGCCGGAGGCATATCGCATGATTTCTTCCTGGGTCGTCTTCTTCGTCTCGAGCACGCCGGTGATGCGGCCCTGGTGGAAGACCGCGACGCGATCCGTCATGCCGAGGATTTCCGGCAGTTCGGAACTGATCAGCACGACGCCGATGCCTTCGGCCGCGAGCGCGTCCATGATGCGGTAGATCGATAGTTTCGCACCGACGTCGATACCGCGCGTCGGTTCGTCGAAGAACAGCACTTTCGATTTGCGGAACAGCCACTTGCCGATGATGATCTTCTGCTGGTTGCCGCCGGAAAGAAGCCGCACCGGCTGCCTGATCGAGGGCGTGCGGATGTTGAGAAGGTTGACGTAGTCGTTCGCCGCCTTGGCCTGCCTCGCGAAGTCGATCAGCCCGAAACGGTTAGAGACGTCTTCCATGTTCGCAAGCGTCATATTGGCGTCGACCGGCATCTTGATCGCTAGGCCCTGAGCTTTTCGGTCTTCGGAAAGATAGGCGATGCCGGCAGCGATCGCATCGCGTGGCGATGTGATCGATAGAGCCTGACCGTGCAACGTGACCGTGCCGGCATCGAGCGGATCAGCGCCGAAGATGGCGCGGGCAACTTCCGTGCGGCCGGCGCCCATCAGACCCGCAAAGCCCAGGATCTCGCCGCGGCGGAGCGTGAAGGAGATGTCGCGGAAGGTGCCGGCGCGGCTGAGGCCATCGGCGCTAAGGACGATCTCGTCGCTCGGGGTCGAGGTCCGGTCCGGGAACTTTTCGTCCAGCGACCGGCCGACCATTTTCGAGACGATCGCATCGACGGTGGTGGCGGCGAAATCGTCGGTGGAAATGTAGCGCCCGTCGCGCAGCACCGTGACCCGGTCGACGATCTCGGCCATCTCGTCGAGCCGGTGCGAGATGTAGACGATGCCGACACCGGAAGCCTTCAGGTCGCGGATGACCTTGAAGAGAAGCCGCGTCTCCTGCTCGGTGAGCGAGGAGGTCGGCTCGTCCATGATCAGAACCTCTGCGTCGAGAGACAGCGCCTTGGCGATCTCGACCATCTGGCATTGCGCAACGGAAAGCCCGCGCACCGGCCGGCCCGGATCGATGTCGACGCCGAGCCGGTCGAGGCAGCGTTTGGCCTCTGCCCGCAACTTTTTCCGGTCGACCAGAAAGCCGCGCCCCATGAAGCCGAGGCGGGGTTCGCGGGCGAGATATATGTTCTCGGCGACCGTGAGATGCGGAACGAGGTTGAGCTCCTGGTGAATGATGGCGATGCCGGCGGCTTCGGAGTCCCGAGTGGAGGAAAAGTGCCGTTCCGCGCCCTTGTAGATGATCGTGCCGGCGCTCGGCTGGTAGACGCCGCTGATGATCTTCATGAGCGTCGATTTGCCGGCGCCGTTCTCGCCGCAGACGGCATGCACCTCGCCGCGCCGGAGATCGAAATGCACGTTGGAGAGCGCCCGGACGCCGGGAAATTCCTTGCTGATATTGTCGAGGCGGAGCAGCGGCTCGCTGGAGGCCGAAAGCGCAGGCCCCGCCGTCATGGCGGGCCCATTGGCGCTCTGGCGTTGCTCGGCGGGCCTGCTTTCCATGATCTCCTCCCGGGGCCGGATGGCCCGATCCGCCCTCGGCTCCTCCCGCTGGCGTTGCTTAATGGGTAACCCTCGGTGGAAAAGTGGTCAAGCCAATTTTTATTCAAGCAGCGGAATGGTTGCTGACTGATGGGGGCTTGCTGGCCTGAAAACAGGAAAAGTTACGATATTTCAGTTATATGATTTGCGCCTTGCTCTGTTTGGCTCGTGGGCTTATGGTAAGGCCAAATATTCGGGATGACGAAATCCATGAACGAATCCATCAAGGCGGCTGAGCCGCGGCGGCTGTATCAGCAGATTGCCGACCAGATCCGGTCCCTCATTCAGGCGGGACAGTTTCCGGCGGGTGCGCGCCTGCCGGCGGAGCGGGAACTGGCCCAGCAACTCGGCGTGTCGCGCCCCTCCCTGCGTGAGGCGCTGATCGCGCTCGAAATCGACGGCAGCGTCGAAATCCGCATGGGCTCCGGCATCTATGTGACGGCCGAGCCGGATAGGCGCCCGTGGCAGACCGGTTCCATGGGTGAGAGCCCGCTGGAATTGATGCAGGCGCGTGCCGCCGTCGAAGGCGCGGTCATCCTTCTGGCGGCGGCGAGGATCACCCAGGATGGGCTCAAATCGCTGCGCCAGACGCTCGACCAGATGCGGGCGGAGATCGCCGAAGGCCGCAAGCCGCTCGATCTTGACCGGCTTTTCCATCTGACGATTGCCGGCCAGTCGGAAAATTCCGTGCTGGCGCATATCGTGGGCGACCTTTTCGACGAACGGCACAGCCCGCTCTCGGCGCAGATCCGCGTCCGTTTCGAAACGCCCGAGACCTGGGGTTTCGCGCTTGCCGAGCACGAGGCGATCTATGCGGCGCTGGAGGCGCGCAATCCGCTTCTGGCCCAGGCGATGATGCATGCGCATCTGGAGGAATCCAAACAGCGCTGGATGAACAATGAGGCCCGGTGATACTTGCGCCGGCCTGGGGAGGAGACAGGCATGAACGAGGCGGTTTCGCCGATCATCATTTTGAATCCGGCCGATGATGTGGGGGTCGCGCGGCGGTCTCTGCCGGCGGGCGGACCGACCGGTTACGCCGATCTTGTGGCACGCGAGCTGATCGGCCGCGGCCATAAGGTGGCGATCAGGCCAATCCCGGCCGGTCGAGAAGTGAAGAAATACGGCCAGGTGATCGGTATCGCGACGCAGGATATCGAGCCAGGCAGTCACGTGCATCTGCACAATCTTGCCATGCTGCCCTCAGAGCACGAGCATCAGTTCAGCGTCGATATCGAGGAAAGGGGCATGCTGCCGGAAGCGGAGCGGCGCACTTTCCTCGGCTACGACCGGGGTTTGGGCGGCGCCGGCACGCGCAACTTTATCGGCATCATTTCCTCGGTGAACTGTTCCGCCACCGTGTCGCGCTACATCGCCGACTACTTCAATCGAATGGGGGGACTGGAGGGGTTCCCGAACGTCGACGGCGTGGTGGCGCTCACCCACGGCGGCGGCTGTGCATTGAATACCAAGTCGGAAGGCTACCAGCTCCTGATCCGCACCATCCAGGGCTATGCAAAACACCCGAATTTCGGTGGCATCCTGATGATCGGGCTGGGCTGTGAGACGAACCAGATCGCGCCGATCCTCGAACATTATCGCATGGAAGAGGGCGATCGGCTCAGGACCATGACGATCCAGCAGCATGGCGGAACGAGGAAGACCATCGATGCGGCGATCGCCATCATCAAGGAGATGCTGCCAGGTGTGAATGCGGCGAAACGCACGCCGCAGCCCCTTTCGAAACTGAAGCTTGCGCTGGAATGCGGCGGTTCGGACGGTTACTCCGGTATTTCCGCCAACCCGGCGCTTGGCCATGCTTCCGATCTCATCGTCCGCAACGGCGGGACGACCGTGCTCTCGGAAACCCCGGAAATCTACGGCGCCGAACATCTCCTGACGCGGCGTGCAGTGACGCCGGATGTCGCCAGGAAACTTCTGCAGCGGATCGACTGGTGGCGGGACTATACCGCCCGCAACGGAGACGAGCTCAACAACAACCCTTCTCATGGCAACAAGCTGGGTGGCCTGACCACCATTCTTGAAAAGTCGCTCGGGGCGGTCGCCAAGGGTGGTTCCATGCCGCTGAAGGCGGTCTACGAATTCGCGGAGACCGTCACCGATCAGGGTTTTGTCTTCATGGATACGCCGGGTTACGACCCGGTGGCGGTGACGGGCCAGGTTGCGGGTGGCTGCAATGTCATCTGTTTCACCACCGGCCGCGGTTCGGTCTCGGGCTTCAAGCCGGCGCCCTGCATCAAGATCGCCACCAACTCCGAGATGTACGAGCACATGAAGGAGGATATGGACCTGAACTGCGGTGGCATCGTCACCGGCGAGGAGACGATCGAGGAGGCAGGAGTTCGCATTTTCGAGGATGTGATCGCGGTGGCTTCCGGCAAGAAGACGCTGAGCGAGATCTACGACTATGGCGACAACGAATTCGTGCCGTGGCAGGTCGGGGCGGTGACCTGAGCCGCCGCCCCGAGGATTGTTTTACCGGATGAGGGCCTACCGCGATCCGGCCGGCTTCTGCTGCTGGGCTTGGACCGTCTGCGGGGCCGGGGTGCCGAAGAACCGGTCCCGCTCGCGCCACAGCGCCGGGATCGACAGGAGGGCGATCGAGACAAAGGCGATCGCGGTCTTCGTTAGCTCATCGAGTTCCGGCGAACGCCCGTCGAAATAATAGACGAAATAGACGATCGCGACGTGCCACACATAGACATAGAGCGAATGGCGGCCGAGAAGCTGCAGGTATTTCAGCGAGAAGACCCAGGTGAGAGCGCCTGCGATACGGCGAACCCACGCAGCCTTGTGCTTCGGACCCGCGACGATCAGCCAGGTGACGAGCATAGCCACGGCGGCAAAGTTCAGGAGATAGACCGGGCCGAAATCGGCGCGGATTTCCATTGAGGCGAACTTGCCGATCATGTGCGGCGGCATCAGTTCATGTGCCGTGATGAGGCGCAGCGGCAGGAAAAACAGCACCAGCACCAGCGCCACCTTGGGGATGAAGGTGTTGTCCGGCGAAAGGATCTTCTTCCAGTCGATCTTGCCCGCCGAGGTCAGCGCACCGAGCACCAGTGCCGAATAGAAGACAATCTGCCAGCCGAGCAGGTTGAACGACACGCGGACGCCCTGGTCGTCCACGCCCATAACCAGGTCATTGAGCGGGGTTGTGACGATCTGTTGCAGACCGAGCTGCGCGGTCATCCAGAGGATGATCGAGCCGGCGATGACATAGTGCCACTTGTCTTCCAGCACGAGCTTCACGAGCATCGGCGCAAAGAGCATGTAGACGATGTATTGCGGCAGGATATCCATGAAGGTGGGCTGGTACAGGAAGGAGGCGATCGCGGCGAGACGCAGTGGATCGTCGAAGTTCGTGTAGCCGAGCCAATTGAACCAGATCGTATAGGCGCCGGGCAGCAGCATCTGTGCGGCCAGTACAACCAGGACGATGCCCATCGCATAACGATAAAGTTCGAACGCCCTGGTGTAGATGGCGGCACGGCCGGCAGCATAGCCGTTTCTCATCATCTTCTTGGCATAGACCATGCCGATCAGCAGGCCGGACAGGAAGACGAAGCCTTGCGCATCTTCCACGAAAGCAAGCTGGTTGTGATTGATTTTCACCAGGAAGTAGCCGCCGGCGAAGATCAGGTGATTGATCAGCATGAAAACGAGGAAATATCCTCGCATTCCGTCAATTATATCAAAGCGTTTCATCGGTCGCGGTCTCCGTCTTTGCCGGTCCCGGTGGCTGGCGCCGGTCGGTCCGTAAGGCCTCTCCGGGCCGGGAACTTACCCGCCTAAACGTCGAAAAAAGCCTGAGGGTTCCGTCTGCAAATCGGTAAGCACGGTTCTTCTAGACAGTTTAAGCAGGATCGAGCGTAAACTGTGCGTGATGACCCTACGATGAACGGAAGGTTGGCCGGTGTTCAGGTCTATTCCGCCGCGACGCGTTTCAGGCCTGCAACCTGTGTGAGGTAGGCGCGCAAGGCGGCGGGCTTGACCGGCTTGTGCTGCACGCTGATGTCGTGCCTCTCCGCTTCGGCCCGGACTTCCGGCGTCCGGTCGGCGGTGATGAGCAATGCAGGGATCTCGGCCTGATATAGGGCACGCAGCTTCAGAATCGCATTGATGCCATCTCCATCGTCGAGATGGTAATCGGCGATGATCACTTCAGGCGGCGGTTCGCGATGGTCGAGGATGTCGTCCAGGGCCGCAATCGAAACCGCCTGGCCGACCGTGCAGCCCCAGCCGGTGATGAGCAGTGCCATGCCTTCAAGAATTCTCGGTTCGTTGTCGATGCAGAGGACGCGCAGCCCGTTGAGCGGCTGCGAGCGCTTGCGGCGTTCGGGTTGATCGGCGGCGCGGACTGTCTGCTGCGCCAAGAGATCCATGGGCACCTGAACGCGAAATATCGTGCCGCGACCGGGCGTCGAGGCAAGTCGGACGGGATGGTCCAAGACGCGGGAGATGCGATCGACGATCGACAGGCCAAGCCCGAGCCCTCCCGCCGTCCTTGCGCCTTCGTCCAGTCGTGCGAATTCCTTGAAGACAGTGCGGAACTTCGAAGGGGGAATGCCGATGCCCGAATCCAGAACTTCGATGACCACCTGGTCACCCCGCCGGCGCGCGCCCACGAGAACTTTGCCGCTGATCGTGTATTTGATCGCGTTGGAGACGAGGTTTTGCACCAGACGGCGCAGAAGATTGGCGTCCGACCGAACCCGCAGCGACGTCGGAACAACAACAAATTGCAGGTTCTTCTCGCGCGCCATGGGTGCATAGTCCGTCTCGATGCGACGGAAGAGATCCTCGAGCGGCACGGATGTGAAGCGCGGCTTCATCGCCCCCGTATCCAGCCGGGAAATGTCGAGCACTGCTCCGAGGATCGACTCGACCGATTCCAGGGCGGAATCGATGTTGTGGACCAGCACGCCATTTGAGTCGGAAGCGCCGAGCCGCTCGACCAGTGCGGAGGAATAAAGCCGGGCGGCATTGAGCGGCTGAAGGATATCGTGACCGGCGGCGGCGAAGAAGCGGGTTTTGCCGATATTGGCTTCGTCGGCAGAAGCCCGGGCCTCGGCGAGTTCATGATTTACCCGCATCAACTCGGCCGTGCGCTCGCCGACGCGCTGTTCCAGCGTCTCGTTCGCCTGTTTCAACGCCCTGTCGGCGGCGACACGTTCGGAGATATCGGTAAAGGTTGCGACGATGCCCTTGTCAGGCATGGCATTGGAGCGCACTTCGATGATCCGGCCCCCACCATTGAGAACGAGGGAGAAAGGTGCATCGAGCGTCTGGAACTGACGAATCACCTCCGTCTGGTCGGAGGCTGGAATGTCGCCGCGGTCCGAGAGGATGGCGACGATGTCCGCAAGGGGGAAACCCACCTGGCCCACCTGTTCGGGCAGGTCGAGCAGATTGCGGAAGCGTCGGTTCCATATGGTGAGCCGTTCGGAACTGTCGAAGACGGCGATGCCCTGGTCCATCTGCGAAAGGGCGGTCTGCAGCATGTCCTGGTTGTATTGCAGCGCTTCGCTCGCCTGGTCGAGCAGCCAGGCGGTGTCGGCATTGGTGTCCTCGGCCTTTTGCAGGATGAGCGACAGCACGAGCCGCGCGGAGGAGGAGCCGATCGCGCTGCCGAGCAATTGCTCGGAGAAATGGATCATCGCCATGTCGGCCGGCTGGTCGTCGCTGAACGTCCGTCCGGCTGTTTGCTCGTAATTGGTGAAGGATCGCCGCATGCGCTCCTCGCCGAGATAGCGGGCGATCGCAGCTTTCAGGTCTCCGACGCTGACGCGGGTCTTCCAGCCGCGCGTGGCGAATTGCGAGCGCACGTGCCGCTTGACGAAGATGCCGGCCTGGATGCGCTCGACCGGCCGCGGGTTGCGCGACATCGATCCAAGTACGAAGGCAAGCGTATTGAGCGTCAGGCTGAAGATTGTGGCATTGACCAGCGCGTCCGTCTCGGGTCCGGAGAAGATGCCGGTACCCGGGAACAGGAAGTTGAGGACGGCCGAGGCCACGTGGGAATTGTCCGGGCCGCCGAGGCTGGGCAGGAAGAGCAGATAAGCCCAGGCAAGGAAGCCGAATGACATGCCGAGGATTGCTCCCCGGGCGTTCGCCCGCCGCCAGATCAGCCCGCCGAAAAGCGCAGGCGCGACCTGGGCGATCGCCGCGAAGGCCAGCAGACCGATCGAGGAGAGGCCCGACTGGCTGTCCGCCATGCGGTAATATCCATAACCGAGGATCAACACCGCGAAGATCGCCAAACGGCGGATGTTGAGGAGCGTGCGGGTGAAATCCGAGCGCTGGCCGGAGCGCGCTGCCATCAGCTTCTGCCGGAGGAAGATCGGGATTATGATGTCGTTCGACACCATGATCGAGAGCGCCACCGATTCGACGATCACCATGGCGGTAGCTGCCGAAAAGCCGCCGATGAAGGCGATGAGGGAAATGACCTTGAGTTCGCCGGCCAGAGGCAGGGTGAGCAGATAGAGATCAGCATCGCCGATGCCGCCGAAGGTAATCAGTCCCGCCATTGCCGCGGGCAGTACAAAGAGATTGATCGCGATGAGATAGAGGGGCAGCAGGGTACCGGCGACCCGTCGCTCTCGGGCTGTTCGGTTCTCGACCACCGTGACATGGAACTGCCGCGGCAGCAGGATGATCGCGAAGGCGGAGAGCGCGATCAGGACGAGCCACCGGCTGAGCGGCGTCTGATAGGAAAGCGACGAACTGACCAGAAGGTTTTCCGACGCCTTGGTGAAGAGATCGGCGGGCCCGTCGAACAGGATGAAGAGGACGGAGACGCCGACCGTCGCAAAGGCGAGCAGCTTGACGACCGATTCCATTGCGACCGCCAGGATCAACCCGTCCTGATGCTCCGTCGCATCCGTGTGCCGGGTGCCGAACATGACCGCAAAACAGGCCATGAGGATTGTCACGATCAGCGCGAGATCGACGAAATAGAGATTGCCGCTGCCTAGCCCGTAATCCGATGGGTTGACCATGACGGCGACCGAACTCGACACCGCCTTGAGCTGAAGCGCGATATAGGGAATGGCGCCGACGAGCGCGATCACCGCGACGATCATCGCAACGGTGGAATTCTTGCCGTAGCGGGCGGCGATGAAATCCGCGACCGATGTGAGTTTCTCGGCTTTGGCGAGCTCGATGATGCGTTTCAGCACCGGCATGCCGAGCGTGAAGGCCAGGATTGGGCCGATATAGATGCCGGTGAATTCCAGCCCTCTTTGCGAGGCAAGCCCCACGCCGCCGAAATAGGTCCAGGAGGTGCAGTAGATCGCAAGGCTGAGCGCATAGACGACCGGCCGGCCGTTTTTCGGCACGCCGAAGAGACGGCTTCGCCGGTCCCCAAAACTGGCCACTGCGAAAAGCAGTAGGACATAGGCGAAAGCCGAAACAAAAATGACCCAGCCTGGAAGCATGGCTCCTCCCCGCGGAAATTGCGGTGGCCTGAACATTAGGGGAAAAGCATGCGCTTGGAAATCAGCGGCGCCATCGGCAAAAAGTCCAATAGACGCCCATGATTAAGCCCTTGGACATCCGCATCTTTTCAGGTCGGGCGTTTGCGCTATGTTGTACATCGTCGCAACCTGGAAAGCGGGGCTATAGAACCATGTCAATGATCAGCGAATTCCGTTCCTTCATCGCCAAGGGCAATGTGATGGATCTCGCCATCGGCATCATCATCGGTGGCGCCTTCACCGGCATCGTCAATTCGCTGGTGAACGACGTCGTGATGCCGATCGTGGGGGCCATCACGGGCGGCGGTTTCGACTTCTCCAATTATTTCCTGCCGCTGTCGAGCGCGGTGACGGCTCCGAACCTCGCAGCTGCGCGCGAACAGGGCGCCGTCTTTGCCTATGGCAGCTTCATAACGGTGCTGATCAACTTCCTGATCCTCGCCTGGATCATCTTCCTCATGGTCAAGGGCGTGAACAGACTGCGCGTGATAGAAGAGAAGAAGCCGGCAGAAGCCGCGCCCGCCCCGCCGCCCGCCGACGTCCAGCTTCTGACGGAGATTCGCGATATCCTGAAAACAAAGTGATCTTTTGATCACATTTTCAGGAATCATCATCGGAATCGATTGCCGGCTCACGGATTATCATGGGATTTTCTGGCCTCCCTGAGTTAGAGAAGGGGAAACAGGTCAAGGAAATCCGATGTCGATCATTGCCAGTCTCAGTCCTCGCGCCGTCTCCGCGCCTGAAAGCGGGATCGTCGAGATCATCAATCATGCTCGCGGCCGCGAAGGTCTGATTCCGCTCTGGGCCGGCGAAGGGGATCTGCCGAGCCCGGACTTCATCAACCGGGCGGCAACCGAAGCGCTGATGGCCGGCGAGACCTTCTATACCTGGCAGCGGGGCATTCCCGAGCTTCGCCAGGCGCTGTCGGACTATTATGCCCGGCATTTCTCCGTCTCGCTGCCGATCGAGCATTTCTATGTGACCGGTTCCGGCATGCATGCGATCATGCTTGCAGTCCAGGCCATCGCGTCGCCGGGCGACGAAGTGATCTACCTCTCGCCGACCTGGCCGAACATCATCTCGGCGATCGATATTTCCGGCGCGCATTCGGTCGGCTTGCCGCTCGACTTCGCGGGCGGCCGCTGGTCGCTCGATCTTGCCAAGCTGGAAGCGAGGATCACGCCGAAGACCAGGGGCCTCTTCATCAACACGCCCGCCAACCCGACCGGCTGGACCGCGACGCTCGAAGATCTGAAAAACATCCTGGCGCTCGCCCGCAGGCATGGGCTCTGGATCATCGCCGACGAGATCTATGCCCGCTACTATTATGGCGGCGCGGCCCGTGCTCCGTCTTTCCTCGACATCATGGAAGAGGGTGACCGGATCATCTTCGCCAATTCCTTTTCCAAGAACTGGTCGATGACCGGCTGGCGCGTCGGCTGGCTGGTGGCCCCGCCGGAAATGGGCCAGGTCATCGAGAACCTGGTGCAGTATTCCAATTCCGGCGTCGCGCAGTTCCTGCAACGCGGCGCGGTCGTGGCGCTCAATGAGGGCGACGAGTTCGTCCAGGCGAATATCGACCGGGCGACCAAGGCGCGCGATATCCTCTGCGATGCCCTGATCGCCACCAACCGGGTCGAGACCCTGAAGCCCGATGGCGCGCTCTATGCCTTCGTGAAGGTGGACGGCATTACCGACAGCCGCAAGGCGGCGCTCGACATCGTCGACAAGATCGGCGTGGCGCTGGCGCCGGGCTCGGCCTTCGGCAAGGGCGGGGAGCTTTTCCTGCGCGCCTGCTTCCTGCGCGATCCGAGGCAGATCGAGGAGGCCGCTGCGCGCCTTTCCGATTACATCAAGCGCCTCTGAGACAGTTCGTTAAAATTCGAGCGAATTGCTCAAGGGTGGATTTGCCCTGATGGAAGATAAACCCGGCAGGCCTATCGCCGGGTAAGCATTGTTGAAGATCGGCCATGGTTTGCTCCTGCCAAAGATAAAAGGCAGGGAAGAAGAGCATGGCGGTTCTGGTAACGGGCGGTGCAGGTTATATCGGCAGCCACATGGTTTGGGCTTTGCTCGACGCCGGGGAGGACGTCGTCGTCCTCGACCGGCTTTCGACGGGCTTCCGCTGGGCAGTCCCTGCTGACGCGCGGTTCTATCTCGGCGATGTCGGCGATCGCGCCATCCTCAGACAGATCTTTGCCGAGAATGATATCGACGCCATTCTGCATTTCGCGGGCTCGATCGTCGTGCCGCAGTCGGTAGCCCATCCGCTGGACTATTACGAAAACAATACCGGCAACACGCGCCTGCTGGCGGCGGCGGCGGTCGAGGCCGGCATCCGCCACTTCGTCTTCTCTTCGACCGCTGCCGTCTATGGCGACCAGAGGGACGACACACCGGTGCTGGAAAACGCGCCGCTCAATCCGAAGAACCCCTACGGCCAGTCAAAGCTGATGTCCGAGATGATGCTTCGGGATGCCGCAGCCGCGCATGACTTCCGTTTCGTGGCGCTGCGCTACTTCAACGTTGCCGGGGCAGACCCGCTGGGGCGGGCAGGCCTGTCGACCGAGGGCGCAACACATCTCATCAAGATCGCCTGCGAGGCGGAACTCGGCAAGCGGCGTGGCGTCGATATCTACGGAACCGATTATCCCACGCCGGACGGGACCGGCATTCGCGACTATATCCACGTCTCCGATCTGGTGGACGCGCACCTGAAGGCGCTGAGCTACCTGCGCCGCGGCGGGGAGCCGCTGATCGCCAATTGCGGCTACGGCCGGGGTTATTCCGTTCTCGAAGTGCTGGAAGCGGTCATGCGTGCCGGCGGCCGCAAGTTTGAGATCCGCTACGGGCCTCGCCGGCCGGGCGATGCGGCAAGCGTTGTCGCCAATTCGACGCTGGCGCGCCGGTTGCTCGACTGGAAGCCACGCCATGACGATCTCGATCTCATCGTTGAGACGGCCATTGCCTGGGAAAAGGGGTTGGCCGCGCGCAAGGCCGGCGATCTGCGGTCGCTGCAGCACCGTCTTGCATCAGCCCGGTTCTGAGGCTTCGGCACCGGCCAATCGGTCGCATGGCGTTATCGAGGTATTGGGGATAAGCGGAGCGCGTCCCCACACAGGTATTCCATGCGACGCCTCCTCCTCTCCGCTCTTTGTGTACTCCTTCCTTTTGCAGCCTGGGCCGAAGACGTCCCCCGGCACAGGAACGGCATGCACGGTACCAAACTGGTCGAGCCGCATCTGCATCTGGCGCGTTCGGGCAATTTGAACCGCGCAAGGATAGCCTTGACCTTCGATGCCTGCATGGGACAGGCGGACGAGCGGATTCTTTCGGTACTCGTTCGTGAGAGAATTCCGGCGACGATTTTCGTCACGGCTCGCTGGCTCAAGAAAAACCCGCAGGCGGTCGGCATCTTCCTGCAGAACCTCGATCTCTTCGAACTGGCGAACCACGGCCAGAACCACGTACCGGCAGTCGATACGCCCGCTTTGATCTATGGCATTGCTGCTGCCGGCTCGCCGGAGGCCGTCCGGGGGGAAGTGCTCGGCGGCGCCGAAGCCATGCTGGCCGCCGGCTTGCCTGCGCCCAAATGGTTCCGTGGTTCGACCGCGAAATACGATCTCTCCGCGATCCGTCAGATCCGCGGCATGGGATACAGGATTGCCGGTTATTCGGTGAACGGCGATGACGGATCGCTGCTTGGCGCCGCCGCCGCCGAAAAGCGTATCGCTGCGGCAAAGGATGGCGATGTCGTGATCGCCCATATCAACCAGCCGACTCATGCGGCGGGTGAGGGCGTGGCCCGTGCGCTTCTTGCACTCAAGCGGAAAGGTGTGGAGTTCGTGCGCCTTTCGGACGTGGATGACATCGGCGACGACGATACGACGCAGTGATGGGCTCAGGATCGCGGGATGGTCATGTGTTGCAGATGCCGGATCGCTGAACCGATCCGGGATAAGCAAAAGGGGAGGGCTGTTCCCAGCCCTCCCTGATTTCGGCTGTCCGTGATCCGGATCAGCGGATTACCTGGACGACCGTGCGCGTCTGCGGATCGACGATCACGCGTTCCTGGTTGACGACTGCGTACGCATACTGCGGCGCATCCGGGACCGGAGTGAGGACAACGGTCTGCGGGATGGGCTTGCCGACCACGATCTTCTCCTGGATGACGACCGGATCTGCCGGAATTGGTGCCTGTTCGACATAGGTGACGACACGCGGCGGCGGCGGATCGATGGCCGTGCCGGCAATCGCCCCTACGACCCCGCCGACAGCAGCGCCAACCGGGCCGCCCACGATCGCGCCGGTGACGGCGCCGCCCGCCGCACCATTGACGGTACCCTGCTGGGCGGATGCGGCAGGGGCGAGGATAGCCAGTACCGCGGCGGAAAGAACGATGATCTTGGTGTTCATGGTATTCTCCTTTGAGTTTGGGGAGACGACCGCGATTCGCGCTCAGTCTCCGGGTTTGGTCGAGACCGGTTGTTTCGTGACGGGGTCGGGTGTCTCGATCCTTGGCAGGCTCACGCTACTTGTGTGGATCGCTGCCGGTTCTCCGTCATTCATGGTCCTTCTCCCGTGAATCCCGGGCGTCAGCCGGTCAGGATGTAGACAACCTCATGGGTTGCGGGTTCCACGATGATGATCCGGCCATCGGCGAGAACGAAATATTCGTAGCCGCGGTAAGCCGGGACGATTTCCACGATGCGCGGCGGCAGCGGATGGAGTTCCACGGTCTGCGGCACGGCCACCCCGACACTCACATCGACGTCGATATCAGCAGGTTCGACCCTGTTCTCAACGAGGACATTACGGATCTCGGTTTTCTGTTCGGTCGAGATGTCGATGCTGCCGGTGGTTTCGCTTGACGGGCGATCGGTGGCAGCTCGATCCGGGTCCTGCTGTTCCGCGCCGTCGTTCTGGCCAGCGCTATCGCTCGTTGCAGGCGTGCGGGTTTCCGAACCGGAGCCGCTCCTGGCCGTTGTCGAGCCATCCGTCTCGCCAGGCTGGTCTGTCGGCTGTTGTGCGGTATCGCTGCCCTGCGTGTTCGGGCGCTGATCCGTACCCTGGCTTTGGGCATTTGTCGAACCGTTGTCCGTACCCGGCTTAGGCTGCTGCTGCGCGGAGCCTTGCATGCCCTGCGATGGTTGCGCCTGGCTTGGAGCGCCCGGCGTCATCGTGCCGGACGAGCCCTTGTCGCCGGAAGTCCCTCGGCGGGGCAGGATGGGGGCACCGGAACCTCCGCCGCTCTGTCCTGCGGAGGGAGATTCAGTTTGTGCGATTGCCGGCACCGCAGAGAGCGTGGACCCAGCAAGGAGCGCCATTGCGAGCGTATGCTTTATCAACGGTTTCATGGGTGTTTCCTCTATTGTTTTCATGTCGCCTGCGAGGCTCTGCATGAGCCGCAATGCCTTTTTCCAACGAGGTCTGGGACTGTGCGTTCCGCCTTTTGGGCTTCAGTCGGCCCTAAGGTCGGACTTCAGTCCCGATGTGGTTTAGGTCTTTGGTCCGATAGGTTGACGCAAAGGTCCAAGGGGGCTGAAATCGCGGAACCGTGCTCGTAGAATGCGGTTGATCCTGAAGCTTTTTCAGGAGGTTCCGTCACAGACACAGGGCCAGGCACGGAGGTTTTGATGTCCGCGGCAGAGGACTTCATTGCTGCCACCGAAACGTTCGCGGCCAATGACTTATGGAAGCCGGATTCCTGCGCGATCATCGGTCCCTTTCAGCGCAGAACCTTGCCCGCCGATCGCCGTGCGCGGTCGGCGGGTCCTTTGACCGAGGCGGAACCATCGGGAGAGATGTTCGGTTTCCTTGAGGAGGGCCGATGCCGCGAATGCAGGGAACGATGAAACCGGGAGTCGAACATGTCTACGCGTAGATTGTTTGTTTTAAGTGGGGCGCTCGCTGCGATCTTTGCAGCAGCCATGCCCTTCAAGCTGGCCGTTGACGCGAATGGCGTGCCTTGCCTCGCTGCCTCGTCCGCCGCAGCAAAGGACAGTGACAGCGACAGCGGTGACAGCGACAGTGGCAACGGCGGTGATAATGACAGCGCGGGCAATGGTGATAATGGGGGCGCTGGCAGCGGCGGGAGCGGAAACAGCTCCGGCAAAGGCAATGAAGGGAATGATGCCGGCAGCGTCGGCGAAGGCGCTGCCGACGACGGTGACGCGGGCGACGGCGCGAACGACAGCAGCACGGATGCCGGCAACTCCGCTTCTGGCACTGCTGGCAAATCACAAAATGACGGCAGCACCGGCAGCGGTTCCGGCACTGGCACTGGCGCCGGTACAAGTACAGGCAAGAGCCCTTCTACAGGCAAGAGCGCTTCGGACAAGGCCGATAAACCTGCTGCCAACAGCCAGACAGCGGGGCAGCGTTCGCCAACGCAGCCGGCGACACCGGCGGCCCGTTCCAAATCGGATGTCAAAGTCGACGTTCGGGGAAATTCGATTACCGTACGCCACGGTAACGGCGCGACGGAACGGATCTCCCAGGGGCGCTACGAGATGCGCGACTCGCGGTCGCGCACGATCGTCAATCGGCAGGCCACTCCTTCCGACACGTCACGATTGCGGTCGTTCGGTCGTTGAGCGTTGGACGGTGGCGTCGCGAAGGGCCAGCGCCGCTTCCGTACGGTTGGAGACCTTCAGCTTCGAGAAGATGCGGGTCATGTGGTGCTTGACCGTCTTTTCGTGAAGATCGAGTTCCCGTGCCACACGTTTGTTGCTGAGGCCCGATGCGACGAGGTTCAGCACCTCCTGTTCCCGATCGGTGAGTTCTGCCATCGGATCGGGCTGTTCGACGGCTTCAGCGGATGCTGAAAGTCCGGCGATCAACTGGGCCGAAAGGGCCGGCGAGACATAACTCCCCCCGGCGGCAATGGTCCTGACGACTTCTGCAAGTCCTCTCGAACCGATCCCCTTGAGAACATAGCCTTTCGCGCCGAGCTTGAGCGCCTTGGTGATGTCGTCGCTCGCTTCCGAGACGGTCAACATGACGATCTTCAGAGTGGGACAGTATTCGAGTGCATCGGTTATGGTTTCGAGACCGCTTCCAGGCATCGAGATGTCGATCAGCATGACATCCGGGCAGAATTCCCGCGCGATGCGGATCGCATCGTCCCGCGATCCGCCTTCCCCGACAATCTCGAAATCCTCGATCTCGCTGAAGCTGCGCGTAACGCCCTCCCGGAACAAGGGGTGATCATCAACGACCGCGATTTTGACTGCTGTCATTAGGCCTGCTCCATTTCCTGCACGTTCAGAGACATCCTGACCGTGGTTCCGCTTTTCGATGTGAAAATATTGAATGTGCCGCCAAGGCTCTCGATCCGTTCCCTGAGCCCGGCAAGCCCCAGGCCGTCCGGACCAACCGAAGCGGGATCGAAACCCGGTCCGTGGTCGGCCACTTCAATCACGACATTGCCATTGTCGAAAGTCTGGCGGACGCTCTGGTCTACGCCGCCACCATGCCGGAAACCGTTGTTGAGGGCTTCCTGTACGAAGCGGTAGATGCAGATCTTGGCGGAAGGAGGGAGAGGTTTGGAACCGTTGGTCATCGACAACGCGACATCGAGTCCCGTTCGCTGACGATGGGCGTCGACGGCGCGCTTCAGGACATCCGGGAGTTCGGCGGTTTCGATCTGCGGCAGCACGAGCCCGCTGCATATGCTGCGGATCTCGTCCATCGCCTCGTCCAATCGGGCTTTGATCGTGGAGACTTCCTTCTCGCGCGCCTGGTGCGGCGTGCGGGGATCCGTAAGGAGCCGGCTGTCCACGCGCAGGGCGGCATAGGCGACGAGCTGGGCCGGGCCGTCATGCAGGTCGGCGCCGAGCCGGCGCAGATAGCTTTCGTTAAGCGCCGTCGCGCGCAGCGAGGCACGCTGGGCCTTGGCATGCAGCGCCTTGTTCTGCGAGAGCAGTTCGGAGAGTTCGGTAACACGCTGGGTCAGCGCCTGCTGCTGATGGTCGATGATGCGGCTGCCGCGGAAGACGATTGCCGACAGAAGCAGAAAAAAAGCAAGCGTGACACCGAAAACCGCAAGCCAGCTTCTAAGCTGCGCCTGGTGGAGGCTCTGCTGGAATTCGTCTGCGACTTCATAGAATTCCGAGACCGCGACAACCTCGCCCGACCAGGGTTGCAGGATGGGGTTGTAGATTTCGAGGAGCGGATCGTCCCTCGATCGTTCGGACGCGTCTTGCGGATCCGCAAAGCCGAACTGCGCGACCATCTGTCCGGAGAACGCCGTCAGGAGGTCCTCGCCTGGATCGAGCCGCTTGCCCACCATGCTCTTGTCGGGAGTGGCGTAGAGGACGGTTCCATCCTTCCGCCAGAGCCTGAATGAGACGACCTTGCCGCCGAGCGCACCCTGGCCGAAGGTTTCGTCGAGCGCTCGGGTCGTGACGTCGTCGAGCCGCTGGCTGGTCTTCATGTCGGGGAGCAGCGGCGCGATGATGCTGTCGACGTAGAGCGCAGTCGATGCTGCGGAATTGCGGGTGACCGCAGCTTCGATGAGCGTCGTCACATACGCTCCGACGAGCATCATGGCTGCAAGCGAAACCAGCCCGCCGGCGATCAGGAACTGCCGGGCAAGCGATTGATTGTTCCAGCGATCGAGAATTCCGCGAAGTGGCATCAAACAGGCGTCAATTAGTTGTTCCCAAAGCTCGCACAGTGCGAGCGGATGCCCGGCAACGCATGAGGGTGCCAACTCGTTGCATCAGCGTGAGAATATTCCGTGGCGTAGCTGTGGCGAGACACACGGACGAGACAAGTCGTGGGAATGCCGGTACGACAATCGGCGGAGGTTATGTTTTCCGGAAGAAGAATGGTGCTGCTAGAGAGATTTGAACTCTCGGCCTCTCCCTTACCAAGGGAGTGCTCTACCCCTGAGCTATAGCAGCTTGTAGCCGCCGCAAAATCATCGCGTCGTCGGCGAGGGGCCTATTGCCATAGCTTCACCGGGAGCGCAAGCCGCAAATTCCAAGTTCTTTCGTCGGTATGGAGGGAAAACATTGCTTTTGCTTTTGTTGAACCGGCTTTTTGGTTATGGAGAACCATGGCGAATGACCAAGAATTGCCCGATTCGCAGGCCGGAGAGACGAAGGAAACCCGCGGCGACCGCGCGCGTGCGGCGGCAGATGAGCGGGTTGCCAAGCGGAAAGCGCGCGCAGCCGCCAAGCTTCGGGAAAATTTGATGCGCCGCAAGTCACAGGCGCGCGCACGCCGGGCCGGCGAGGCTGATCCCACCCATGGATTGTCTGCCGCAAAAACGGACGAATCATCCTGATCTATGCTGGGCGGACGGGCTTTGGCAATTTCAGCAGACATTGAAGCGGCGGCGGATCTCGTTTAAGGACGCGTCCTTTCGCGCTCTAAGAAGGAAGAGTGACAACTTATGGATCGCATCAGAATCTCCGGCGGCAACGAGCTCAGGGGCACCATTCCGATTTCCGGGGCAAAGAACGCCGCGCTGCCTTTGATGATCGCGTCCCTTTTGACGAGCGATACGCTGACGCTCGAAAATGTGCCGCATCTTGCCGATGTCGAGCTCCTGATGCGCATTTTGGGCAATCACGGCGTCGATATCGCCGTCAACGGACGGCGCGAACGGCAGGAGGACGGCTATTCCCGCACCATCCATTTCACCTGTCGCACCATTGTTGATACGACCGCCCCATATGAGCTGGTCTCCAAGATGCGCGCCAGTTTCTGGGTGATCGGCCCGCTCGTCGCCCGCGAGGGCAGGGCCCGCGTCTCGCTGCCGGGCGGCTGCGCCATCGGTACGCGGCCGGTCGACCTCTTCCTCGAAGCCCTGCAGGCGCTCGGCGCGGAGATCGAGATCGATGGCGGCTACGTCAACGTCACGGCGCCGAAGGGCGGCCTCGTCGGCGCCCGCTACGTTTTCCCGAAGGTTTCGGTCGGCGCCACGCATGTCATGATGATGGCCGCGACGCTTGCCAAGGGCACGACGGTCATCGAGAACGCGGCCCGCGAACCGGAAATCGCCGACCTGGCGAAATGCCTTAACGCCATGGGCGCGAAGATCTCCGGCGCCGGCACCAGGACTATCACCGTCGAAGGCGTCACCTCGCTGTCCGGCGCCCGCCACCGCGTCCTGCCCGACCGTATTGAGACCGGCACCTACGCCATGGCGGTCGCCATGACCGGCGGCGACGTGATCCTCGAAGGCACGCAGGCCGCGCTGCTTGAAAACGCATTGGACACGCTGCGCATGGCGGGTGCCCATATCACCGAGACGGAGAGCGGCCTTCGGGTCGTGCGCAACGGCAACGGCATTCAGCCGGTCGACGTGACGACCGAGCCGTTCCCGGGTTTCCCGACCGACCTGCAGGCGCAGTTCATGGCGCTGATGACGCGGTCATCGGGCGTTTCCAACATCACCGAGACGATTTTCGAAAACCGTTTCATGCATGTGCAGGAGCTTGCACGCCTGGGCGCGAAAATCTCGCTTTCCGGCCAGACGGCGAGGGTGGAAGGTGTCCCCCGTCTGAAGGGCGCGCCTGTCATGGCGACCGACCTGCGCGCTTCCGTTTCGCTGGTGATTGCCGGCCTTGCTGCGGAAGGAGAAACCACGGTCAATCGTGTCTATCATCTCGATCGGGGCTTCGAGCGGCTGGAGGAAAAACTCACCCGCTGTGGCGCTGTGGTCGAACGCGTCAGCGACTGACCGGGTTCCAGGAATCGAAAACGTGATGAAGGACGGCAAGGGTACTGCCCTTGCCGTCCTTTTTTGCATCCCTATGTGTCGGAGGTATCCTGTGTTCTTCCCCGCCTCATATTTCTGATCCAGCATCTTATGGAGATTTCCCATGGCTGATGTTTCCGCTCCCGTATGGTTCATTACCGGCTGCTCGACCGGCTTCGGCCACGAGCTTGCCAAGCTCACCCTCGATCGCGGTTGGCCGACGGTCGTGACTGCTCGCGACAAAAGCCGCGTCGCCGATCTGGCCGATGGCAGGGACAATGCGCTGGCGCTCGATCTCGACGTCACCGATACCGGCCAGATCATCGCCGCCGTGAAGGCTGCGGAGGAAAAGTTCGGCCGCATCGACGTGCTGGTGAACAATGCCGGCTACGGTTACCAGGCGGCGATCGAGGAGGGCGAGGAAGACGAGATCCGCGCCATGTTCGATGCCAATGTCTTCGGCCTCTTTGCCATGACGCGCGCCGTGCTTCCGGGCATGCGTGCACGCCGCAAGGGCCACATCCTCAACATCACCTCGCTCGCCGGCTTCATGGGATTGCCGGGCTCCGGTTATTACGCGGCCACCAAGCATGCGGTCGAGGGTTTCTCCGATGCGCTCGCCTTGGAAACGGCTCCGCTCGGTATCAAGGTGACCTGCGTCGAACCCGGCCCTTTCCGTACCGATTGGGCAGGCCGTTCATTGAGGCAGACGCCGAGCAGGATCGCCGACTATGCCGAAACCGCGGGTGCGCGAATGGCCACGACATCCGGATATAGCGGCAGGCAGCCGGGCGATCCTGTCAGAGCAGGCGAGGCGATGATCCGTGTCACGCAGACGGAGAATGCGCCGCGGCATCTCGTGTTGGGCGCTTTTGCCTATGACAATATCACGCGGAAGCTCGGCGAGCGCCGGTCCCAGATCGAGGCTCTCAAGGATATCAGCCTCGGCGCGGATTTCCCGCAATAGCGGCCAGTTGCTTCTTTCGCTTTCACATCCTATCTCCAGACAAGAAACTTTCGCGTGAAAACGCAACCTTTGAGTGGATATTTGAAAGCGATGACCGAGCTGAAGCTGCTTGCCCTCGACACGGACGATTTAGGCATCATTTCCGCCCATATGCAGGACGCCGTCTTCAAGGTAGGTGACGTCCGCTGGTCGCCGCCGGAAAGGAATTTTTCCCTCGCCGCCAACCGTTTCGTCTGGGAGAAGGCCGGCGAGAAGCGCAAGGGTTTCGAGCGGCACCGCGCCGCCCTGGTGTTCAAACGCGTTGAAGCGGTGCGTTCCACCGGCATCGACCGCAACAGGACGGACGATGTGCTCTCGCTGCTCGCGATCACCTTCACACGCAAGGGCGAGGGGCCGGAAGGCACGGTGGAACTGGTGCTTTCCGGCACGGCCACGATTGCGCTTGATGTCGAATGCATCGAAGTTGCTCTTGCGGATATCGGCGGCGCGTGGGAAACGGCGGTGAGGCCCCGCCATCCCTGATCGGGACCGCCCTGATTGAGATAGAACATCATCTTGAGTTGGAAGGAATATCCGCTTGGCAATCTGGCTGGAGCAGGCATCGCAGGATTTTGAGGCGAGGTTTTCCGCTTTTCTCTCGACCAAACGCGAGGTTTCGGAAGATGTGAACGCGGTGGTGCGTGCCATCATCGATGATGTGCGTGCCCGCGGTGATGCGGCGCTGATCGACTATTCCGCCCGTTTCGACGGCATTGATCTCGCCAAGGCCGGCATCCGCGTGAGCGATGCGGATATCGACGCTGCCGTCGCCGAGACCGATCCCAGGGTTTTCGACGCGCTGAAGTTCGCTGCCGAGCGTATCGAAAGACACCATGCCCGACAGATGCCGAAGGACGATATCTACGAGGATGCGATCGGTGTCGGCCTCGGCTCCCGCTGGACGGCGATCGAGGCGGTCGGCCTTTATGTACCGGGCGGCACGGCGAGCTATCCGAGCTCTGTGCTGATGAATGCCGTGCCGGCCAGGGTCGCAGGCGTGCCGCGCCTCGTGATGGTCGTGCCGGCGAGCGGCGGGAAGATCAATCCGGCCGTACTGGCAGCGGCCCGCATCGCCGGCGTCACGGAGATTTACCGGATCGGCGGCGCCCAGGCCGTAGCTGCACTTGCCTATGGTACCGAGACCATTGCGCCGGTTGCCAAGATCGTCGGTCCCGGCAATGCCTATGTCGCGGCGGCCAAGCGCCAGGTCTTCGGCACGGTCGGCATCGACATGATCGCGGGTCCTTCCGAGGTTCTCGTCATCGCCGACGGGGAAAACGATCCGGCCTGGCTGGCTGCCGATCTGCTTGCCCAGGCGGAGCACGATCCCGGTGCCCAGTCGATTCTCATTACCGACGATGCCGGCCTCGGCAAGGCGGTGGAAGCGGCCGTCGAGCGGCAGCTCAAAACCCTGTCGCGTTCGGAAACCGCTGCTGCAAGCTGGCGGGATTTCGGCGCGATCATCCTCGTGCCGGATCTGAAAGCCGCCCTGCCGCTCGCAAATCGTATTGCTGCCGAGCATCTGGAACTCGCCGTCGCCGATCCCGACGCGTTGATGCCGGGCATCCGCAATGCCGGCGCGATCTTCATCGGCCGCCATACGCCGGAAGTGATCGGCGATTATGTCGGCGGATCCAACCACGTGTTGCCGACGGCGCGTTCGGCGCGCTTTTCCTCGGGCCTCTCGGTGCTCGATTTCGTCAAGCGAACCTCGATCCTGCGTTTAGGGCCGGATCAGCTTGGTCAACTCGCGCCAGCCGCAATCACGCTTGCCCATTCCGAAGGGCTCGACGCCCATGCCAGGTCCGTCTCGATCCGCCTGAACGCCATGCCTCTCAATGATGGGGGCTGACGGATGGGGCGAGGGGACTTCCGGCTCTCGGATGTCGTTCTGGACGACTCGATCGGGCGCTCGACGCCGGATGTGGAACATGAGCGGGCGGTCGCCATCTTCGATCTCGTCGAGGAAAATTCCTTCGAGCCGGTAGGCCATGCCGGCGGTCCCTACAAGCTCAGGCTCTCTCTGGTCGATTCCAAGCTCGTGCTCGGCATCACCACGGAAAAGGGCGAGGAAGTCGCCACCCATATCCTCTCGCTCACCCCCTTTCGGCGGATCATCAAGGACTATTTCATGATCTGCGAGAGCTATTACGAAGCGATCCGTTCCTCCTCCCCGAGCAGGATCGAGGCGATCGACATGGGCCGTCGCGGCATCCACAACGAGGGTTCCCAGACGCTCATGGATCGGCTGAATGGCAAGATCCGTGTCGATTTCGATACGGCGCGACGGCTTTTCACCCTGGTCTGCGTGCTCTATTGGCGTGGCTGATCATGGAAAGCGCCACCTTGCCCGAGACAAGTGTCAAACGACCGGGTGCCATCCTCTTCCTGTGCGGCTGGAACGTCATCCGCTCGCCGATGGCCGAAGCCATTGCAAAACGGCTGCTGCCACCCGATATCTATGTCAAATCGGCGGGGGTGCGCTCCGGCGAGCGGGATTCTTTCGTGGATGTGGTGCTGCAAGAGGTCGGGCTGTCGCTCGGCCGGCATCAGCCTCGGACGCTGGAGGAACTCGAGGATGATTTCTTCGATCTGATCGTCACCCTGACGCCCGAAGCCCATCATGCCGCACTGGAACTCACCCGCGCCAACGCCGTTGACGTCGTCTATTGGCCGACCATGGATCCGACCGCTGCGACGGGTACGCGCGAGCAAAAGCTTCACGCCTATCGGGAGGTTCGCGATCATCTCTGGCGGCTGATCGATGAACGCCTTTCGGGAATGAGCCGGCATCCGGCCGAGACGGCCTGAAAGACATTGAGAATCGCTTTCAAGCGAGGTTCACAAAGCGGACATGATTGTGTAGGTTCCGCGCACATTTCCGGGTGAGCGCACATTTTGCCGCAGCCCGAATTCAACAGCAGGAAGAAAACCTATAGATGGCCAAAGAAGAAGTCCTCGAATTCCCGGGCGTCGTGACCGAGCTTCTGCCCAACGCGACATTCCGCGTGAAGCTTGAAAACGAACACGAGATCATTGCCCACACCGCCGGCCGCATGCGCAAGAACCGTATCCGTGTTCTTGCCGGCGACAAGGTGCTGGTCGAAATGACGCCCTACGACCTCACCAAGGGCCGCATCACCTACCGCTTCAAATAATTGTTCTTACTCCGCGGTGGTCTCTCATGGCGCTGGAACAAAAGCTGATACTGGCCTCCGGTTCTCCGCGCCGTCTCGATCTTCTCAATCAGGCCGGTATCAAGCCTGTGCGGCTGATGCCGATGGATATCGATGAGGCGCCGAAGAAATCCGAGCATCCGCGTTCGCTTGCCCGCAGGCTCTCGACGGAGAAGGCCGAAGCGGCCTTCGCTGCCGTCAAGGGCGATCCGGCCTGGCGGCATAGCTACATTCTCTCGGCCGATACGGTGGTGGCGGTCGGGCGCCGCATTCTGGAGAAGACCGAATACACGGAAGAGGCGTCTTCCGCCCTGCATCTGCTCTCGGGGCGCGGCCATTGGGTCTATACCGGCATCTGCCTGGTGACCCCCGGCGGCCAGTTCCGCCAGAAGGTCGTGCAGACCAAAGTGCGCTTCAAGCGCCTTTCCACCCGCGAAATCGAGAACTATATCGCCTCGGGCGAGTGGCGCGGCAAGGCGGGAGCCTATGCGATCCAGGGCATTGCCGGCGCCTTTGTACAGAAGCTTGTCGGCTCCTATACGAATGTCGTCGGACTGCCGCTTTACGAAGTGACGGCGCTGCTTGCGGGGGAAGGTTTCGACGTAGCGGCGACCTGGCCGGAGGGCTGAGGCCTTCGGCGGATGTGTCGGAGGCCGGCTTTTGCGCTGGCGGTTCCGCGCAAGATACAGGAGTGTTGCAACACAATGGCATCCGAACCGATCAAGACCGGCGGCAAGGTTGAGCCGCTCAGGAAGGCGAGACCCTGCCCGGAATGCGGCAAGCCGTCCTCGCGCGAACATTATCCCTTCTGCTCCGACCGTTGCCGGACGCTTGACCTGTCGCGCTGGTTGAACGGCTCTTACGCCATTCCTGCGGCGGAAGATGAAACCAGGGCGGACCGCTCAGACGAGCGCGAATAAGGGAGCCGAGCTATCGGGCCGCTTGCCTTGCTGTTTTTGTTCGGGAATTTGCGATTTTCGCAAACCTGTCAAAAAAGTGGACCGTAGCGCTGGACATGGCCGAACAAGATGTTATAACCCCGCTCGCTTCCGGGGGCATGACCCCCGCCGGCCTCCGCCGGAAGGCTTTGATGAAGCCTCGATGCCCGGATAGCTCAGTTGGTAGAGCAGCGGATTGAAAATCCGCGTGTCGGTGGTTCAAATCCGCCTCCGGGCACCATTAATCCCTTTAAATTGCTGAATAATGATCGGTAGCGCCAGGTTTTGGGTCGATGTGGCACGGCCGCCGGCAAGGCAGGCGGGGAGACAAATCCCAATGCGGCCTTTATGGATTTGCCGGCAATTTTGTCAGTCGACTCGGGATATCCGTATGGACCAGCAGTTTTTCGACAGAAGCGCGGTCGAGGTCGCACGCGATCTGATCGGCGTCGAGTTTGATGTCGAGGGCGTTGGCGGCGTCATCGTCGAGACCGAGGCTTATGAGCCGGATGATCCTGCTTCCCACAGCTTTCGGGGACCTACGCCCAGGAATGCGGTCATGTTCGGACCGCCGGGGCATGCCTATGTCTATCGCTCATACGGCATTCACTGGTGCCTGAATTTTGTCTGTCGGCCAGGCAGCGCCGTGCTGATCAGGGCGTTGCAGCCCGTCAGAGGCATTGATGAAATGGAAAGACGTCGCGGTCGTTCTGATCCGCTGCTTCTATGTTCCGGTCCGGGCCGCGTCTGTCAGGCTCTCGGTGTAACCATCGAGCACAACGGCTTGCCCTTGCGCCAGCCGCCGTTCGGGTTGGCACGTCCGCAAACGCCGCCACTGGTCGTCACCGGCCGGCGGATCGGCATTTCGCAGGCGGTCGATCTGCCGTGGCGTTTCGGGCTGTCCGGTTCACTGCATGTCAGCAGGAAATTCGCCGGAAAAGGCGGCCTTGCCGTATAGGCCACAAGGTCATTTGCAGCTTCCGGGCCCAGCCGCTGAGGGCGCTGGGGCAAAACCGCAGGGCGGACCGGCCGGATTAAGCTCGCTCCCACCCAACTGCGTAACCTGTGTCTTATCCAAACTAAAACCGGTGTTCCTGCACCTTCTATTAACCTTCGGGCAAGGAATTAACCATACATATTGGAATGCACGGCGAAATGGGATGACCGGGGTCTCCCACCAGGCATGAAGCCGCAAAGCCGTACCGGTGACAGTCCGGTATCCGCTCATGAAAATCCAGGATAGCCTGTGGTGACCGTGTTGCCCGTGCCGACGGATATTGATCCGCTCTGGCGAGCATCTCCTATTCATCTCCGGTGCCTGGCGGACAGGAGCCGCATGCCGCCAATCTTTGAGGATTGGTAAGATGAATTTTGGGGACGGTTTTGGTGCAGGAAACGCCATCGGATCAGGCGCGACGGGGCCAGGCGGGCAGCCTGGGCGAGAGACTGGCATTCGCCGGCCTTGACGGCGAACTGCGCGATCTTCTGCGCCGCTGCCGTCCGCAGCTCGACCGGCATTTGAAGACCGGCCTGCGTGACCTCTTCCATCGCTTTCAATCCTTTCCCGAAGCCGCCCGCAATTTCGAGAGCGAGCAGCAGATCGAGCGGCTGCATGACCTGCAAGCCTCCCATTGGGGCGTGCTGACGGATGCCCGTTTCGATGCGCTCTATGCCGAGCGGGTGAAACTGCTCTCCGATACCGAGAGCCGCATGGGTCTCGATCCGCGCTGGCATATTGCCGGCCATGCGGTGATGCTGGAACACCTGATCGCGGGTGCGATCGCCGACCTTGCTCCGAAACCGCTGCTGCCGGGCGGTCGCAAGCGCGAGCAGGAACTGCTCGACCTGGTTGGCGCGATCGTGCGCCTCGTGATGGTTGATGCCGAGATTGCCGTTTCGCTGCGTTTCAACGAATTGCGCCAGCGGCATCAGCGGGCGCTCGCCGAGCAGCGCGAAGCCGATCATGCCGAGGCCGTCGAGACGTTCTCGGATGTCATAGCGGCGCTTGCCGATCACGACCTGACGGCTTGTCTCCCGGCAGACGTGCCGGAGGCTTATCGCGACCTCGCCGATCTTCTGAACCGGGCAATCGCAGGCATGCGTTCCTCGGTCGAGACCGCCGATGCCCATCGCGAGAAGGCCGGCGCGCTGACGCACTCACTTTCCGAAGACGCGCGTTCCTTTGCAACCACCTCCGGGGAGCAATCAGAGCGTCTTCAGGACGCGATGCGGGCGCTTGTCGACATTGCCACGAAGGTCAAGGAAACCGCCGCCGGAACGACTGAGGCCGAAAAGGCTGCTGCCGAGACACGCCGTTCGGTCGAGGCAAGCGGCGAGGTTGTCGGCCGCGCGATCAGCGCCATGGCCGATATCGAATCTTCGGCCGAGAAGATCGGCCAGATCATCGGCGTTATCGACGACATTGCCTTCCAGACCAATCTTCTGGCCCTGAATGCCGGCATCGAGGCCGCCCGCGCCGGCGAGACAGGCCGCGGCTTCGCCGTCGTCGCGCAGGAAGTGCGCGCACTTGCCCAGCGTTCCGCCGAAGCCGCCCGCGAGATCAAGACGCTGGTCACCGGCACGAAATCGCAGGTGGATGCGGGTGTCGAGATGGTCCACCGCACACAGGATGCGATCGGCGGCATCGTCCGGCAGGTCTCTGAAATCAATGACGCGATCGCCGGCATAGCCCGCGATACCGGCGACCACGCTCATGGCCTTGATCGGCTGACCGCCGAGATCGGCTCTGTAAGCGAGCGCGTGGCTTCGAACGCGAGCCTGGCAAGCCGGGCCGGCGAGGGAGCCGATGAACTTCATACCGTGATTCTGGAACTCGGCCGCACGGTCCGCCAGTTCCGGATCGAGCGGCAGAGCCGTTATCCGGAAAAGCGTCACCCGGCGCCGCCACGCAGCCAGTCAGCGCCCGTCTCGGTGCCGGCAGTTGCAGAACCGGCAGCCTATAACGAATACCTCATTCAGAAACGGCGAGGAATAAGCTGATGGCAGCAAAGAAGGCTGGACCCGGGAGTTTGAAGCTGTCGGCAGTGCTGGACCTCAACGAGGCTTCGGTTCTGCACGGAAAGCTGATGTCCATGCGCGGCAGCGATCTCGTCATCGATGCTTCGGGCGTTGAGCGGGTCGGCGTGCAGTGCGCGCAGGTTCTCGTCGCCGGTGTCACGGCCTGGAAGGAGGACAAAAAATCCTTCATTGTCGAAAAGGCTTCGGACGCATTTCAGAAGACGATGCAACTCATCGGCATCGAGACCGATAATTTGATTGTTAAGGAGATCTAGCAATGAAGAAGAAAGTGCTGACCGTGGATGATTCACGGACGATCCGGAACATGCTGCTGGTGACCCTGAACAATGCGGGTTTCGAGACCATTCAGGCGGAAGACGGCGTCGAAGGGCTCGAAGTTCTCGAAGACGCCAATCCGGATGTCATCGTCACCGATATCAACATGCCGCGTCTCGATGGCTTTGGCTTCATCGAAGGCGTCCGCCGCAACGAAAAATATCGCGCCGTTCCGATCCTCGTCCTGACGACGGAAAGCGATCAGGAAAAGAAGAATCGGGCCCGGCAGGCCGGTGCGACGGGTTGGATCGTCAAGCCCTTCGATCCTGCCAAACTGATTGATGCGATCGAGCGTGTAACTGCCTGAGCCGGGAATTTCTCCGATGGATATGAACGAAATCAAAGAGATTTTCTTTCAGGAATGCGAAGAGCAACTCGCTGAACTGGAGTCGGGTCTTCTCAAGCTGAACGACGGGGACCGCGACCCCGAAACGGTGAACGCCGTTTTCCGTGCCGTTCATTCCATCAAGGGGGGCGCTGGCGCCTTCGGTCTGGACGATCTGGTTTCCTTCGCCCACGTTTTCGAGACAACCCTCGACTGTGTGCGCTCCGGCAAGCTGGAGCCCGGCCAGGATGTGCTGAAGGTCATGCTGAAATCGGCGGACGTGCTCGCCGACCTCGTCAGCGCTTCGCGCGACGGTGGCAGCGTCGACGCGTCGAGAACCCGTGGCCTGGTCAAGGAACTTGAAGCGCTTGCCAACGGCGAGCTGCCCTCCGCATCAGGTCACGAGGCACCGAAGCCGGCTGCGAAGGCCGCGTCCGCCGCCCCGCAGGAGGAAACTCCCAAGCCTACGGATGAGAGCGGTTTCCAGCCGATCCCCTTCTCCTTTGATGGTTTCGACGATGAGGAGCCGGCGTTCGAAGGCTCGATCTACGAAGTGACCTTCAAGCCGCGCCGCGAACTCTATTCCAAGGGCAATGAGGCGGCGCTCCTGCTGCGCGATCTGTCCCGTCTCGGCGAGATGAGCATCGCCTGCGATATGGACGACCTGCCGGCTCTCGACAAGATGGATCCGGAAGCCTCCTATTTCAGCTGGAAGATTTCGCTGAAGACCAACAAGGGCGAGGACGACATCCGCACGGTCTTCGAATTTGCCGAGTGGGATTGCGATCTCGAAGTGAAGCTTGCCGAGGAAGCATCGACGGATGAAGAACTGCCGATGATCCCGGTTCCGTTCGATCTGTCGATCCTCGATGACGGCTCTGCCGCCGAGGAAGAGGACAAGGCCGTGGAGCCGTCTGCTGTCGAAGAAACCGCGGCTGCGGCTGTCTCGGCTGCCAAGGTGGCGACAGGCATCATGAAGGCCGCCGACGCGGCCGCTCGCGTCGCCGAAAAGAAGGATGCTGCCTCTTCCGCCGCTGCTGCAACCCAGAACAACGCTGCTGCGGCTGCCGCTGCAGCCGGTCAGACGATCCGTGTCGATCTCGATCGCGTCGACCGCCTGATCAACCTGGTGGGCGAGCTCGTCATCAACCAGGCGATGCTGTCCCAAAGCGTCATCGAAAACGACACGAACGGCACGTCCTCGATCAACATGGGCCTCGAAGAGCTGCAGCAGCTCACCCGCGAGATCCAGGACTCGGTCATGGCGATCCGCGCGCAGCCGGTGAAGCCGGTTTTCCAGCGCATGTCGCGTATCGTCCGCGAAGTGGCCGACATGGTCGGCAAGCAGATCCGCCTGGTCACCGAGGGTGAAAATACCGAAGTCGACAAGACGGTCATCGACAAGCTTGCCGAGCCGCTGACTCACATGATCCGCAACGCGGTCGATCATGGCATCGAGACACCCGAGAAGCGCGAAGCCGCCGGCAAGAATCCGGAAGGCACCGTCAAGCTGTCGGCGAAACACCGGTCGGGCCGCATCCTCATCGAGCTTCAGGACGACGGCGCCGGCATCAATCGCGAACGTGTTCGCCAGAAGGCGATCGACAACGATCTCATTGCCGCCGATGCCAATCTCTCGGATGATGAGATCGACAATCTGATCTTCATGCCGGGCTTCTCGACCGCCGACAAGATCTCCGACATCTCCGGCCGCGGCGTCGGCATGGATGTGGTGAAACGGTCGATCCAGGCGCTCGGTGGCCGCATCTCGATCTCATCGAGGCCCGGCCACGGGTCCACGTTCACGATGAGCCTGCCGCTGACGCTCGCGGTTCTCGATGGCATGGTCGTGACGGTCGCCGGCCAGACCCTGGTCGTGCCGCTCACCGCAATCGTCGAGACGCTGCAGCCGGAAGCGTCCGCCATCCATTCCTTCGGTGCGAACCAGCGGCTCATTTCGATCCGCAACTCCTTCTGCCCGCTGGTCGATGTCGGCCGCATCCTGAACTTCCGCGCCATCCAGGCGAACCCGGTCGACGGTGTCGCGCTATTGGTGGAATCGGAAGGAGGCGGTCAGCGCGCCCTGATGGTGGACGCGATCCAGGGCCAGCGCCAGGTGGTCATCAAGTCGCTCGAAGCGAACTACACCCATGTACCAGGTATCGCCGCAGCCACCATCCTGGGTGATGGTCGCGTCGCGCTCATCCTCGATGTCGATGCGGTCGTCGCGGCCTCGCGAGGCCAATCTCTTAAACCAGAAATGGCACTGAAGCCTGAAATGTCACTCGCAGCCACGGGTTAAGACGGGTCAGTTGGTTATGTCGTATGCCGTGAAGAACCTGACTCAGAAAAGTCGGGAATTGATCGCCTTCCGTATCGGTGATCAGGAATTCTGCGTGAACATCATGTCCGTCCGCGAAATCCGCGGCTGGACGCCGGCAACACCGATGCCGCATGCGCCGCCCTACGTGATGGGCGTCATCAATCTGCGCGGTGCGGTTCTGCCGATTGTCGACCTGTCGGCCCGGCTGGGCATGAAGGACGCGGAGCCCACCGCACGCCACGTGATCATCGTGGCACAGGTGAAGACTCGCGTTGTTGGTCTGCTCGTCGAAGCCGTTTCCGATATTCTTACGATTACCGACGAGAATATCCAGCCGGTGCCGGAAGTCTCTTCCGACCTTGAGAAACAATATGCCCGAGGAATTCTCGCGATCGAAAAGCGGATGATCTGCATGATCGAGCTTGATGCCCTCTTCCCGGAAAAGGAAAGCGAAGCTGCATGAAGCCTTTGGGCGCCGTAGAAAGCCGGCAGTCGCCGGACGACGTGCTCGCGAGCGGAGAATATCCGCTGACGCGCCGCGACCTGTCCGAAATTGCGGCGATGATCTATGCGGATGCCGGAATCTATCTCAACGATTCCAAGGCTTCGCTTGTCTATTCGCGTCTGTCGAAGCATATCCGGGCGCTCGGGTTGCGCGGCTTCAGGGATTATTGCGCACTGGTGGCTTCGCCGGACGGTGCCGTCGCCCGCCGCGAGATGCTTTCGCACCTGACGACCAATTTCACCCGCTTCTTCCGGGAAAACCACCATTTCGAGCATCTGCGCGACGAGGTCCTGCCGGGGCTGATCAATCGCGCCAAGAGCGGCGGCCGCGTGCGCATCTGGTCGGCCGCCTGTTCGGACGGTCAGGAGCCCTATTCGATCGCGCTCACAGTGCTCTCGCTCTTGCCCAATGCCGCGGATTACGACTTCCGTATTCTCGCGACGGATATAGATCCGAAAATCCTCGCAGCAGCCAAGGCCGGCATATACGACGAGAATGCGCTGGAAACCATGACGCCGGCCATGCGCAAGCAATGGTTCCGCGAAATCGAGGTGAACGGCCGCCGCAAGTTCCAGATCGATGAGCGCGTCAAGAAACTCATCACTTTCAACGAATTGAACCTGATGGCGCAGTGGCCATTCAAGGGTAATTTCGATGTCATCTTCTGCCGCAACGTGGTCATCTATTTCGATGAGCCGACGCAGATGAAGATCTGGTCGCGGTTCGCCTCGCTGCTGGCCGAAGGCGGACATCTTTATATCGGCCATTCCGAACGCGTCTCTGGCGACGCGAAAAACCTGTTCGATAACATCGGCATAACAACTTATCGATATGCCGGTCAGAACGCGGGGAGGAAAGCATGAGCGCTCCGGCACGAGTCCTGGTCGTCGACGATTCGCCCACCATGCGGGGATTGATCACGGCCGTCCTGAATTCCGATCCGGAGGTCAGTGTCGTAGGGCAGGCCGGCGACGCACTGGAGGCGCGTGCGGCGATCAAGCAGCTCAACCCCGATGTCGTCACGCTCGACATCGAAATGCCCAACATGAACGGGCTGGACTTCCTCGAAAAGATCATGCGCCTGCGTCCGATGCCGGTCATCATGGTCTCGGCCATGACCCATCAGGGAGCCAACGCGACGCTCGCGGCGCTGGAGATCGGCGCCTTCGATTGTGTCGGCAAGCCGGCTCCCGGGGACGTGCGTCCCTTCATGGATCTCGCCGAAAAGGTGAAGGCTGCTGCCCGGTCCGGTCACCGCAGGAACGGCGCTGCAGCGGCTCCGGTTGCTGCTCCTACAGCCGAATATCGCGTCGGCCGCAAGGTCGTGGCGATCGGATCATCGACCGGGGGCGTGGAGGCTCTCATCGCGGTACTGCAAAAGTTCCCGAAAAATTGCCCGCCGACGGTGATTACTCAACATATGCCGTCGACGTTTACGAAAAGTTTTGCCGACAGGCTTAATCGTATCTGCGCTCCTGTGGTGCAGGAAGCAACCGATGGCGCGCGGCTGGAGATCGGCAGGATCTATCTCGCGCCCGGTGGTGACCGGCATCTGCAGGTAGTCAATCCGTCGGCGCCTTGTTGCCGACTGATCGAAAAGGAACCCGTGAACGGCCATAGGCCCTCAGTGGATGTCCTTTTCGATTCAGTCGCGGATCTGGCGGGCCGCAATGCGGTCGGGGTTATCCTGACCGGCATGGGACGCGACGGAGCCGCCGGACTGCTGAAGATGCGTAGCGCAGGTGCGCGCACCATCGGACAGAACGAAAAGACCTGTGTGGTCTACGGCATGCCGAGGGTCGCCCATGAAATGGGGGCCGTCGAGCAGCAACTGCCGCTGGGCTCCATTGGAGAAGAAGTGTTGAAGTTAACTGCCGCCCGAAAAGAAGGTACCGAATAATGTCTCTCGCTGAAAAAATCAAAGTTCTGATCGTCGATGATCAGGTGACCAGCCGCCTGCTGCTCAGCGATGCTCTGACACAGCTCGGCTTCAAACAGATCACTGCGGCCGGCGACGGCGAGCAGGGCATGAAGATCATGGCCGAACAGCCCCATCATCTGGTGATTTCGGACTTCAACATGCCGAAGATGGACGGCATCGGCTTCCTGCAGGCCGTTCGCAGCAATCCGAACACCAAGAAGGCCGCTTTCATCATCCTGACGGCCCAGGGCGACCGTGCCCTGGTTCAGAAAGCGGCTCAGCTCGGCGCGAACAACGTTCTCGCCAAGCCGTTCACCATCGAAAAGATGAAGGCCGCCATCGAAGCGGTGTTTGGAGCATTGAAATGAATGACGCGGCTGCAGCCAGGCGTGTCCATATTATTCAGGGAGAGTACAAGGTCGTAAACGATCCGAACGTCGTCCTGTCAACGATCCTGGGCTCATGCGTGGCTGCCTGTCTTCGCGATCCTGTCGCCGGTGTGGGCGGCATGAACCACTTCCTGCTTCCGGGCTCGGGAGGTTCCACGGCATCGGGCGGTGATGCGACACGCTACGGCGTGCATCTGATGGAACTTTTGATCAACGGCCTTCTGAAGCAAGGGGCGCGGCGGGACCGCTTGGAAGCGAAGATTTTCGGCGGTGCCAAGACGATTGCCAGTTTCTCGAATGTCGGCGAACAGAATGCCGCATTCGCCATGCAGTTTCTCAAGGACGAAGGCATCCCCGTGGTCGGGTCCTCAACGGGCGGGGAGCACGGGCGCAAGCTCGAGTTCTGGCCAGTCAGCGGCCGGGCTCGTCAATATCCGCTGACGGGTGCTGAAACCCAAAGGACCGTGGCTATGGAAGAGCGTCCCATACGCATGCCGCCAAAGCCGGTCGAAAGCTCTATCGAATTCTTTTGATCACGAGGAAGCTATGAACGATATCGCCACGCCGTCTATTGCTTCCCTCGAGGAATCCCTTCCCGAAATCCTGATGCGGCTGGTGTCGGAACTCCATGACATCGCCTATCTGATCGAGCGGGTCGAACCTCAGCTGATAGAGATCGGCGGTCAGGGCATCCTGCAGTCGCCGGACAGCATGAAGGTTCTCCAGGGCATCGACCTTGCGGTCCAGAAGACCCGCGGCATCGCCGAATTCATCGACACGATCACCGGCACGATTCCGGACAACTGGACAGTCGATGTTTCCACCGCGCTCAGCCTCGTCAAGCTTGCCGACATGCAGAAGGCACTGGCAAACGGCCTGCGTCACGGTCATTCTCAGCCGCTGAGCAAGGCGGCTGGAGATTTCGATTTCTTCTGACGCATTTTCTTCCGGCTATCGAAGCTCGGAAGCCTTCTTTAAATCCCATCCGTAATCGTCAAAGGCTTCTTGCCTGCGAAACGCTCGCACAAGCTTCGCTTTCTAGGGTGCGCCTGGGCAGAAGCTCTATATCCGTGTTTGGCGATGTGGGAACAGAATGAATCTGTTAGCTCAATTTTCACAAGTCTTTAAAAATCTGGCCAATCTCGGCCAGACTCGACTTATTGCTTTAGGCGCCGTCGGCGTCGTTTCGATTGCGATCGTTCTTGCTGCGGCCATCTTTGTGAACAAGCCCGCCTACGAGACGCTGTATGTCAACCTGGACACCGCCGACCTGAATCAGGTCAGCATGGCGTTGGCTGAAGCGAACATGGCGTTCGAAGTCGGCACGGATGGCTCGAGCATCCAGGTTCCGGTCGGCAGCACAAGCAAAGCCCGGTTGCTGCTCGCCGAACGTGGCCTGCCCAACAGCACCAATGCCGGCTATGAACTCTTCGACAACGTTGGTTCGTTGGGCCTCACCTCCTTCATGCAGGAGGTGACTCGCGTTCGTGCCCTTGAAGGGGAGATCTCTCGCTCGATCCAGCAGATCAACGGCGTTACCGCCGCCCGTGTTCATATCGTAATGCCGGATGTCGGAAACTTCCGCAGAGGTGAGCAGAAGCCGACCGCCTCGGTGATGATCCGGGCGAGCGCAACGGCCGGCCGCAAGGCCGCTTCATCGATTCGTCATCTCGTCGCATCTGCGGTCCCCGGCCTCGATGTGGATGACGTGACCATTCTTGATTCCACTGGTCAGCTGCTTGCTTCCGGTGACGAGACCGGCGGCGAGCTGAACAAGTCGCTGGGCATCGTCCAGAATGTGCAGCAGGAAATTGAAAACAGTATCGACAAGGCGCTTGCTCCTTTCCTCGGCATGGACAATTTCCGCTCCAGCGTGACGGCCACGCTCAACACGGACAGCCAGCAGATCCAGGAAACGATCTATGATCCGAATTCCCGGGTCGAGCGTTCGGTCCGCACCACCAAGGAAGCGGCGAAGTCGCAGCAGATGCAGAATGACAACGCCGCAACCGTTGAGCAGAACGTGCCGCAGGCGGCTCCTGAGCAGGGAGGTCCAGCAGGACCGCAATCTTCCGATCAGTCCGACAAGCGGGAAGAGCAGACCAACTACGAGATCAATCAGAGGACCGTCGCCACGACGCGCAACAGCTATCAGATCGAAAAGGTCTCGGTGGCAGTCGTGGTCAACAAGGGGCGCATCGAGAGGATGGTCGGCGAACCGGTCGATCAGGCCAAGATCGATGCCTATCTCGCCGAAATGCAGAAGATCGTCTCTTCGGCTGCCGGCATCAGTTCAGAGCGCGGCGACGTCGTAACGTTGACTGCTATGGACTTCCTTGAGAATCAGCTTCTGGAAGAGGCTGCCAGCGGCCCGGGTTTCATGGAGACGCTGACACGCAACGTGGGTGGCATCATCAATTCGCTCGCCTTTGTCCTCGTTGCCTTCCTGGTGGTCTGGCTCGGTCTGCGCCCGCTCATCCGCACCGTCAGCGGCACCGGCGTGGCGGGCGAAGTTGCGACCGAAGGCGCCGGGCTCGAATTGCCGGATTTCTCTCCGGCCGGCGGCAGTCCGTCGCTTATGGAAGGGTTCGGCGCAGATTTCGGCTTCGACAGTTCGGACGATATTCTGGGCAGCGGCGAAGGCGAAGGCTTCAACCGTCGCGTCAAGGAAGGCCCGGAGAAACGTCTTGCCCGGATGGTCGAGATTTCCGAAGAGCGCGCCGCAAAGATTCTTCGCAAATGGGCCATCGAAAAAGCCGCCTGACAACCTATCACGAAAATATGATCGTGCGGGGCCGGATACATTCCGGCCCCTTTCTTTTCAGTGGTGCCACACACTTGGCCAATTCTTCTGAACCGCGAATCAGTGGAGGAGGAGGGCAACTGGGGAAATCCTGCCTTCGGATGATGGTAATTGATAACGTCTCTCCTACAATGACCATGATTCGCACGGTGAGTTCTGAGGGTCCGAGGAGGGTGGACCTGCCGCGCTATCCAGCTACGGGCGAGAAGCAGAAGCGGCTATGAACAAGGCCCCTTTGGGTGATTCGTCCGGAAATTCGGGATCGTTTCGGCGTTGGGACGGTTGTGCGTCAGTCAGAAATGCCGCGATGCGCGTATTCATCAGGAAATGCGTGGCGTGGCGGGGAGTAGATAACGGATGGAGTTATCGGGGGTAGACAAGACAACGGAAGGGCTCTCCCTGAGAGAGGCTGCCGTCTCCAGGGTCCTGTCGCGTGAGCAACTGGCTCGCCGCCTCGCAGTGGTGACGAGTTCGAACAATGTTCAAGGGGTGATGCGCCTGCTGGCGGATTATGTCGGCGCTTCCCACTTCCTTCTTGCCCGCTATGATTTGATCCAGGAACAGGGCCTCGATTTTATCGTCACGTCGAATTGGCCGTTCGATCTCGTTCGGCGTCTGGGCTCGGAACTCGCCAGCGGTTACGCGCGCTCCACCGAGCTTGAGAAATGCCTTTCCCTGCTGACGCCGAGTTTCGCGCTTTTACCGGACGATGTGACACCGCCTGACGACATCAGTCGCCAATACTGCTCATTGACGTTCTGCGTTGGCAGAACGCGGTTCTCGCTGATGCTGCTTTTCCTGGAAGGCACCATCCTGTCGCAGGAGCGTCTGAGGGAAGTGGGGCTGCTGGCCGCTTATGGCGCGAGTTTTGCCGAGAGTGCTGACGTCAGGACCGAGCGGGATTTCGAGTTGACGGAGCGGGAACTGGAGTGTCTTTTCTGGATCGCAGAGGGAAAGACCAGTGACGAGATTGCCGTGATCCTGGGCATATCGCGCAACACCATCAACAACTACATCACAAGCGTGATGCGCAAGACCGCAACAAAAACCCGTTCCGAGGCGATTGCCTACGCGGTACGGAACAATCTGGTGTAGGGGCTGATTTTCAATGGGTTATTCGCGCAGCGGTACGGCAGACGGACCTGGAAGCATCCAGTATCTGCGCCTCCAACGCGCTTCGAGCCGGTCGGATATCTTTCCCAAGCTCACCGCCATGCAGAAGAATCTCAAGGCGCGCAATTTTGCGGTTTTCCGCATCGCCGGCGCCGGTCTGCCCAACAAGCGCAAGCTCGTCTGCGAATTGGACAACTGGGCGGCCGGCATGGTCGAAAGCGGCAACCAGCTGATCAGCGGTTATGGGGAAATCCTGCTCGACCATATCGAAATTTCCCTGCTGCCGCTGATTTGGAATGGATCGGAGAACACCAGTTTTGCCGACGCGGGGGAATTTTCCCCACTGACGCGCCGGCTGCCTTCCGATGTCGTGCCCTTTTCGGGAATTGCGTTTCCGGTGCGACTTGGAGCTCTCGGCAACGGATATGTGACATTTGTCGCCACATCCATGGAGTTCTCGAGTGATGCCATCATTGATCAGCATGTCAGAAGCTGCCAGGTCATGATGGATCTGCTGGCGCTCGATGAGCGCCGCAGCGTGCCGGCCGAGTCATTGAGCGAACGCGAGATTGCCTGCCTTCAGCTCGCTGGCGACGGCCGGATCAGCGAGGAGATCGCCGAGAAGCTCGGCCTGTCCGTCCATACCGTCAATGCCTATCTGGGTTCGGCGACCATAAAGCTCGATTCGGTCAATCGTATCCAGGCGATCGCCAAGGCTATTCGGCTCGGTTATATCCACTGATTTTCCGGAAACAGAAGCGCGGCCCGGATGCCGCCCCGTAACGTTCCTTACATGGAGGATGCGCCGGTTCTCGCAAACTTGGCTTCCTGCAGGCTTCTCGCCAGGAACGCGGTGTTGTCGTCCGGATTGTCCATGGGCTCCTGGAAGGAGATGTGGTCGATCTCCAGGCCGGCCTTGCTGTAGGCTAGCGTCAGGCGCGCGTAAACCGAAACGCCGCGCGGCTTGATTTCGAGATCAAGGACGACCTCCGGCGCACCGTCCCATTCGAGCTTGTAATCGCCACCAGCGCCAAAGCTCACCGTACCGGGATGAAAATAAAGTTCGGCAGCAGACGATACGAGATCGGCAAGGCTGCCGTAGCACTCCAGGCGTAAAAGCGAGATGAGGTCGCCTGCATCGAGCAGGCGAAGCTCGGAAGCCACCGGACTGATTGCTTGTGCGACGATTTTTTCCCGTTCGATGGAATAGGTGCATTTTTTCATGACGCTCAGCGTGCCCGTTTTTTCAGAGACCGGGATGCGTAGACCCGGTGCACAAGTTCTGCCACAGCCTTGTAGAAGGCTGGTGGAATGACACTATCCACTGAGACTTGCGCAAACATGGAGCGTGCCAGGGGCGGATCTTCGAAAACAGGGATGCCGTTGGCTTCGGCTATTTCACGGATCTTAAGGGCAATCAGGTCCTGCCCCTTGGCCACGACCACGGGCGCATCGTTCTCCTCGCGCACGTATCGCAAGGCAACGGCATAGTGAGTCGGGTTGGCGATGACGAGCGTGGCGCGAGGCACATTGTTGATCATGCGGCGGCGTGCTCGGTCGCGAGCCACCGATTTCTGACGTGACTTGACGATCGGGTCGCCCTGCGCCTGCTTATATTCGTCCTTGACCTCTTGTTTGGTCATCTTGAGTTGGTTGTACCAGTGATGACGGGTCCACAGGACGTCGACGACCGCCAGGAAGCCGGCGGAAAGGATGACGACGATCACCATCTTTCTGATAATCGTGTCCAGCTTGACGAGAATGACCTGAGGATCGGAGAACATCGCATCCAGCGAGGCGAAAAACTCGCCCCGCAATGCGAAATACATGATGATCGAGACAATCAGGATCTTGAAGAGCGACTTGCCGAACTCCACCAGCCCCGGAATGCTGTAGATCCGGCTAAAGCCCTTCATCGGCGAAAGCCGTGAAATTTGTGGCCGCACACGTTCGAGCACCAACGACGGCATGTTCTGCGCAAACGACGAAGCCAGCCCGAATACAATAAAGAGCAGCATGGCCGGAACCAGCAAGGCCGCGATCGCCCAGGCAAGGTGGACACCAAGCGAGACGACGTCCGGCGTGTTCTCCAGCCGCCATTGATCCGGTTGCTCGAAAAGGTCCTTCAGCGTTTCGCCGACCCGCATTATCCCTGACGGAAGGAAGAAGACGAGGAAGACATAAAAGGCAAGGATGGAGGCGAAGAGCGGCACTTCCCGCGAAAAGGGTATGTTACCCTTTTCCGCCGCCTCGGTCATTCGTTTGGCGGTGGGGTTTTCTGTTTTGCTGTCCTTGTCTTCATCCGACACGGCGCGGGACCAATCGACCTTGGGTTGCGGGGACGTGGCTCAAACGAATCGGCCGCCGCCGCCAGCGATGTTATCGCATCGCCGGCTACCCGCTAATCGAGTCAACAAAAAGACTGTGGGTTGCGGGATTGATGGCAGCGCCAACCGCAACGAAAACGGAGTGAGGATCGCCCCACCCCGTTTCCCTTCCTCGTGCATCATTCCGTATCAGGCGGCTTCCGCCGGCTTTTCTTCGTCCTTCTTTTCTTCCTTGAGAAGAATCTGGCCGGAGTTGGCGAGCCGGATTGCTTCCTGTGCGACGGCGCGGCGGGCGATCGCCACTTCGCGCGGATTGAGGTTCGGAGCCTGGACGGCGAGATCGCTTTCGATCATGCGGCGCTGGCGCGGGCTGATCGCCGAAAGTACGCATTCCCTGATCTCGTTGTTCGAGCCGCGCAGTGCCATGGTGAGAATGTCTGCCGCCACATCGTTGAGCAGCATGACGCGGCTGCGTTGCGGCATGTACAGGAGGTCTTCGAAGAGGAAGATTTTCGGGCGGACCTTGTTGACCGATTCCTTGCTGATCGTTTCGAGCGAGTTGAGCAGGGTATCGACCTGGTTCTTCTCGAGTTCGTTCATGAGCTCGGCAACCTTGTTCGAGCCGTTGGCGTTGCGCTCGGCGTCGATTGCGGCGATCAGCTCGATCACCCGGTTTTCGATGATCTGCGCCGCCTTGGGGCTGACTTCCTTCATGTTGACGGCACGGTTCATAATGTCGGCACGACGGCTCTCGGGGAGCTGAAGCAGGACTTTCGCACCGAAACTGGAGGGCATCTGCGAAAGGATGTAGGCAATTGTCTGCGGATGTTCGCGCGACAGGAACTTGCCCACGAACGCAGGCTCGGCATCTTGCAGCCGGTCCCAGATATTGGCCTGGTAGGCCTCGAAGGCGGCGCGACGGCCGAGCAGCCCATCCACCTCTTCCGGGGTCAGGCCAGCTTCGAGAATGCCCTCGATCGCTGCCGCATTGTCCATGAGGCCGGTTCCCTCGGTGAAAAGGTCCTCGAACTCGTTCACGACCTGAAGAAGTTCATCGGGCGGGATCGCGCGGAGCGCCTGTGCCGAAGCAATGATATTCTGCAACTCGCTCTGGGTGAAATATTTGAGAAGCTTGCCGGCGACGCCCTTGCCCATGGCGAGAAGAATTGCAGCCGCTTTTTCGGCTTGGGACAGCGGTGTCGTAGAAAGTGCGCTACCGCCGAAATCCTCAAAGTCCATCATGGTCTTCCTTCTCTGTCCCGAACAGGGATCAGGTTCTTCTCGTGCTCAGCACTTCCGTCAGCCTCACGCCAAAGCGGGTGTCATCATTCTCCAGGATGGTGATTTCGCCCTTGCCGATGCGGCGGCCATTGACCACGATTTCCACAGGCTCGCCGATCTTCTTGTCGAGTGCGATCGTGGCGCCTTCTTCAAGGCTCATCAGTCCGGAGACCTGCATGCGGCTTGTTCCGAGCACGATTTCAACGTCGATCGGGATATCCATGATCAGGTCGAGGTTGGCATCAAGGGCACTGCCCGGCTCCTGATAGGTGGCACCGGTTGATGAGTTGCCGAACTCGTTGCCGCCGAAATCGCCGCTGCCGAAATCCGCATCTTCGCCGAAACTTGCAGCCTGGGTTTCGAAACCGCCACCAAACGATGGAGCATCGGCTGAAAAATCGCTGGTGCCGGACGCGCTGAAATCGGCATCGAAGCCCGGCACTTCGCCGTCGGCGTCAGATTTCAGGACGCCGCGCAGATCATCGATTGCTTGATCCAGTTCGGCCTCATTGCCGACAGGCATCAGCGGGTCGTCGGTGAAAGATGTCTTCTTCGTAGCCATGCGATCATTATTCCTGTTGAAACTTGCGTCAGCCTGCCTTGTCATGGCGCGGACGGAACCGGGTCTAGCCTATCAGGTGCCTTAAAATTTCATCGTCGGTACTGATATTATCCTTTACACGGACTGTATAACGCTCGCCGGATCGTCCAAATTCGCACGAATACATATCTTTGCCGTTGGCGCTGACCTGGGCACGGACATCCCCCTTGTCCTGGAAGGCGATCACGTCGCCGGCAGCGAGCCGCGCGATCGTGCCAAGCGTCAGCTTCTGCAGGCGGATGCGGGCCTCGAGGGTCACATGCGAGCGGCGAACCTGCTCGTTCATGCGATCCGCCCACTCCTGCCTGGCCTTCGACACCTGCGCCCTGGCTTTCGGTGCCACAACCTTTGTCTTGAGAAATGCGCTCTGCGGGATGATGAGCGCGAATTCCGAGGTAATTGCTCCAAGTTCGAGTGCCATGCGGATCGCCACGCCGAACTCGGGACGGTCAATTTCTTCAGGCTTCGGTCTGTCTTCTGCGTTGTGGGGGCGCTCCAGGCTGGCTTCGAAACCGCCCGGCGCGTTGACGCCCGAACGAAGCACATTGGCGATCCGTTCGAAAACCATCACGGCAAGATCGAGTTCGATATCGGAGAGCGGGCGGTCTATGGGCTGCGTGACCGTGTCGGCGGCGGCACCCAGCATCAATTCCATCAGCGCGATGACGAAACTGTTGCCGCAGGCGAGTACAAAATTCGGAGACCAGTTGCGAAGGCTCCCATCGGATAGGGCGAAACCGTCGCCGAGATCGGCAATCAGGTCGTTCATCAGGCCCGACGTGCAGCTCACGTAGGAGACGCCGATCCGTATGCCGGTTTCGCTGTGAAAGACGTCCGGCAGGAACTCCATATACAGTTGTGCGAATTCGCTGCTGATGCTTTCGATCGTCTTCTTGTCGCCGAGGCCGCCGGTCAGCTTTGCGAGAAGCGCCAGGTCCATCCCCGGCGCAGTTGGCTGGGTCGTTTGATTGGTCGTCATCATGCCGCCTTTTCACCACCAGGATTCATCATTTCCTGCTCGACCGAGTCGATCGAGGGTCGTTCCTTGTTGGAAATCGTCTTGCGTCCGTATTCGAGCGCGACCTGCGGTACGGAGCCGTTCATGTAGGCAAGCAGGGTCTGCTTGACGATGATGTAGAGCCGCTGCTGCTTGTTGCGGACGATCTTGATCTGCGAGCAAAGCGGGTTGCAGACGCAGTAGGACAGGAAGATGCCGAGCATGGTGCCGACGAGCGCCGCGCCGATGAGGCCGCCGAGGACTTCAGGCGATTCATTGATCTTGCTCATTGCTTTGATGACGCCGAGGACGGCCGCGATGATACCGATGGCCGGGAAGGAATCTCCGATTGCGATGATCGCGTGATAGGGCTTCATCTTGTCCTGGAGCATCGTGTCGAGCTCCTCGTCCATCAGGGCCTCGATCTCGTGGGAGCGAGCGTTGCCGATGATGATCAGCCGCACATAGTCGCAGATGAATGCGGTGAGTTCCTTGTTTTTCAGCACGGTCGGGGCGGTCTGGAAGATCGAAGATTCGTCCGGATTGTCGATATGTGCTTCGATTTCGTTGCGCGACTTGGTCCTCAGGTCGCGCATCAAGGAATAGAGTACGCCGAGAACGTCGAGGTAATCGCGCTCTTTGGGAACGGCGTTCTTGAAGGCTTCCCCCATCGCCTTGCCGGAATCCTTCACCACCTTCATCGGATTGCCCATGATGAAGGCGCCTACGCCTGCGCCGCCGATGATCATGAGCTCGAAGGGCTGAACAAGCACGTCGACATGGCCGCCCATGGCCATGAAGCCACCGAGAATACAGCCAACGGAGATGACAAATCCGATAATAATATTCATCGCGTACCTGTGCCCGATCGTTTTCGTATGGTCTCGGGATACGGCTTCTGGCTTGCGTGAGGCTGGTTGAGGAATCGCAAATTCGAAGAGGACAGGAACAGCTTCGCACAAGTCTTCGCGCATAGTTCTCGCCATGATCGGATCGGATTGCCCGCTCCGCAGCGCCGTCCGCCGCCCCGCGGACCTGGGGTAGAGAGCCATCGTGATCACGACCTATACCAGCTATACGATGATCAGCCGCGACTTGCCGAAGTCGCTGGCCCGCATTGCAGAGAAGCCGGATGTTGCGCGTGAGACGGAGTATTACCTTTCCAGGATCGGGAGCATCAAGACGATCGACGATTTCATGGCCGACACGCGCGTCTACAACTACGCGCTGAAGGCTCATGGCCTCGAGGACATGGCCTACGCCAAGGCCTTCATCCGCAAGGCCTTGACGGAAGGCACCGCCGATGAGAACGCCTTTGCCAACAAGCTCTCCGACAGCCGCTATGCGTCGCTGGTCGAATCTCTGAATTTCGCCGCCTACGGATCGACAGCCACATCCTTTGACAAAGCGCAGAAAGGCGTTGTCGACAAGTTCCAGCGCCAGACGCTGGAAGAGGAGGCGGGCGAGGACAACATGGGCGTTCGCCTTGCCCTTTATTTTGAACGCATGGCGCCGACGATCAAGTCGGGCATGGAAATCCTCGCCGACGACGCGCTCTCGGAAGTCGTGCGCACCACATTGCAACTCCCGGACGAGATCATCGGCGCCGATCTCGACCGTCAGGCCGAGTATATCGAAGATGCCGTCAGCATCGAGGATTTTCAGGATCCGGCCAAGGTCGGCAAATTCCTGGAGCGTTTCACCGCCATGTGGGAACTCGAAAATCCGTCCGACGCGTCTGACCCCCTGGCGCCATTCAATGCTCCCTCGAACGGGATTTCAACGGACCTTCTGATCTCGATCAATAACCTGAAACTCGGAGGCAAATGATATGCAGTCCGGACTTTATGTCGGCATTTCTTCACAAATCGCGCTCGAGCGCCGCTTGAACACGATCGCCGACAACATGGCCAACATGAACACCGTTGGTTTCCGTTCGACGGAAGTCAAGTTCGACGAGGTCTTGAGCAAAACCCAGAACGATATCAGCGCGAAGATCGCCTTCGTCACCCAGGGCAACGATTATCTGTCGACCCGCACCGGTGAACTCCAGAGAACAGGCAATCCGCTGGATTTCGCCATCAAGGGCAATGCCTGGTTCGCGATCGACACCCCGGCCGGCCAAGTACTGACCCGCGACGGTCGCTTCACCATGGATGAGACCGGGCAGCTTCGCTCCAGCCAGGGTTTTCCGGTTCTCGATGCGGGGGGCGCACCGATCCAGCTCAACCGCGAAGCCGGCCCGCCGACGGTGGGTGCGGATGGCATCATCATGCAGAACGACCAGCCGGTTGCCACCGTTGGTCTCTTCACGGCCGACCTTTCCAAGGGTTTCAACCGTTACGAGAATTCAGGCATCATCTTCGTAGATACCCCGCAGCCGGTTCTGGAAGGCATGGAGAACTCGGTGGTCCAGGGCTATGTCGAACAGTCCAACGTCAACGGTATCGGCGAGATGACGGAACTCATCCAGGTCAACCGGGCTTTCGAGAGCATCTCGGCACTGATGCGCGACAGCGAGTCTTCGATGAACGATGCCATCAGGACGCTCGGCGGCTCCAACAGCTAACAACAGGGAAATGGGCCCGCCATGATGGAAGCGGCTATCCTCAATGCGGTCAACGGCGGCAAGCTGGCACAGCTTGCGGGCCTTTCCGCGCGTTATGCAGATCCTGTGTTCTCCGTCGCCCATGGTGGTCATGTCAGGACCATCGCGGCGGGACATTACACGGTTGCAGGCCTTTCGAAACATGTGCGGCTTGGGGAATTCGTCGCGCACCGCAGCGCGACCGGCATTCACCTGGGCGAGGTGGTGCGCGTCGAGCCGGACGTGGTCTTCGTCTGCCCGATCGAACCGGGAGAGCCGATCGGCATCGGCGACACGGTCATCCGCAAGGGCGCGTTTCGCGTTGCACCGGACAATAGCTGGTGCGGCCGGACGATCAATTCGCTCGGGGAGCCGATTGATGGAAAGGGGCCGCTTGCGCGCGGTCTCGCTCCGCGTTCGATCGCCAATACCGCGCCGCCGTCCATGTCGCGCAGCCGCGTCGAAAAGGGCTTCAAGACCGGGGTGAGGGCGGTCGATATATTTTCGCCACTCTGCCTCGGCCAGCGTCTTGGCATTTTTGCCGGCTCCGGCGTCGGCAAGTCGACGCTTCTGTCGATGCTCGCCAGGGCCGACGCCTTCGACAAGGTGGTGATCGCGCTGGTTGGCGAACGCGGTCGCGAAGTTCGCGAATTCATCGAGGATACGCTGGGCGACAACATGGCGAAGTCGATCGCGGTCGTCGCGACCAGCGATGAGAGTCCGATGCTGCGCAAGATGGCGCCGCTGGTGGCAATCACCATCGCAGAACATTTCCGCGACCAGGGGGACAATGTCCTCTTCATCGCCGACAGCATCACCCGCTTTGCCCATGCGATCCGCGAGGTGGCGGTCGCATCCGGCGAGCCGCCGATCGCCCGCGGCTATCCCGCTTCCGTGTTTACCGAATTGCCGCGCCTGCTTGAACGGGCCGGTCCGGGCGTCGAAGGCACCGGCACGATCACGGCAATCATCTCGATCCTCGTCGACGGCGATAACCACAACGATCCGATCGCCGATTCGACGCGCGGCATTCTGGACGGGCATATCGTCCTCGACCGCTCGCTTGCCGAGGAAGGGCGCTATCCGCCGATCAATCCGCTCGCCTCGATCTCGCGTCTTGCCCGCAAGGCCTGGACGGACGACCAGGAAAAGCTGGTGTCGCGGCTGAAGTCGCTGGTGCATCGCTACGAGGAAACGCGCGACCTGCGTCTGATCGGCGGTTATCGGGCCGGCAGCGATCCTGACCTGGACATGGCGATCAAGCAGGTCCCGGTCATCTATGAGGTCCTGAAGCAGACACCGGGAGAGAAGCCCGCTCTCGACGCCTATACGGATCTCGCAACCGCGCTCAGGGCTGCGGCAGGGCAGGGCAATCCGCCCTCCGCCATAGCAAGAAGGTGATATGATGAGCGGTGACAGGAACAGGGAAACAGCAGGATCGTCGTCGCGGACGGGCGACAGGATGCTGGCCGCGACGGGTATCGCACTTGCTGCAGCGTCCGCCTTCTTTCCCTGGTACGTTTTCCTGAACGCGGACAAATTCGGAATCCGGACGGAATCGCTTGGCCGCACGCGTGACCTGCCTCCGGGCATAGGGCGGCCGGTGGTCAGCGTCTCGCCACTTGCCATGACCGACAGCTCCAAGGATGACTGGCCTGTTCCGATCGGGCCGGCTGATGCGCTGACCACGGCCACCACGTCCTCGCTGGGTGAGACTCGCGAAAACGGAACCTTTCGAGAGGAACAGCCGCTTCCCGGAAGGGGTGGTTTCCGGCTGCTGCATGTAGCCAACGGTCGAGCGCTGATCGAGGACGGTTCCGGTATGTACATGGTTCGGGTCGGTTCGAGCCTGCCCGACAATAGCAAGCTTGCCGCGCTGGAGCAGCGCGACGGCCGCTGGGTGATCATCACGTCCACAGGAGACGTCTATCAGGACACAAGCGCGGCCGGTCCGTAAGTCCGACGCAAGGTTACCGGCCTAGGCTTCGGATAAAAGATGGAGAGAAGCCTATGCAACCGATTCAACTGTTCGAAATGGCAGCACGTCAGGCCGATTGGCTCTCGGTGCGCCAGGAAGTTGTTGCGGGCAACATCGCCAATGCCAACACGCCCAAATACAAGGCGATGGACGTAACGCCGTTCGAGGCCGTTCTGGACAAGGCATATATTCCCATGGCCCGCACCCATCCCGGCCATATCGCCTCGAACAATCTCAGCGAAGAGGTCGAGCTCAAGGAATCGGAACTGAACGAAGAAATCGGCGTGCAGGAATCCGGCAATACCGTCTCGCTTGCGGAAGAGCTGTCGAAGACGGGCGAAATCAAGCGTCAATACGAACTGAGCACAGGTCTGGTGAAGTCGTTTCACAGCATGATGCTGCTGACAGTAAAGAGGTAAGCAAATGGATCCGCTTTCAGCCTCCCTGAAGATCGCTGGATCGGGAATGGAGGCCCAGGCCACGCGCCTGCGCATCGTTTCCGAAAACATCGCCAATGCCCGCTCCACCGGCGATACGCCGGGTGCGGACCCCTACCGTCGCAAGCTCATCACCTTCGGTGCCGAACTGGACCGGGCGAGCGGCGTAGACGTGGTCGAGGTCAAGAAGTTGGGCGTCGACCAGTCCAAATTCGTCGAGGAATATGATCCTGACCATCCGGCCGCCGACGAGAAGGGCATGGTCAAGCTGCCAAACGTCAACATGCTCATCGAGATGGCCGATATGCGGGAAGCGAACCGCTCCTATGACGCCAATCTCCAGACCATCAAGCAGACGCGTGAGCTGATCGCCGCGACGATTGATCTTCTGAAGGCCGGACAATGATCGATAAGATTCAGAACGTAAGCTCCCTTTCGCTCTCCAACGGGATTGAGGATATCTCTTCCGAGAAGAGTTCCGTGCTCGGATCGACCGCGCTCACGCCTGGTCAGAACACCGGCATGAACTTCGCACAAGTCCTTGGCGATATGGCAACCGACACGATGAACAGCCTGAAGGGTGCCGAAGCGATGTCCTTCAAGGCGATCCAGGGCAAGGCGAATACGCGTGAGGTCGTGGATGCGGTGCTGGAGGCCCAGCAGTCGCTGCAGACGGCCATGGCGCTGCGGGACAAGATCGTCTCCGCCTATCTCGAAATCACGAAAATGCCGATTTAACGCTTTGAGGACGAAGACATGAGAGCGCTTTCCGTCGCCGCAACGGGCATGGATGCCCAGCAGACCAATCTCGAAGTCATTGCGAACAATATCGCCAACATCAATACGACGGGCTACAAGCGTGCTCGCGCAGAGTTCTCCGATCTGCTCTATCAAAGCGAGCGCGCGCAGGGCGTGCCGAACCGCGCCAATCAGGCGATCGTGCCGGAAGGCGCCAATATCGGTCTCGGTGTGCAGACGTCTGCGGTACGCAACATCCATACACAGGGTGAACTGGCGCACACTGAAAACGATCTGGACGTCGCAATCGTCGGTCGCGGCTGGTATCAGATCCAGGCTCCGGATGGCACGACGCTCTACAGCCGCGCCGGCGCCTTCAACAAGAATGCCGAGGGCCAACTGGTCACGATCGACGGTTATGCGGTCGTTCCCAACATTACCTTCCCCGCGGATGTGAGCGAAACGCAGATCACCCGCACGGGCCAGGTCATGGTTCGCATCGGCAATTCCACGGATTTCACCGAAATCGGTCAGCTCACCGTCGCCAATTTTGTCAACGAGGCTGGCCTCCAGCCGCTCGGCGACAACCTGTTCGCGCAGACTGCCGCATCCGGCGAGCCGATCGTTGCTGTGCCCGAGGATCCGGGCTTCGGTTACCTGAAGCAGGGTTATCTGGAAAGCTCCAACGTCGACGCGGTCAAGGAGATCACCGATCTGATCTCCGCCCAGCGTGCTTACGAGATGAATTCCAAGGTCATCACTACCGCAGATGAGATGGCGCAGATCGTCAGCAAGAACCTGAAATAAAACAGGAGGCAGGCAGACATGAGGTTTCGCCGGAAAAATGCGATTGGCGCCGGGTTGGCTGCGCCCATTCTGGCCGCACTCCTTGCCGGGGCGGGGACACCGGTCCTGGCCCAGATGGGCACGGCCGTCGTGCCGATCCGGACCATTTATCCCGGCGAAGAGATCGGCAGGGGCAGCGTCGAAGAGGTCGATGTCACCAATCCGAATCTCTCCGGCGAATATGCGCGAGAGTCCAGGGAAGTCGTCGGCATGGTGGCGAAGCGGACCCTGCTGCCCGGCCGCACCATTCCGCCATCGGCACTTCGCGAAGCCTTTGCTGTGACCCGGGGCTCATCTGTCCGGCTCGTGTTTACGATCGGCAACTTGAACATTTCCGCTTCCGGGACGCCGCTCGAGAACGCTGCGATTGGTGATGTCATCCGCGTTCGCAACATCGATTCGGGCGTCACGGTGAGCGGCACCGTTATGGCCGACGGTACGATACAGGTGATGGCGAAATGAGAAAGAACTGCTTCCTCGCCATTCTTGCCCTCGTCGGCTCTCTTTTGGGCGCCGTACCGGCTGCGGGCCAGAACGCACCCATCGCCGCGCGCATCAAGGACATCGCATCGCTGCAATCCGGCCGCGACAACCAGCTCATCGGCTATGGTCTTGTCGTCGGCCTGCAAGGCACCGGCGACAGCTTGCGCTCGTCGCCTTTCACCGACCAGTCCATGCGGGCCATGCTTCAGAACCTCGGCATTTCGATGCAGGGCAGCCAGTCGAATGCCAAGAACGTCGCGGCTGTCATGGTCACGGCCAACTTGCCGCCTTTCGCGAGCCCGGGCAGCCGCATCGACGTAACTGCCAGTTCGCTCGGTGACGCGACGTCGCTGCGCGGCGGCACCTTGGTCATGACTTCACTTTCGGGTGCGGACGGGCAGATCTATGCGGTGGCCCAGGGTGCGCTGGTCGTGTCGGGTTTCTCGGCGCAGGGCCAGGCGGCGACGCTGACGGAAGGTGTCACGACCGCAGGCCGGGTTCCGAACGGCGCCATCATCGAACGCGAGCTGCCTTCCAGGTTCAAGGATTCCGTCAACCTGGTTCTGCAGCTTCGCAATCCGGACTTCTCGACGGCGGTGCGGGTGTCCGATGCCGTCAATGCTTTTGCGGCCCGCCGTTATGGCGGACCGATTGCCGACCCGCGCGATAGCCAGGAGGTAATCATCGCCAAGCCGAAGACCGCCGACCTCACCCGGCTGATGGCCGAGATTGAAAATCTGGTGGTCGAAACCGATACCCCGGCCAAGGTCGTCGTCAACGAGCGCACCGGTACGATCGTCATCGGTTCGGACGTGAAGATATCGCGCGTCGCAGTGAGCTACGGCACGCTGACTGTGCAGGTCACCGAGACGCCGCAGGTGATCCAGCCGGAGCCGTTTTCCCGTGGTCAGACGGCGGTACAGCCTCAAACGGATATCATGGCCATGAAGGACGGTGGTCAGGTCGCGATCCTGAACGGACCGGATCTGCGCACGCTTGTCGCGGGCCTCAACAGCATCGGCGTCAAGCCGGACGGCATCATCGCCATCCTGCAGGGCATCAAGTCCGCTGGCGCCCTTCAAGCGGAGCTCGTCCTGCAATGACCGAGACCCTGTTCACCGTTTCCATATCAAAAACGCTGGCTCGCCGCGTTCTTGCCGCCGCGGCTGTCCTGACGCTGGTCTCTCAGGTGGGAGCACAACAGCCGGCGATGATTTCCGAAACCTCGACCGGCGACGAGATCCAGAAATTCTGCACCAATATTGCAGATGCGGCGCGCGACCAGCGCTACCTCCTGCAGAAGCAGGAGCTTGAGAAGCTGCAGTCGGATGTCGACGAGCGTATCAGGACGCTTGAAGACCGCACGGCTGAATATCAGGACTGGCTGAAGCGCCGCAACGATTTCCTGGCACGCGCCGAGGCCGGTCTGGTCGACATCTTCAAGACGATGAAACCGGACGCCGCCGCGCCGCAGCTCGAGGAGATGCGGATGGAGATCGCCGCGGCGATCATCATGCAGCTTCCGGCGCGCCAGTCCGCCCTGTTCCTGAGCGAGATGGACCCGCAAAAGGCCGGCATGATCTCGACGATCATTTCCAGCGCTTCCGATCCAAATACGTCGAAAACACCTCCCAATACTCCGAAAGCGCCCTCATGACGAAACGCATTCCCGCCATCATGGCTTGTCTCCTTCTTGCAGGCTGCAACAGCCAGACCATCAAGGAGATCGGCAATGCGCCGGCGATGAGCCCGATCGGCAGCGGCCTGCAATATGCACAGACGCCGCAGATGTCCTCCTATCCGAAGCAGCCGCGTCACCTTGCAAGCGGTTATTCGCTTTGGAGTGACAGCCAGGCAGCGCTCTTCAAGGATGCCCGCGCGCTGAACGTCGGCGATATCCTGACCGTCGATATCCAGATCAACGACCGTGCCTCCTTCGACAACGAGACGGAGCGCACCCGTGAGAATTCCACCGGCCTCTCCTGGCAACTGGGCGTAAGCAACCTTTTCGGCTGGACGCCGGAGGCGGAGGCGACCGGTGATCTCGGTTCCGATTCCAATACGGATTCACACGGCAAGGGCTCGACGGAACGTTCCGAACGGCTGAAGCTGCTCGTGGCTGCGGTCGTCACCGGCATCCTTGAGAACGGCAATCTGCTGATCAGCGGCTCTCAGGAGGTCCGTGTCAATCACGAAATCCGCATTCTGAACGTCGCCGGTATCGTTCGCCCCCAGGATGTCGATTCCAACAACATGATCTCTTATGAGAAAATCGCCGAAGCCCGCATCTCTTACGGTGGCCGCGGTCGCCTGATGGAGGTCCAGCAACCTCCGGTGGGGCAGCAGGTCGTCGATCTGTTCTCGCCCTTCTGATGAGTGCGGATGGGGTCTCTTGATTTGAAGGTTTGAAGACCATGGCGGAAGAAACACAGGCAGCCGAAGCCGGCAGCAAGAAGAATACCGTGATGGTGCTTGCGGGTGTCGCGATCCTGACGCTGGTTGGCGCCGGCGGCGGCTGGGTTGTCGGCGGAATGATCGCGCCGAAGGAACCGGCCCCCGAGCCTCAGCAGGAGGCCGCTGCTGCAGGCGGCGAGCATGGCGAAGGCAAGAAGGACGAAGGGCTTCCGCATATCTCCACGCCGGAGAATGGCGTCGTTCTTCTGGAGCCGATCACGACCAATCTCGCCTATCCGTCGGAAAACTGGATACGGCTTGAAGTGGCGCTTGCTTTCAAGGGGCCGCCGGAACTGCCCCTCGCGGAGAATATCCATCAGGATATCCTTGCCTATATGCGTACCGTTTCGCTGCAGCAGATCGAGGGGCCGCGCGGCTTTCAGTACCTCAAGGACGATATCCAGGAGCGCATCGACCTGCGCTCGCAGGGTAAGGTTGCCAAGGTGATGTTCCGAACGTTCGTGATCGAATGATGGTTGCCGTTTCGTCAGTCCGGGAAAGCGCAACTGGGCATGTCAGCCGTATTCGGTCGCTGGGACGGAAAGTCATATGAACACCACAAGCCCCGTGCAAGTGTGTGCTGCTTAGTTCAGCCCTGAAACTCCGGAACCGTGCCGCAAGATGACCGCCAGAATCTTCTACACAAAGCCTTCCATCACCGAGCTGGAAATGCGCTATGCGGCGGATGCGGTCGCAACCGGCTGGGGTGCGAAGTGCTACGACTACATTAACCGGTTCGAGCGGACTTTTTGCGAACATCTAGGCGTGCGCTACGCGATCGCGACATCGAGCTGCACCGGCGCCATGCATATGGGCCTTGCGGCGCTGGATGTCGGCCCGGGCGACGAGGTGATCTTGGCCGATACGAACTGGATCGCAACCGCAGCGCCGATCGTACATCTCGGCGCCACGCCTGTGTTTGCCGATATTCTCCCCGACACCTGGTGTCTGGATCCGGTTCAGGTCGAACGGCATATCACACCCCGGACGAAGGCGATCGTTGCAACCCATATCTACGGCAATCTGTGTGATATGGAGGCGCTGCTCGCGATCGGGGAAAGACATGGTGTCGCGGTCATCGAGGATGCGGCGGAGGCGTTGGGCTCGGCCATAAACGGCAGGCGGGCCGGTTCGATGGGCCGCTTCGGTACCTTTTCCTTCCATGGCACGAAAACGGTGACGACCGGCGAGGGCGGCATGTTCGTCACCAATGATGCCGATCTTTACGAACGTGTCCTCACCCTCAGCAATCACGGCAGGGCACGAGGCCAGACCAGGCAGTTCTGGCCGGATATGATCGGCTTCAAGTACAAGATGTCGAATGTTCAGGCCGCCATAGGCTGCGGGCAGCTCGAACGCATAGAGGAACTGACCGCGCGCAAGCGTGACATCCTGAAGATATACAAGGCGAAGCTCTCCGGCATTTCCGGCATCGCGCTCAATCCGGAACACGAAGGGACCGTCAACGGCGCCTGGATGCCGACGGTCGTATTCTCCGAGACATGGGGAATAACCAGCGAGGATCTGCAGAAGGCCTTCCACGCCGCGGATATCGACGCGCGCGTCTTCTTTCACCCTCTGTCGAGCTTGCCGATGTTCGAGGAACAGCGGCACGAAGGGAATGTCTATAATGTGAACGCCTGGAGTATTCCGCAGCGTGCCATCAATCTTCCCAGCTACCATGACATGACGGAAGACGACCTCAACCGAGTGGCGAACACGCTTCTTGATCTCCTCGCGGTCCACGACCGCCAATCCCGGTCAGTTGCCGGAAAGAAATGAATAATCCACCTAAAGACAGGGCTTCGGAATCAAATGACCACCAAGGATGATCGCCTCGAATTTGAAGAGCACAAGAGGCAGATGTCTCTGGCTTTGGGCAAGGACGAAGCCGCTTTCCGGCAGTCGCTGGATACTCTCATCACGCTCGACAAACACGATTACTTCTATCTGTGGTCCTGGATGGGACTGCCGATCATCCAGACGCCGGCGGATATCATGGCGACCCAGGAAGTGATCTGGAACACCAAGCCGGATGTGATCATCGAGACCGGCATTGCCCGCGGCGGTTCACTGATCTTCATGGCGTCGCTCTTCGCGGCGATGGGCAAAACCGACGGAAAGGTGATCGGCGTCGATATAGACATTCGCGCGCATAATCGCGAAGCGATCGAATCCCATCCGCTTTCCCGCCACATCACGATGATCCAGGGCGGTTCGGTGGATGCGGATATCCTCGAGGCGGTGAAAGCCGAAATTCCTGCCGGCGCGCGCGTGATGGTGGTTCTGGATAGCGACCATTCGCGTAATCATGTTCTCGCTGAGTGCCGCGCTTACGGCCCGCTGGTGACGGAGGGATGTTATCTGGTCGTGGCCGATACGCTTATTGGTCATCTGACGCCCGAACAGGCCTTCACGAAGCGCTCGAAGGTCTGGCTGCAGGGTGATGAGCCATTGCAGGCACTCAAGGACTACATGGCCGAAAACGACCTCTTCGAAGTCGATCCGGTGCTGAACGGCAAACTTGTCCTGTCCTCTTCGCCGGGTGGCTATTGCGTCCGCAAGAGCGCGAAGTAAGGCGAAAGAGGCCTCTCCGGCCAGAAGGACATCGTCGGATGGTGCTTTCCGATATGCTTCTGTTCAAGGACAATGCCGATCCGAGCACACGGCTTGCCATTGCTATCCACGACGAGACGGGCCGGCAGCTCGGAGAGTTGCAATGTCTGGACAAAGCGCTGGCAAGCGAGACCGGCCTGGTCGAGGATCTGACGGATTGGCGCAACGCCGCCAGAACGTCATTCCTGACGCAGTTCGAGGCAAGGCCTGATAGAACGGCCACATGGCTCCGGAATGTCGTTCTCGCTGCTCCCGATCGTATCCTGTTTATCGTCAGAAGCACCGGCGGCGAACGCATCGGTCATATCGGGATCAGCAACATCTCCGACGAAAAGGCCGAGATCGACAACGTCATGCGCGGGCGCCGTTCCGGCGAAAGGCGCATGATGTTCTATAGCAGCGTGGCGCTCATCGCCTGGATATTCGGAACGCTTCGGGTGCCGGTTACGCAACTGTGCGTGCTCTCGCTCAATACGGGAGCGATCAGGCTCTATGACCGTCTGGGATTCGAAGAGGTCGAGCGCACGCCGCTCCGGCGCATCGATGAGCCGGATATGATCCGCTACACCACGCAGGCCGACCACGGCTCGGCGGCCGGTTTCGACTACCTGCGGATGGAGATATCGGCAGAACGCTTCCGTCGACTTTATCCCTGGGCTCACGCGGCCGGCTAAGCCGCAGCCAATTTTCTTCCGCATGGAATAGCAAAATGCACCGCATGGCCTCTTGAGGGGCCTTCGACCGCGATCGCAGCTCACATTATCTGATTTCCAAATGCGGAACCGCAGTCACGAACTTCGTTCCTTGCTCGGACAAAGAGGCGAGCTGCTGACGGACTTCTGCTGCGATGTTCCAGGGCAGGATCATTACATAATCCGGCCGGCGCTCGAAAATGACGTCCGGGTGCAGGATGGGAATATGGCTCCCGGGCATGAACTTGTCCCGTTTGGCGGCAGCGGCATCGCAGACGAAGGACAGGAGATCGGGCTTGACGCCCGCGAAGTTCAGGAGCGTGTTGCCCTTGGCCGCAGCTCCATAGGCTGCCACTGTTTTTCCCTCGCGTCTCGCCTGCAGCAGGAAGGCAAGCGCGTCGTTCTTGACCTGCTCCGCCTTGACCTGGAATTGAGCATAAGTCGCGGCTGTCCGCAGGCCGCGATATTCCTCCTCGGTGAGCAGCAGACCGACCGCATCGGTCGTCTGCCTCGGATCATCCGTGTGGCAGCCGTAAACCCGCAGGCTTCCGCCATGGGTCGGCAATTCTTCGACGTCGAAAACGCGCAAGCCCGCGCTTTCGAAGATCCGTCCGACGGTGAACAGGGAGAGGTAGGAGAAGTGTTCGTGATAGACGGTGTCGAACTGGTTCTGCTCGATCAGCCGCATGAGATGCGGGAATTCCAGTGTGATCGTACCGCCGGGCTTGAGCACCGCCTTCAGGCCCCGTGTGAAATCATTGATGTCCGGAACATGGGCATAGACATTGTTGCCGAGAATGAGGTCGGCGCTCCTGCCTTCATCGGCAAGCGTCTTGCCGAGGGCTTCACCGAAGAATTCCCGGAGCACCGGGATACCCAATGCCTCTGCAGCCTCGGCCGTGCTTGCTGTCGGCTCGATCCCGAGGCAGGGAATGTTGGCGGCGACGAAATTCTTCAGAAGGTAACCGTCGTTCGAGGCGACTTCGATGACCATGCTTTGCTGACCAAGGCCAAGCCGTGTGGTAATCGTCTCGACATAGCGGGCCGCATGGGCGAGCCAGCTCCTCGATGCGCTGGAGAAGTAGGCATATTCGGCACTGAAAAGCGATTCCGCGGAGGCGTAATCCTCTGTCTGTACGAGCCAGCATTCCTCGCAGACCTTCAGCCTCAGCGGGAAATAGACTTCCGGCTTGGAGAGGTCCGCAGCGGTGAGATAGGCGTTGGACGGTGGCGCGAAGCCAAGGTCGAGGAAGTTGCAGCGAAGAGCGCTGCCGCAATGCCGGCATTTCATGGCGTCAGTCCCGTAAATTTTTCTGTCAGGTATGGATGGCGACGATCCCGCTCGGACATTTCGGTGATCTCCAGCGGCCAGTTGATGCCAAGCGCCGCATCCTGCGAATTCAGTGCTCCTTCTGCGCCTGGCACGTAGGGCACCGAATGCAGATAGAGGAGTTCGCAATCACCGGTAAGCGTCTGAAAACCGTGCGCAAAGCCCTCGGGTATCAGCAGCGACCGGCGATTGTCTGCGGAAAGCTCTTCCGCATGCCATTTGAGGTAGGTTGACGAATCGGCCCTCAGATCGACGGCGACATCCCAGACAGCGCCGCGGATGCAGTTGACCAGCTTCATTTCGGAATGTGGCGGATGCTGAAAATGCATGCCGCGCACCGTGCCTTTGCGCGCGGTCATCGTCAGGTTGATCTGCGCGACCGGCTTGGCCCAGCCTGCCGCAGCGAGCTCCTCGGCACAGAACATGCGCGACAGGAAGCCACGTGAATCGCCAAGGTTCTGGCGTTCGATGAGCTTCAGGCCGGCAAGCGGCAGATCGGTAGTTGCGAAGCGGCTCAAGGACATGCCTCGTAGTCGGTGATTTCGGCTTCGCAGAGCGCACGTGCATCGGCGCCGCCGTGCTGTGCGCGATACCATGTCATGGTCCGGTCGACGGCTTCCTTAAGCAGCCAACGCGGCTCGATATTCAACATGTGCCGCGCCTTGGCCGTTTCCAGCGCAAGCCAGCGCGCCTCGTGCGGTCCCTCGGTGCCATCGCCATATTGGACGTCTCCTGAGCCGTAGGAGGCTCGGGCGATCTCGATCACCTGACGCACGGATGCCGCCTCGTGGCTCACCGGTCCGAAGTTATATGCCTGAGCAAGGGTCGGATCGTCGTAGAGTCGTTCCGCGAGCACGAGATAGGCTGAAAGGGGCTCCAGCACATGCTGCCACGGGCCTTTAGCCTCCGGCCGCCGGACATGCAGGACCTTGCCGGACTGCCATGCGCGCGCCGCATCCGGCAGCAGCCGGTCCATAGACCAGTCGCCGCCGCCGATCACGTTGCCGGCTCGGGCGCTGGCGACAGCGACGCCTTGCTCGCGCAGAAAGGAGTCGCGATAGCTTGAAATGGTGATCTCTGCCGCCGCCTTGCTGGCGCTGTAGGGATCATGACCGCCGATCTGGTCCGTTTCCCGATAAGGGAAGGCATGTTCGAGGTTCCGGTAGACCTTGTCCGTCGTGATTGCCACGACGACGCGCGCCGACGGGACCGAACGAATGGCTTCAAGCAGGTTCGCCGTGCCGAGCACATTCGTCGCGAACGTGCCGAGCGGGTCCTGATAACTCGGCCGCACCAGGGCCTGCGCGGCAAGATGCAGCACGATCTCGGGCGAGGCCATCCGGACGAGTTCGGCCAGCCTTGCCGCGTCGCGGATATCCTGGAAATGGCTTGCCGCAAGTTCCGGCCGTGCGAGCGTAAACAGGTTCGGCTCGGTTTCCGGCGGCAGCGAAATGCCGGTGACGCTTGCGCCGAGTCGCGCAAGCCAGATGGAGAGCCAGGTTCCCTTGAAGCCGGTATGTCCGGTCAGCAGAACACGCTTGCCCGCCCAGAAATCGGAGTTTGGCCGAACACAAGCTGTCACGGCCAGATCTTCCACGGTGCTTGTCCCGATGCCCAGAGATCCTCGAGCAGGTTCTTTTCGCGCAACGTGTCCATCGGCTGCCAGAAGCCCTCGTGCTCGTAGGCCATCAGCTCGCTCATGGCGGCGAGAGATGTCATCGGCGCGGCTTCCCACGGCGTGCTGTCGGCGTCGATGAGATCGATGGACTTGGGAGACAGGACGAAAAAGCCGCCGTTGATCATGCCGCCGTCACCACGCGGCTTTTCCACGAAGCCGGTGACCTGGCTGCCGTCACGCTCCAGGGCACCGTAGCGGCCAGGCGGATGAACGGCCGTTACCGTTGCCAGCCTGCCATGGGCGCGATGGAACTTGATCACTTCGGTAATGTTCACATCGCTCAACCCGTCGCCATAGGTGAAGCAGAAGCAATCCTCGTAGCGCAGATAATCTGCGACGCGTCTTAGGCGGCCGCCGGTCATCGTGGCTTCGCCGGTATCGATCAGCGTGACCTTCCACGGCTCGGCCGTGCGGCGGTGAACCTGCATCTCGTTATAGGCCATGTCGAAGGTGATATCCGACATATGCAGGAAGTAGTTCGCGAAATACTCCTTGATGACATAGCCCTTGTATCCGCAGCAGATGATGAACTCGTTCACGCCGTGGGCGGAATAGAGCTTCATGATATGCCAGAGGATCGGTCGGCCGCCGATCTCGATCATCGGCTTCGGCCTCAGATGGGTTTCCTCGGAGATGCGGGTCCCGAGCCCGCCGGCCAGAATAACAGCTTTCACTTCTTTCTCTCTCAGCCCTCAGGGGCGGGTCTCGTGTCTTGGAGTCCCATATTGTCCCTATCCCATCTATTGGGATGATTTGCAGTCCTACAGCAGGATGGTCTGTATGAGGTCATCCTGGGCAAAAACGAGATTCGGGGGATAGCCGAGCTCCAGAAACTGCTCGCGCTGTTTGGGCAGTGCGACGAGGACTGCCGTCTTGTTTGCAAAATCCGGCGTATGCTCGACTGGTTCGTCGATGACTTTGATTCGTTCAGGGAAATTGACCTTGGCGATACGCTCTTTAACGGTTTGCGGGTCTGGAAAGCCGTGAACGATGAGGTGATCGATTTCCGCCGCGGCATTGACCTGCCAGGCCAGCGTTTCGAGAGCGGCTGCAATCAGCAACCCTTCCCGTGCCGCAACGACTTCCGGAAAATCATCGAAGCCGCCAAAGCACAATCGTGTATATACCTCGTAGGCCTTGACGAATTCTCTGAAGCTGATGAGCAATCGCAACGCGACCGTCATGCGCAACAAAGTGAACGTTCGACACATCTGTTCCTGCGTCGCTCGGTCCTCGGCGTCGCGCGAAATCTGACCTCGTTTCATGCCGAAATAGAGGAAATATTCCAGCCCGCCGCGATACTGGTCCCAACCGGACATCGCAATGTCGTGGCCCCCCTGGCGCCTGTCCCGGCCATGCTCGGACCGGCCGACCTGCTTGTAGAAAGGCTCTTTCAGGAACGCGACGTCCCCCTGGTCGAGCAGATGCGCCAGCATGGGGAAAGCATAGAAGCAGACATCGCGCGGCACCCATGTCGTCCTTAATGCCTGGGTGCGGAAGATGGCGATCTCCGGGAAAATATGCCCTTTGACCATGAAGTTGAAGACTTGGCCAAAACTCCGGCGTTCGAAGACGACGTCTTCCTTTATGTCGTAGAATTTCCCGGTATCGGCCTCCAGAATGCCGTCATAGAGATACCAGGGAGCATGGCAGACAAGCACATTCGGGTGTTCATCGAGAAATTTCATGGCGTTGAGGAGGCCCTCGTGAACGAGGCGATCATCGTCGGCCAGGTAGACGGCATACTCGCCGCGCGCTCGCCGAAAGACGGCGTTCACGTTGACGACCGCGCCATGATTTTCGGCTCTTACATAATAGTTGATCGGAAGTTGCGAGGCGAATTCCCGGGCGATTTCGGCGGTGTTATCCGTTGACGCGTTGTCGGAGATAACAATCTCGTAAGGGAATTCGAAATCGAACCCCTTGATGCGTTCCAGACACGAGCGGAGATGCTGAGCTCGGTTATACGTCGGAATGCAGATGCTGAGCTTGATCGAATTCACTGATATTTCCTTCGACAGGAGTTTGCCAGGCGGCACGGCTTGCACTCGTCGAGAGCAACTCGGCCATGTTGATGCGATGCAGGTTCCTCCGGTGCCGGCGTCCCTCCCGGCAAAGTCGTTTGTCCAGATGCACCACGTGTTGCTCGCATTCAGGCTCCCGGCGCCATTGTGAGATTATTGAGCTGACGCTAACGGTTGAGACTTGCGCAAAACTGAAGCGCATGTTCGGCCAATGCGAATGGAGACGGTGCGCTCAGCAGGGGAAGCGCAGACAGGACCATCTTCCTGTTCACGACCTTCCGCGTCCGGCCTTTGAGTGTTGACCTGCGTCCGCGAGGGTGGCTATCGAAGATGACATCGAGGACCTTCGTGATCGCATGATTCGGTTGATCTATCTATTCGTCGCGTTGATCGCGGCACCCGGGCTTGCGCTTGCCCAGCAATCGCCTGCGGACCTTCTCAATCTGCCGGTCGACGGCTCCGCTGCCGCGTGGATCATTCGCACTTTCGGCCTGCTGACAGTCCTGTCGGTCGCTCCGGGCATCCTGATCATGGTTACAAGCTTTCCACGCTTCGTGATCGCCTTTTCAATTCTTCGATCCGGCATGGGGCTTGCGACGGCGCCTTCCAACATGGTGCTGGTCTCGATGGCGCTGTTCATGACTTTTTATGTCATGTCACCAACCTTCGATCGCGCCTGGAATGAAGGCGTTCAGCCGCTTCTGCAAAACCAGGTGACGGAGGCTGAGGCCGTGCAGCGGATTGCCGAACCTTTCCGTGCCTTCATGTCTGCGAATACCCGTGACAAGGATCTGGAACTCTTTGTCGAGATTGCCCGCGAGCGTAGTCAATCCGTCGGAACGCCTGAAGCGATCGACTATCGAGTATTGATCCCGGCTTTCATGCTGTCGGAGATCCGTCGCGGGTTCGAAATCGGCTTTCTGATCATCTTGCCGTTCCTGGTGATCGACATGATCGTTGCGGCGATCACCATGGCGATGGGGATGATGATGCTGCCGCCGACGTCGATCTCATTGCCCTTCAAGATTCTTTTCTTTGTGCTGATCGACGGCTGGAATCTGCTGGTCGGCAGCCTGATTCGCTCATTCAACTGACCGCAAGGTCCTTCGAAAGGAAACGGCCGGGTGGTTCCCGGCCGTTTCGAGCTTGCGTCAGGCTTCGCGCGAGATGAACGGGCCGTTCCGCGGTGGCAAGACGGGTACGTCGAAGTGATCGGGCGGCAACTTTGCCTTCGCGCGGTCCGCCATCCTTGTGTAGGCCGTTTCGAGGTGGCGGCAGAAGCGCTCGGCATCGAAAAGCGGATGCGTGAAGCGGTTGGCTTCCAGCCGCTTTCTGATCTGTGCGAGTTCTTCCCTGTTGTTGTAATAATGAACTGCGCGGCGGACATAGTCGTCGGCGTCGTCGGCGATCATTTCCGGCAGGCCCAGGGCATTCAACAGGCTTTCGCTGACGCGGGAAGCGAAGTTGACGCCCTTGTGGGTGAGCATCGGCAGGCCGGCCCATAGCTTTTCCGAGGTCGTCGTGTGACCGTTGTAAGGATAGGTATCCAGGCCGAGATCTGTAACCGCCACGCGATCGAGATACGCAGCGTAGTCGTGAACACGATCCCCGAAGAGGATGCGATCGGCGGAAATGCCTGCGTCGGTGAACGCCTTGAGCAAATTCTTGCGTGCCCCGAACCTTTCCCGGCAGATGAGGAAAAGATAGCTCTCGGGAGCCTCCGTCAGGATACGTATCCAAAGTTGGACGGTCGCGGGAGTGAACTTCCAATGGCTGTGGAAGCATGAGTAGATGAAAGCATCCTTCGGCATCTTGCAGATTGCCCGATCGATCGACCGCGGAAGCGGCCGATGGATCGCATCGTTCGGAAAGAAGGTCTCCGGCATCCAGCAGAGCTTTTCATAGTAGTTGGGGATCGAGGTTTCGGGCACCACCGTGTGGTCGCAGATCAGATAGTCGATATCGACATTGCAGACGGTGCCGGGGTAGCCGAGCCAGGTGGCATGCACAGGCGCGGTGAAGCGGTTCATCACCCACACCCGGTTCTCGGCCGTATGGCCGTGCAGGTCGACGAGGATATCGATATTCTCGGCCTTGACGGCGTCGGCTGCCTCGTCGTCCGTCATGTCGCGAATTCTGACGATCTTGCCCCATTCGTCGCGATTGGCCTTGTTATGGTCGCGAAGATGCTCCGGGTCGGCATTGCAGAAGATCGTGATCTCGAAACGGTCCCTGTCATGCGCTTCGAGAACGCCGCGGAAGGCTTTCATAACCGCGTGTTCTGTCCAAAGGTCGGCAGAGAGATAGCCGATGCGGAGCTTGTCGCCCCACTTGTGAGGCATTGAGAGCCTTTTCGCAGACCCATGCCACGGCTTTCTTTCGCCGCGACCGGCGCCCGCCATGGAGTTTGCCTTTTCGTCATCGCACCAGCGGATGTTGTAGAGCGAAACCTCGTCCAGGATCGCTTCAAAGTCGCCGGCCGCAATCTCCTGCTTGAGGATCGGGTCATATTCCGCGAGCACGTCGTAGTTAAGGCTGTCGCGAATGACAGAGAGATAGAAATTGCGGACGATCTTGTCGTCACGGTCCTTTGCGAAGACATCCAGAATGAACTGATTTTCCTCGTCGCTGCGATCCTGGAGCTTGATCGAGCGCACCGCAAGCTGCCGGTGGGGCCGTTCCGTGCTTTCACCGAGAGTCTTCCGGAAGGCTTCCGTCCCTTCCAGGTTTTGTCGCATCAGCGCGGCCGACATCATGAGCGCCATGTCCGGATCGGCGAGCGCTTCATTGAGAATTCGTTTGCCGAGGCGAAGCAGGCTTATGTCGTCGCCGTTCGACAGATGAAGTCTCATGGCTTCACGCAGGTACTTGATCCGATGGGGAGAATTCTGTTCTCCGGCAAGCTGAAACGCCTGGGCAGCTTCGGCCTTCATCTTGAGCTTTACGAGCGTTGCACCCAATAGCGCGTAGTGCCTTGGGTCCTTTTGAACATCCAGCAGCCTGTTCAGAATGGCCAGGACATCATGATATTGGGCTTTGTCAAAATGTTTCTGGGCATTGAGATACTGCCGTTTCAACTTAATGCTGTTCAACCGTCCCACTCCAAATCATAGCTGTGCCGGGCATCGCGACAGGCCCGCTTTCCACCCATCGTGGCAGGCCAAGCTTGCATGAAGCCGACTTCGGCAAATTCCCGTCGACATAAACCAATGATTAACTACGTCCGCCAACACGCTCTTCGTACCGGTCTCGCTTAAAGGACTTGGCAAGGATTGGCTGCGAGATTTTCCGCACACGACGGGTTTGGTATCCCTTCCGAGCGAAGGAACCGAGTTGGCATGATGCCGGACCGAAGTGACCGGTAAAACATCCAGTCCGGTATGTCCCCCCAAAAGTATTTCGTTCAAAGGGACAATCAAATCATGGCTAGCATTCTTACCAACATCAACGCGATGGCGGCTCTCCAGACGCTGCGGACCATCAGCTCCGACATGGAGACGACGCAGGACCGTATTTCGACCGGCATGCGCGTCGGCACCGCTTCCGACAACGCTGCCTACTGGTCGATCGCAACCACCATGCGTTCCGACAACGCGTCTCTTTCGTCCGTCCAGGACGCGATGGGCCTCGGCGCAGCCAAGGTCGATACGGCCTATTCCGGCATGGAAGCTGCTATCGACGTTGTTCAGGAAATCAAGAACAAGCTCGTTACGGCTGCCGAAGGCAGCGCCGACAAGGCCAAGATCCAGGAAGAAATCACGCAGCTCCAGGATCAGCTGAAGAGCATTGCTTCCTCCGCCTCCTTCTCCGGCGAAAACTGGCTGCAGGCCGAAATCGGCGGCGCCGCCAACGCGACCACCGGCGTCGTCGAAGCCGGCAGCGCGATCACCAAGCAGATCGTTGGTTCCTTCACGCGCGATGCCGACGGCAATGTCGCGGTCAAGACTGTCGACGTCGAACTCGATGAATCGAACGTCCTGTTCGACCTTTCGGGCGGCAATGCCGGTCTTCTCGACGCGAACATGATGAAGGGTATGCGCGCGATCGACTATGACGATGGCACGACCAACTCCGTCCAGTACTACGGTACCGTCAACACGACGGCCATCTACGACACCACCGCTCAGTGGAAGGATGTTGGCGGCGGCGTCTTCATGAAGGGCGACACCAACGGCGTCTTCACGACCGGCGCAAGCGGCACCTACCTCATCAAGGTCGGCGGTGCTTACATCGATGCCGTCTACACGACCGAAGGTTACGACTTCTCGGCCGGCGCGACAGCCACCAGCGGCGTTTCCTATTCGCTC
>NZ_JPYQ01000056.1:579131-580645 GCF_000757525.1 Rhizobium sp. YS-1r | reverse complement strand
TCTCCGTGTCGGAACTGGACATCACCAAGCTCGACGACTACCGCAACGGCGGCAGCAGCGATCTGGGCATGGGCGGCACGAATGTCAGCGACGAGGATGTCATCGCGGCCCTGACCTCGTTCGTCGATGGCCAGTTGGAACAGATGACCAGCGCTGCAGCCAAGCTCGGTGCGGTCTCGCAGCGCATCGAGATGCAGCAGGACTTTGTCAGCAAGCTCTCCGACACGCTCGACAAGGGTGTGGGTCGTCTTGTCGACGCGGACATGAACGAGGAGTCGACGAAGCTCAAGGCCCTGCAGACCCAGCAGCAGCTTGCGATCCAGTCGCTCTCGATCGCCAACTCCGACTCGCAGAACATCCTCTCGCTCTTCCGTTAATCGGAGCCGGCGAATTGGCGCGGAGGCTGACCGCGCCAAGGAGTATGGAAGGCCGCGCCCTCGCCGGGGCGCGGCCTTCTAATTTTTCGTCCGCGCTTCAATCTTCATTAACTATATTGAGGTTACCTAAGGCCATCGAAACGGCGAGTTAACCAGAAAAATTAACTGGTTAGCAAGCATGATGCTGACCGCTGTTCCCGGTGGAATCCGGAATGTCCCTTTTCGTAATCAGCCACTCAAGGGGCACTCAGAATGACAAGCATTCTTACCAACATCGCAGCCATGGCTGCTCTCCAGACCCTGCGCCAGCTCGGCCAGGATATGGAAACCACGCAGGGCCGCGTTTCGACCGGCATGCGCGTCGGCACCGCTTCCGACAACGCCGCCTACTGGTCGATCGCAACCACCATGCGTTCCGACAATGGTGCTCTCTCTGCCGTTCAGGACGCCCTCGGTCTCGGCGCCGCTAAGGTCGATACGGCCTACGCTGCCATGGAATCGGCAATCGACGTTGTTCAGGAAATCAAGAACAAGCTCGTTGCCGCAACCGAACCCGGCGTCGACAAGGCGAAGGTCCAGGAAGAAATCACTCAGCTCCAGGATCAGCTGAAGAGCATCGCTTCCTCCGCTTCGTTCTCCGGCGAAAACTGGCTGCAGACCGAAATCGGCGGCGCCGCCAACGCGACCACTGGCGTCGTCGAAGCCGGCAGCGCGATCACCAAGCAGATCGTTGGTTCCTTCATCCGTGATGCCGATGGCAATGTTTCGGTCAAGACCGTCAATGTCGAGCTCGATGAATCGAACGTTCTGTTCGACCTTTCGGGCGGCAATGCCGGCCTTCTCGACATGAACATGCTCAAGGGTTCGCGCGCGATCGACTATGACGATGGCACGACCAACTCCGTCCAGTATTACGGCCAGATCAACACGACTGCGATCTACGACACGAATGCTGAGTGGAAGGACATCGGTGGCGGCGTCTTCATGAAGGGCGACACCAACGGCGTCTTCACGACCGGCGCAAGCGGCACCTACCTCATCAAGGTCGGCGGTGCTTACATCGATGCCGTCTACACGACCGAAGGTTACGACTTCTCGGCCGGTGCGACAGCCACGACCGGTGCGGCATACTCACTG
>NZ_JPYQ01000056.1:518138-578711 GCF_000757525.1 Rhizobium sp. YS-1r | reverse complement strand
GCTCTCGATCGCCAACTCCGACTCGCAGAACATCCTCTCGCTCTTCCGTTAATCCGGAAAGTCATAGAGCCTCAATCAGGAGGCCGCGCTCGACGGGCGCGGCCTTTTTCGTGCCCGTCATTTTTTTATTAACTTTCGTAAATGGCCGTTTAACCTTTGTTAACCATTTCTCTCTTAGATGGGCTCATCGAAACGATGGGTTAACCAAGACGAAGAAGAGGTTAACGGGCATCAAGCCAAGCCATCGATTGCCGGTGTAATCCCGGAATGTCCCTTTCATCTAGCCAATCAAGGGGCACTCAAAATGACGAGCATTCTTACCAATATCGCAGCCATGGCTGCTCTCCAGACCCTGCGGCAGATCGGCTCAGATCTTGAAAACACACAGAGCCGTGTCTCGACCGGCCTACGTGTCGGTACCGCTTCCGACAACGCTGCCTACTGGTCTATCGCAACCACCATGCGTTCCGACAATGCGGCCCTTTCCGCCGTTCAGGACGCCCTTGGTCTTGGCGCCGCCAAGGTCGACACCGCCTACGCCGCGATGGAAACCGTCGTTGACGTTGTCAAGGAAATCAAGAGCAAGCTCGTTGCCGCGACCGAGGCCGGCGTCGACAAGGCCAAGATCCAGGAAGAAATCACTCAGCTTCAGGATCAGCTGAAGAGCATCGCCTCCTCCGCCTCCTTCTCCGGTGAAAACTGGCTGCAGGCCGATATCGGCGGAGCGTCGAATGCGAATGGCATTATCCAGGCAGGGGATGTTGTCACCAAACAGGTGGTTGCTTCGTTCATTCGTGGTGCCGACGGCAATATCGCGGTCCAGACGGTCGACGTTAAGCTCGACGAGACGAATGTCCTTTTCGACCTTTCGGGCGGCAATGCCGGCCTTCTCGACATGAACATGATGAAGGGTTCGCGCGCCATCAGCTACGACGACGGCACGACCAATCATGTCCAGTATTATGGCGTGGTCAATACAACTGCCCTGTATGACACCAGCGCCCAGTGGAAGGACATCGGTGGCGGCGTCTTCATGAAGGGCGACACCAACGGCGTCTTCACGACCGGCGCAAGCGGCACCTACCTCATCAAGGTCGGCGGTGCTTATATCGACGCCGTCTACACCACCAAGGGGTACGACTTCTCGGCTGGTGCGACTGCCACTGCCGGTGCATCGTATTCGCTGAATGTTTCCGTCGCCGAACTGGACATCACCAAGCTCGATGACTACCGCAACGGCGGCACCAGCGATCTGGGCATGGGCGGTACCAATGTCAGCGACGAAGACATCATGGCGGCGCTTCTCTCCTTTGTGGATACGCAGCTCGAAGCGCTCACCAGTTCGACTGCCAAGCTTGGTTCGATCTCGATGCGTATCGAGATGCAGGAGGATTTCGTTTCCAAGCTGACTGACTCGATCGATAGCGGCATCGGCCGCCTGGTCGATGCGGACATGAACGAGGAGTCGACGAAACTCAAGGCGCTGCAGACCCAGCAGCAGCTTGCGATCCAGTCGCTCTCGATCGCCAACACCAGTTCCGAGAATATTCTGTCGCTCTTCCGTCAGTAAGCGGCGCTCTTGGCTAGGAGCGGTTCGTCCCGCTCTGACACGACAGCAATATTCAGGAGAGAAAACCGCGTCTCGCAGGAGGCGCGGTTTTTCATATTGGCTGCGTGGCTTGCGCGAAGCCTGCACGGGCGTCGCGTTCGGGCATTCAGACCTCAATAACAACTTGCCAATCCACGATTGCCTTTGATAACTGTCGTATTAACGATTTGTTAAGAACGACAGGCCGCCCGCATCCGCGATGCAGAGGGGCGGTAAGCATGATGCCTCTCGTCGTTTCCGGTGATGCACTCCGGATTGTTCAGAATATCTGACCGAGGCACGGCCAATGACCAGTATCCTTACCAACGCTGCCGCTATGGCTGCTCTGCAGACCCTGCGCTCGATCGACCGCAACATGGAGATAACCCAGGCGAGGGTCTCCTCCGGCATGCGTGTCCAGACAGCTGCGGATAATGCGGCTTACTGGTCGATCGCCACGACGATGCGTTCCGATAATCACGCGCTGTCGACGATCCAGGATGCTCTCGGTCTCGGCGCGGCAAAGGTGGATACCGCTTATGCCGCCATGGAAAGCGCTATCGACACCGTCATGGAGATCAAATCCAAGATCGTTGCCGCTTACGGCGTCGGTGCCAACCGTAACAAGATCCAGGAAGAAATCACGCAGCTCCAGGAGCAGCTCAAGAGCATTGCCGAATCCGCTACGTTTTCGGGTGAGAACTGGCTGCAGGATTATATCAGCAACGGCGGCACCAATGCGGACGAGAAGCCGGTCATCAAGCAGGTTGTAGCGTCGTTCACGCGCACCGCCTCGGGCGAGGTCGCCGTCAAGACCGTCGATTACACGCTGGACTCCAAGACCGTTCTTTTCGATCTCAGCGGCGGTAATCTCGGCATTCTGGATTCGCCGGTCGAGTTTGTGGCTGAAGGCGAAGCGGCGGTGACCGTTACCACTGCGAATGGCACCCAGGCACCGACGAGCGCGAGCTATGCCGTTCCTTTCTACACCGAAACCGATCTGATTGGTGCAACTGCAGTCGATTCGCGTATCTATGATCTCGCCGGCACTCTCTATATGAAGGTCGCTGAAGGTCAGTGGGTGCAGGTGACCACGGTTGACCCCGCCACTGCGCCGGTCGTGACGACCCCGCTTCACCAGATTGGCGCGACGAATTATTATCTCGATACGAGCGTTGGCGATAACCTGGACAATCGTAAGCTCGATATTTCCGTCTCGTCGCTTGACATAGACAAACTGGATGAGGTGGCGGCGCAGATGAACGCGTTGGTTCCGGGTTCTGCGCCGGACAACGATGCAGTGCTGGATATGATGGAGCGTTTCGTCGATAAGCAACTGCAGATGATGACGAGTGCCGCTTCCAGCCTCGGCTCCATTCAGAAACGTATCGATCTTCAAGAGAGTTTTGTCGCTTCGCTGACCGACGTGATCGACAAGGGTGTGGGTCGATTGGTTGATGCCGACATGAACGAGGAATCAACTCGACTGAAAGCGCTCCAGACGCAGCAACAGCTTGGTATTCAGTCGCTTCAGATCGCCAATACCAACGCCGAAAACATCCTTCAGCTCTTCCGGCAATAACACGTATAGATTGATTGCCTTCTCCGTGCCGCACTTTTCTCGACTGCGGTACGGCACGTCGTTGAACCTGCCCTTATGCTCTGGTGCGCTGTTGCCGCATCTTCATCCTCGCGCAAGTTTGACTTCCTACCGTATCGCTGTGGTCTGGCGAAAATTGCCATCTCGCCACCGACGAACGAATGAAAACCTTATCGGAATGATGCGATGATTGCAGCAGCGGAACTTCGCTCCTTCGGCGAGCTCGTAACGAGTACCCGGCAAGTGGGCACGGAACGGCGGGGTATCCGATGAGTGCCTCGCTCGCCCGCTATCTGAAGGACTTCAGCGAACCGCAAGCCATTCCGTTACCGTTGATGGCGGACAGCTTAACTCAGGGTTTCGACGACGATCTGGCACTCCCTTCCGTGGTCGAGAGCCCGGTCGATGTGGAGGCGGAACGCGCCGAAGCCTACTCGAAGGGCTATGATGCCGCCTCCGAGGAACTGCAGCGACGTTTCGAGGAAGAGCGCCAGGCACTTTTCTCTGCCCATGCTGAGGAAATGGCAGCACTGCGCGAAAGATATGAAACCGAGGCGGCAGCAATGATCGCGACCCGGCTTCAGGAAATTGCCGGATTGACGGCGCAGGCGGTCAGCGATCAGACGGCGGGAATTCTGGCACCGCTGCTCGATGACGCGCTTGCCCAGAAGGCGGTATCCGATATGGCGGATATCATTCGCGGCGCCATGATCGAGGGCGATCTTGGGGCGCTGACGGTGCGTGGTCCGCTGCATCTGTTTGAAAAATTGAAGGAAGCGCTTGGAGACCCCACGCCGCTCCTGCGCCATGTCGAAGCGCCCGACCTCGATATCGCAGTCGATATAGGTGAAACCGCTCTTGTGACCCGCATGTCCGCGTGGTCCGCGAGTCTGAAGAAGGTACTGGGATGAGCGAGGGCGAGAACCATCATCACGGCAAGAATGAGGTTGTCATCGTCAAACGGCATGGCGGCGGGCACGATGACGGCCATCATGGCGGTGCCTGGAAAATCGCCTATGCCGATTTCATGACTGCGATGATGGCATTCTTCCTCGTGATGTGGCTGGTCAACGCAGCCAACGAGGAAACCAAGGCCTCGATGGCGAGCTATTTCAACCCGATCAAACTTTCCGATGAGACCCCGGCCGAGAAGGGCCTTGAGAAGCCCGTCGATGCAGCGGAGGGCCAGGAAGACGGCGAGCGCTCGCGGGTCAAAGCGGATGCCGACGTTCAAGGCTCTGCTGCGGCGACCGGCGAGGATATGACGTCAACCTCCGGCGACGAACCCAACTACTCCGAGGCGGATTTCTTTGAGAACCCCTATTCCGTTCTTGCCGAGATTGCGCAGGAGGTGGGGCAGCAAGCCAATGTAAGCGCAAAGGGGGAAGGGGGGGCAAGCGAATCCGGTCCCGCGACCGGAGCGGATGGCGGGCAAGCCTATCGCGATCCCTTCGATCCTGATTTCTGGACCAGGCAGGTTCAGGTAACGCGCGCTGACGGTCCTGAGCAAGCTGTAAAAGCGGTTCCGAGTGACGATCCGCAGGCGCAAATCGGTCAATCTCCCCAGGCGCCACAATCGACAGAGGGCCAGCCGCAGCCACCGGTCACGCAAATGGCGGCCGCCGCTCCTATGCCGCGTCCTGATCCGACACAATTGGACAAGACACAGACCCAGCCGGATACGCAGGCAGGCAAGTCGGCGGATATCGACGGGCGCAAGGCGGAGGATGAAGCCAAAGCGGAGCAGAAGGCGGCGGACGATTTGCGCCAGGAAATCGAGCGACAGATTTCCGGCGTTGCGGGCAAACTCGCCGAAGGCCTCGTCGTCACGCCTGCCGAAGGCGGTTTGCTGGTAATGATTTCCGATCAGACGGATGATCCGATGTTCAATATCGGCTCGGCCGTACCGCGCCGCGAAATGGTGCTGGCGATGGAGAAGATCGGCCGGATCCTCAAGGAACGCAAGGGAAGCGTCATCCTGCGAGGTCACACGGACGGTCGCCAGTTCAAAGACACGCAGAACGACAACTGGCGGCTTTCCATGGCCCGCGCTCACAGCGCCTACTACATGCTGGTGCATGGCGGTCTGGGGGAAGATCGCATCAAGCAGGTCTCGGGCTTCGCCGACAGGCGTCTGCAGGTGCCGGGTGATCCCTTTGCCGCGGCGAACCGCCGTATCGAGATCCTGATCCAGGCGGACGAGGGATAAGATGGTCCTTGCGGGCATACGGTCTCTGTTGGCGACTACGCTCGTTTTCGGGGCTGCCTTTGCATATCCGGCATCCGCCCAGGATCATGGCGAGCTTGCGCCCTATGTCATGCTTCGCTCGCTGCAATTCGTGCAGGATTCCGTCGTGCTCGGTGATCACTCGGCGGCGGAGATGCAGCGTTTCATGCTGGAGAGGGTCGATCAAAGGTTTAGGGCGGCAAATCCGTCGATCTTCGAGGATCCGCGCAATGTCGACGCCGCGTTGATCTATGCCATGAGCGGTGGCAATCCGGCCACGCTCGAATTCCTCGCCGCGCGCGACATTGCCGGAAATTTCGACAGCCGCATTGCCGATGCGCTCAGGAAATATCTGAGCGGCAAGGGCACTCTGGTTGCAAAAAGTCTGGGCGAAATGGCCAAGGAATACCGAGACGAGAAGATCGGCCCCTATCTCTCGCTGGTCAGTGGCAATGTGATGGTGGCGACGGATCCGAAGGATGCGCTGGTCTTTTACGATTGGGCGCGGCTGACGGCCCCTGGTACCATCATCGAAGAAGCCGCATTGCGCCGTTCGGTTGCGATCACCGTGGATGCCGACATGGTCGAGCAGGCGCTTTCTTACGCGCGCAAATATGCCCGGCGCTTCATACATTCGCCTTATGCCAGCCAGTTCGCCGATTTCTTCGTACAGCTTGTCGTGGGGCATTTCGGCGAGATTACGGAAGAGGATATCGACGGAGCACTCGAATTCATGGACGTCGACCGCCGCCGCGAGGTCTTCCTCCGTGTTGCACGTGCAGCCGCCATCGCCGGCAAGAATGACCTTGCTCGTCTGGCCTCTGCAAAAGTGGAAGCGCTTTCCGGGAATCCGACGCCTGAAGCACTCGCGCGGCTCTATGGCGGCCTTGCCGATATTCCGACGAATGACATTCGAGCAGCCATGCAGGCGATATCCGATATCCCCGAAGAGACGCTTTCGCCGCGCGATCGGGCCTTGCGTGAGGCGGCAAAAGTTGTGGCGGAGCAAGTCGTTGGCTGGCCGACAGCCGAAAGCCTCGCACAAGAAAAGCCAATCAATATGACTAATACAGAAGACGCAAAATCCCCAGTCGCGTCGCCCAGAAATGAGATCGCTGGGCCTGCTGCCACCACGGAAGATCCGACGGCTGGCGCAGCTGCCAAATTCGATCCGGCCTTCCAGACATATGTCGATAGTGGTCGTTCGAAATTGAATGCTATCGATGAAATGCTGAAGGAGGAGAATCCGTCCAAATGATTACCGACATTCTGGGTGGTAAGGCCGATGCGGCTTCGTCCGCAAAACAGGCGATTTCGGGCCGCAAGGATACCGACGCATCTTCGAACAGCTTCTCCGATGCTCTTTCGGGTCTTGATCGCGATCTGCCCCCGCAGCAATCGGATGACGATGCCCTTGAGAACGAGGGCACGTCATCCTCTCTCGGGGATCGGATGGCTGCCGAGGTGAAATCCGCCACGTCAAAACCGATCATTGACATAAGGCCGGAATCCCTTCGTCGCCCCCCGGACGAATTGAAGAATAATGTTGAATTTCCTGGGCAGGAACGACTGGGAAAAGCCGAAGAGCGGCAGATGACGCCGGCTGAAAAGAAACTTCGTGACGCTCTTGCGGCTGCAAAGGCCTTGGCGCGCAAATCCGACGAACTTCATGAGAAGGGCGCCACGGAGAAGCGCGTGGCTGCCGACAAGATCGACCCGCAGGATGAGGACGCTACTCTGGATACGTCCATGCTTGACGCGGACGATGCCAAGATCGCCGAGATGTTCTCGCTTCTGATCGGCAGCGAGGCCAAGTCCGGCGAACTGAACGCTATGATGCCGAAGAATATCGCAGGCGCGCAGGTGAAGCGCGCCAAGGATGGAGATGCCCGGTCCAACAATGTGGACGCCTTTGCCGTCAATGATCCAAAGCGTTTCAAATTGACCGGAGCGGGAGAAGATCAGTTGCCGTCGGTGCCTGGCGGCCCGGATGCGGGTGCGGAGGAGACCAGACTGTTTCGCTTCAGCAACGCGCGGGGTGAAGGTCAGAAGGTCGATATGGCAGTCGGTAAAGGCCGAGACGAGCATTCCACGGTGGAATTCCGATCGCCTTCGAATGGTGCAGCCGAAAATGTCGCGGTCCTCGACTCGCGCCGTTTCCTCGGGCTTGCTCCCAATTCCAACGGGGCGAACCTGACCGCGATGCTGGCGGGTGATCCGGAATGGGCCGCCGCTGCGCATCCGAGTTCAGCCCTTTCGAATGCGGCCGCGCAAAGCAGCACCGGCACCGTCGTGAACATGCTCAAGCTGCAGATGAATCCGCATGAGCTCGGCATGGTGACGGCCACATTGCGTCTGCATGGCGATGAACTGAACGTCCATCTCACCGTCGAAACGCGTGCCGCCTACAGACAGCTCAGCGAGGACAGCGGCGGCATTCTGGATGCGCTCCGTGCCCAGGGCTTTGCCGTGGATCGGGTGACGATCAGCATTGCGCCAACGCCGACGTCGGCCTCGGATGCGGCAGGTGGTCAGCAGGGCCAAGCCGGTCAGCCGGGGCAGCAGGCAATGGCAGAGGGCGGAAGGCAGGGGCATGAGACTGGCCGCGGTCAAGAGCGGGCAACTGCGGAGCAAACGAGGAATTCGAATGAAGCGGTATCGGAGAACACCCAGCTTTCGGGTTCTGGTAACGCTCGCTCTGGTCAGCTTTACCTCTGACGCATACGGCGGTTCGCTGTTCAGTTCCGGTGGATGGGGCGGGCCTGACGACGCCGCGGTGAAGCCTCCTTCCGCACCTGCCGCGGTTCGACCTGCATCTGCAGCCACGTCGCCGTCGCCTGTGCCCGTCAATCCGGGTGTCTGCGAGCGCGAGATTCAGAGTGCAGCGGCCAAATACGGCATACCGGAAGGTATCCTCTATTCTGTCGGCCTGACGGAAACTGGCCGAAAGGGAAGCCTTAGCCCTTATGCAATGAACATCGAAGGGAAGGCCTATTTCCTGCCGTCGGCGGAGGTGGCCATGACGAAATTCCACGACGCGAAGCGACAGGGAGCAAAGCTGATCGACATGGGCTGCATGCAGATCAATCATTATTTCCACGGGGAGAATTTCGCGTCACCGGAGGATATGTTCGATCCGCGTCGCAACGTGGAATATGCAGCGAAATTCCTTCGCAATCTACATGATAGGCATGAAACCTGGACGATGGCGGTGGCGAGATACCACGCGGGACCCAATAACGACCCTGCTCAGAAGAGATATGTCTGTCGTGTCATCAGCAATCTTGTCGCAACGGGCTACGGAAAATGGACTCCGACGGCTTCCGGATTCTGCGACGGGTAAGCAATCCTGGATTGAACTCAGAAATCAAAGAATCGCAAAATTGCAGCGCTGCCACATATGTGGCAAATGTGGCAGCGCAAGTCTTCTTTTACGATGCGTTAATTTTTCCACTGAAGAATTGTGCCTGTTTAGATGCGGCATACTACATCTAGTGCAAATCAGGGAGCATGTGTTAATCAACTATTAATTTGTTTGGTTAATTTCACGTAGCTTGCCTCCGATTCCGCTGATTCGTACCCATAGGCCTATTGAAACACCACAACTGATTCGGAGGCGGACGAATGATCGTAGTGGTTGATGAGCGCGAGCTCGTGAAAGATGGGTACACCTCTCTCTTCGGGCGGGAAGGAATTCCTTCCACGGGGTTTGATCCAAAAGAATTCGGCGAATGGGTGAATACGGCGGCGGACATGGATATCGCCGCGGTGGAAGCCTTCCTGATCGGTCAGGGCGAATGCGCCCTCGAACTGCCGCGGGCGATCCGGGACCGTTCCATGGCGCCGGTGATCGCAGTCAGCGACCATCCCTCCCTCGAGGCTACGCTGGCCTTTTTCGACAGCGGCGTCGATGATGTCGTTCGCAAACCTGTCCACCCCCGCGAGATCCTGGCGCGTGCCGCCGCGATCCGTCGCCGGTTGAAGGCGATCTCGAATTACACCGACATCGGTTCGATTCGCGTCTTCTCCGATGGCCGGGATCCGGAGATCGACGGCGACGTTTTCCCGTTGCCGCGCCGCGAGCGCCGCATTCTCGAATATTTGGTCGCCAACCGCGGCCGGCGCGTCTCGAAGACTCAGATTTTCAACGCCATCTACGGCATCTTCGACGAGGAAGTCGAAGAAAACGTTGTCGAAAGCCACATCAGCAAGCTGCGCAAGAAACTGCGCAAGAAGCTCGGCTTCGATCCTGTCGATTCCAAGCGTTTCCTTGGCTATTGCATCGACTGGGACTGATTTTCAGTAGGGTCTTGCCGCTTATTTTCGGCGGGTACGGGAAAGCAGACAGCTTCACGCAAGGCCCACCACCTACTCTCTCCATCAAGACACAACGGAGATTTCCTATGAGTATTTTCGGCACGATGAAAACGGCCGTCTCGGGTATGAATGCTCAGGCCAATCGTCTCGGCACCGTTGGTGACAACATCGCCAACTCGAGCACGGTCGGTTATAAGCGGGCATCGACTGCATTCTCTTCGCTGGTGCTTCCGTCCACCCAGGGTTCCTACTCATCGGGCGGTGTCGAAACCAACGTTCGCTACAGCATCTCCGAGCAGGGCGGCATCCAGTACACGACATCGAACACCGATCTTGCGATCCAGGGTGAAGGCTTCTTCATCGTCAGTGATGCGAACGGTTCGCCTTATCTCACGCGCGCCGGTGCCTTCCAGAAGGATCCCAACGGTTATCTCGTCAATACGGCCGGCTATCAGCTCATGGGCTATCCCTATGGTTCGAACCCGCCAGCCGCTGTCGTCAACGGCTTCAACGGCCTCGAGGCCATCAACATCAATGACTTCGGTCTGGTGTCTTCACCTTCGAGCCAGGGCAGCTTCCCTGCCAACCTGGACAAGGAAGCGGACGTGGTTGCTGCCGGTAGCCGCCCGAGCGACAACGTTGCGACCAGCACATACACGAATAAGAGCTCGCTGACCGGATACGACCATGCCGGGTCGAAGGTGCTTTACGATTTCTACTACACCAAGACCGGGACGAATACTTGGGAAGTCAGTGTCTACCGTCAGGATCAGTCCACAAACGGTGGGTTCCCTTACACTGCAACGGCACCGGCTACCCTCGTCCAGCAAACGGTGACGTTGACCTTCGATCCCAACACCAACAAGCTGGCGTCGGGTTCTCCGACGGACATTGTAATCACCGATCCGAACGACGGCGCTACGCCGGCTCAGACGATCACGATCGACCTCTCCGACATGACGCAGTTCGCAAGCGACTTCACGCCGGGCAAGGGCATCATCGACGGCAACGCGCCGAGCCCGATCACCGATGTTGAAATCGGCGGCGATGGTGTGGTCACTGCGGTCTATCAGGATGGCGGGCGCCGCGCGATCTATCAGCTCGCACTGGCAACCGTGCCGGCGATCGACAAGCTACTGCCGCGGAACGGCAACGTCTATCTGCCGACCAATGATTCCGGCGTCGTCACCATCGGTTTCCCGCAGAGCGGCTCTTTTGGTGAGATCTATTCCGGTGCGCTGGAAAGCTCCAACGTCGATATCGCCAACGAGCTGACCGAGATGATCGAATCCCAGCGCGTCTATACCGCAAATTCCAAGGTCTTTCAGACCGGCTCAGACTTGATGGACGTCCTCATCAACCTGAAGAGGTAAGCGGACAGGACAGTCGAGAGAATAAATCTCAAGAGGCTAGTAAAGAATGTCGCTTTCGTCAGCATTGTCCACGGCTCAATCCATTTTCAACAACTCCGGCACGCAATCGGCCGTGGTTTCGAAGAACATCGCCAATGCACAGAACCCGGATTATATCCGTCGTTCCGCAGTGGTGGTGACCGGTGGAAACGGGGCGATGATCGGCGATATCGTCCGCTCCCAAAATGCGCCGCTCCTGCGTCAGACGATTGAAAGCTCGTCGGTTGCAAGCGGGCAGCGGACGCTCCTGGATGGCCTCGAAGAGATCAAGAACCTGATGGGTGGCAACTCCAACGAGCTGTCTCCCGCCAAGCTGATTACGGCCTTCCGCAACAATCTGGATGCATTTGCCTCAACCGCCAACGATACCGGCCTGGGCATTTCCGTCATCTCCAGTGCGCAAGATCTGGCGACGGGCCTGAATACGGCTGCCGACAAACTCCAGCAGATCCGCAAGGATGCTGACGATCAGATCAAGCAAGATGTCGATGAGCTGAACTCGCTGCTTTCCAAACTGGAGAGCGTCAACAATCAGGTCAAGAATGCAACGGCAAGCGGCACCGACGCCAATGACGCGCTCGACGAGCGCGAAGCTCTCGTAAAGCAGATTTCCGAAATCGTTGGCGTAACGTCTTATATTCGCGAAAACAACGACCTGGTGCTTTATACCTCCGACGGGGTGACGCTGTTCGAGACCGTTCCCCGCAAGGTGACGTTCCAGCCGACGGCCGCTTTCGACGCATCGACCAACGGCAATGGTGTCTACATTGATGGCGTGGCTCTCAAAGCCGGTGAGGCCGCCAACACGAGCGCCAAGGGTTCGATCCAGGCGTTGCTGCAGCTTCGCGATACGGTTGCGCCGACCTTCCAGAGTCAGCTCGACGAGATTGCCCGCGGTCTTATTACGGCTTTTGCTGAAACAGGGCCTACCGGTGCTCTAACGCCGATGACCGGTCTTTTTGCGTATAAGGATAGCTCCGGCGTCCAGCAGACAGCAATTCCTGCTTCCGGTGCGATCGTGCCGGGCCTTGCCTCACGGATCTTCGTCAATCCGGTGGTGGTTCCCCCGGCGGGTACGCCTGACAAGCTGCGTGATGGCGGCATCAACGGAGCCGCCTACGTCGTCAACACCGGCGGCAGCAGCTATGGCGATCTGCTCGACAAGTATAATGAAAATCTCGAAGCGCCGATGACCTTCGACCCGTTGACGGAAATCGCCGACGCTCCGGACCTTCTATCTTTTGCATCCGATTCCATGGGTTGGCTGGAACAGCTTCGCAGTACGGCGACTGCGGCCGACGAGTCGAAAACGGCCATGCTGACCCGAACCCTTGATGCCTATTCCAGCAACACGGGCGTCAGTCTCGACGAGGAATTGTCGCTGCTTCTCGATATAGAGCAGTCGTACAAGGCCGGTACCAAGCTGATGGCGACGGTCGATGAGATGATGCAGGCCCTATTGGATATTGCGAGCTGATCATGAAGACCTCTTTCATTTCCACATTGTCCGTCCAGACCACGATGCGAAATTCGATCGCCGGCGTGCAGCGCGAAATGGTGAAGGCCAACCAAGAGTCCGTGACCATGAAGCACGCGGACCTTGGTGTTACCTTGGGCGCCAGCACATCGCGCGCGCTCGACCTTTCGCGCGAAATCAGCCGTATCGAATCTTTGCTCAATACCGCCTCGCTTGCGACCACACGATTGGAAAGCGCGGAACTCTCGCTCGATAACATGAACAAGCTCGGCCTTGATATTCAGAGCGCAATTCTGACGCTGGGCAGTTCTACCGACGAGACGAGCCTGGCGACGGCGCGCCAGACGATGTCTGCCTCGCTTGCCGCATTCACGGATTTTGCGAATACTTCAGTCAAGGGCGAATATATCTTCGCCGGCATCAATACCGACGTGAAGCCGATGGAGGATTACTTTGCACCGGGATCACCGGCGAAGGCGGCCTTCGACACCGAACTCAATTATTACATGTCGTCGCAGGTCCCGCCCATACCGAGTCTGTCGGCGATGACGGAAGATCAGATGAACGATTTCCTCGATGACCTCGAGGCGAAGTTCAACGGGACGGCTCCCCTCACGGATCCGCCGCATCCGGCGGCGCTGGCTGGTCAGGATCTCTGGACAACCTTCTTCTCCAGCGCAAGCGACGAGAACATGAAGAGCCGTATCAGCCCGACCGAGGTCATCGACAGCTCGACGAATGCCAACAGTGCCGGCATGCGCAATTTCGCGTTCGCATCGATCGTCTCGATGGAGCTTCTGCAGACCAGCGTCAGCCAGGAGGCTCGTGAAGCCGTAAGCTCGCGAACCAACGCTGTTATCAACAAGGCGATGAACGGCGTAGACAGCATCAATCAGCAGCGGACGACGATTGGTATCTCCACCGAACGGGTTTCCAAGGTTGAGGAAAGGTTGCAGGCGCAAGAAGATATTCTGACGAAGAGCCTGGGAGACATGGAAAATGTCGATCCGGAGGAGGCGGCTACTCGTCTCAATACGTTGAAGACACTTCTCGAAACTGCATATACAGTGACGGCTAAAATACAGCAGCTGAGCCTCGCCAACTTCCTTTGATGATTAAAAGGAAGGTCGTGAAGATGAAGGATACATGAATGTACCAGTTTTCATACGCCGAGATCATGGAGGACGGCGTCGCAGACGCCAAGGATCGCGAGCGGCAGGCCCTTGATCGTTCCATTGAACTTCTGATCGCGGCTCGCGATGAAGAAGGTTATTCGCGCGCGACGATCGAGGCTCTGTTTTATACCCGGCGTGTCTGGATCCGGTTCATCGAAGACTTGAGGCAACCCGATAACGAGTTGGCTACCGAATTGCGGGCGGATCTGATCTCCATTGCCATCTGGATATTGAAGGAATGCGAGAAGATCAGAAAACGCGAATCGGCCAATTTCCAGGGCGTTATAGACGTGACCACCATCATCAGGGATGGACTTAAATGAAAAGTACGCTTCGCATCTCCTTGAAATCCGGCGAGCGGATCTTCATCAACGGCGCCGTGTTGCGCGTTGATCGCAAGGTCGCGCTGGAATTCCTCAACGACGTCACATTCCTTTTGGAAAACCATGTTCTTCAGCCGGAAGATGCGACCACACCGCTTCGTCAGCTCTACTTCATCGCCCAGATGATGCTTATCAATCCGGACGGCCGGGAACAGTCGATGACGTTGTTCCGCAAGTCTGTCGCCATGCTGCTCACCTGCTTCAATGACGATGAGGTTCTGGCGGAATTGAAACGGATTGACGGGATGGTTGCTTCCGGCCGGGCCTTCGATGCACTCAAGGCGATCCGAGCGCTCTACCCGGTGGAAGACCGCATTCTCAATAACCAGGAAATTGCGCCCGCGACCGTCGAGCGCATCCGCAAGGAGATCGCGCCATGGCGGTAGATCCGGTTACATCGGCAGCGGCCAACCCCTGGGCGAATGCCGGTGCATCGAGCGATGCGGCGAATAACGCCAGTCTCAACTACAATAACTTCCTGCAGCTTCTCATAGCGCAGATGAAGTACCAGGATCCGACCGATCCCATGGATGCGAGCGAGCAGATCTCTCAGCTTGCGACGTTCTCGCAGGTCGAGCAGTCGATCCAGACGAACACGCATCTGAAGAGCATGTTGCAGGCAGAGGCGTTGACGCGTGCGAGCGATCTGATCGGCAAATATGTCAAGAGCGCCGACGATACGCTCACCGGCAAGGTCAAGGAAGTCGAGGTCTATTCCGACGGCGTCGTCGCCATCACGGAAGACGACAACAAGATCCTGCTGCAGGCCGGCGTCGTATTCTCGGATGAACCGTTCCCGGCCGAGGATGACACTTCCGATGGCTCGACTGATACCGACGACGGCGCTACAGATACCTGATCGAAATAGCTGCGAATCAGGATAAGCGCGATGAATGAGGCCGATGCCCTGGACATCATGCAGGCGGCGATCTGGACGGTCCTGATCGCTTCCGGCCCCGCGGTTGTCGTGGCTATGGTCGTGGGCGTGGCCATCGCCTTTCTCCAGGCGCTGACGCAAATCCAGGAAATGACGCTGACTTTCGTACCGAAGATCGTCGCGATCATGATTACGATCGGTATCACAGCACCATTTATCGGCGGTCAGATCAATCTTTTCGCCAATCTGGTCTTTTCGCGGGTGCAGTCCGGCTTTTGAGCGATTGCTGCCCGCCGGCTTTTCCCACCCCACCTTCGCGCAAGCTTCGCCCGTTAGTCAGGATGTGAACTGGTAGGAGAATGTCCTGCCGCCATCTCATGAAGAGACGGGAAATCCATGGCGCAACCACCTGCATTATCCATACCGAAGGTAGCTCCGAGCGGCCGTGACATCGGCTTTGCTCTCGGCATCGTCGCCATCCTCTGCATCCTTTTCCTGCCGATACCGCCTTTCCTCATCGATATCGGTCTTGCCTTCTCGATCGCATTTTCGGTGCTGATCCTGATGGTGGCACTGTGGATCCAGCGTCCGCTCGATTTCTCGTCGTTTCCGACAGTTTTGCTGATCGCGACCATGGTGCGCTTGTCGCTCAACATCGCAACGACGCGCGTGATCCTCTCGCGGGGCCATGAAGGTCATGGCGCCGCGGGCAACGTGATCCAGGGCTTTTCCGGCCTTGTCATGTCCGGCGACTTCGTGATCGGCGTGATTGTCTTCATGATCCTCGTCACCGTGAATTTCATCGTCATCACTAAGGGTGCGACGCGTATCGCGGAAGTCGGCGCCCGCTTCACCCTCGACGCCATCCCCGGCAAGCAGATGTCGATCGACGCGGACCTGTCGGCAGGCATTATCGACGAGAAGGAGGCCCAGCGCCGCCGCTCCGAGCTTGAAGAGGAAAGCTCCTTCTTCGGGGCGATGGACGGTGCGTCGAAATTCGTTCGCGGCGACGCGATTGCCGGTCTCATCATCACCGCTATCAATGTCTTCGGCGGCATCATCATCGGTTACTTCCGCCACGGCTTGCCGATCGGCGAGGCGGCGGATGTTTTCGTCAAGCTTTCCGTCGGCGATGGCATCGTCTCACAGATTCCGGCACTTATTGTCTCACTCGCGGCCGGCCTCCTTGTGACCCGCGGCGGCACGGCCGGGTCCACCGACAAGGCTGTCGTCGATCAATTGAGCGGCTATCCGCGCGCCCTATCGATGTCCGCTGCGTTGATGGGCCTGCTTGCCATCGTGCCGGGTCTGCCCCTCCTGCCTTTCGTTGCCCTGGGTGGCGCTCTGGGTTTCGGTGCCTGGCTGGTGCCACGCCGTGTCGAGGCAGAGAACAAGGCCCGTCGGGAAGACGAGGAAAAGAAGGTCGTCCAGAGCAAGGAAGCCGAGAAGGAATCGGTCAAATCGGTCCTCAAGACTGCTGAAATCGAACTTGCGCTCGGCAAGCAGGTCTCGACCCGACTGCTCGGCCAGCATCAGGAACTTGCTTTCCGCGTTGGCAAGATGCGCAAGAAGTTTGCGACCCAGTACGGCTTCGTAGTGCCGGAAATCAAGGTCTGCGACGACATCGCCATCCCTGAAAAGTCCTACCAGATCCGCATCCATGGCACGACGATCGCTTCCAACGTATTGCGCGTCGGCGATGTGCTTGTCGTCACCGGGTCTGGCCGCAAGCCGAGCATTCCCGGCGACGAAATCCGCGAGCCCGCCTTTGGAATGCCCGCGGTCTCGATCCTTGAAACTTTCGCCGAAGACCTGAAGCGCGAAGGATTCCATCCGATCGACAACGTTTCGGTCGTGCTGACCCATCTGTCGGAAGTCATCCGCAACAACCTGCCGCAGCTTCTCTCCTATAAGGACGTCAAGATCCTGATCGACCGTCTCGATCCGGAATACAAGAAGCTTGCTGACGAAATCTGCTCATCGCACATGTCCTATTCCGGTCTGCAGGCGGTGCTGAAACTGCTGCTGGCCGAACGCGTCTCGATCCGCAATCTGCATCTCATCCTGGAAGCGGTGGCGGAACTGGCGCCGCATGTCCGCAAGACGGAACAGATCGTCGAGCATGTGCGCGTGCGAATGGCGCAACAGCTCTGCGGTGACCTTGCCGACAACGGCGTGCTGCGCGTGCTGCGTCTCGGTAACAAGTGGGACATGCTTTTCCATCAGGCCCTCAAGCGAGATGCCAAGGGAGAAGTGGTCGAATTCGACATCGATCCGCGCACGCTTGAGGAATTCAGTGAGCAGGCGACCAAAGTTATCCGTGAATTCATGGATCGGGGTCTGCCCTTCGTGCTTGTCACGTCCCCGGAAACACGCTCCTATGTCCGCATGATCATCGAACGACTCTTTGCAACATTGCCGGTTCTGTCACATGTGGAACTGGCGAAAGGCCTCGAGATCAAGATTCTGGGTGCGATCTCGTGACCGCCGGCCTCTAGGGCCTAAGGGACTTTTTATGATTACCGACCCGCAGGGGACCATTCTCGCACTCTTCCTTGCGTTTTGCCGCATGGGCGGGTGCATTATGGTCCTGCCGGGCTTTGGAAGCGCTCGCGTGCCGGCACAGGTCAGGCTCTTCCTGGCCGTCGCCCTTTCCATGGCAATACTGCCGGTTCTCTGGGATATGATCTACCCGAAGGCGTCTTCACCGGATGCCACCTATATCGGCCTGATCTTTACCGAAGCCTTGATTGGCATCGGCTATGGCCTGATCGCCCGGCTCTACACCCTCAGCATGCAGTTCGCCGGCGCGATTCTGACCATGTCGATCGGTTTTACTGCGCCAGGCGGCCAGGACATTCTGGAAGATGCTTCGGAAAACCAGCTGACAAACCTGCTGACGTTGAGCGGTCTGCTGCTCCTGTTCATGATGGATTTTCATCACATCGTTTTCCGTGCCCTCGTCGATTCCTACGCGGCAACGCCTGTGGGTGCCGTGATCGATTCACAGAGGATTCTGATTACGCTGACGGATACGTTGCGTGCCTCGACCATGATCATGCTGCGGCTGGCAAGCCCGTTCCTGATCTATGGTCTGATGTTCAACGTCGCGATCGGCTTCATCAACAAGCTCGCGCCGCAGATTCCGGTTTACTTTATTTCCACGCCCTTTCTGCTGATGGGTGGGCTTTTCCTTCTTTATCTCTCGATCGCCGCCTTCATTCGCCTCTACGTGGATGGCTTCGTGCCGATCTTCACATCCTTCTAGGAGAGGCGAAAATGGCAGGTCCAGCAAAGAGGTCGGACAAACTCAAGCGCCTGGTGGCGGTTCAGCGGCATATGGAGAAGATGGCCGAACACGAGCTTGCCGCGACGACCCGCCACCGGGCCGAAGTCAATCAGTCGATGGAGGACGTGATCGGAGCTATCGGCTCGATGGAACCCATCCATCGGCAATTCTCACAGCATTATGCCGAGCGCTTCGGTCGCCTGACCATGAAGGAGCGTCAGCTTGCGGGCATCCAGCAACTTCAGGAGATGAAGGTTCTCAAGGAGCGGACCAAGGCCGATCGCCTGGAGGAGAACATGAAGGAGGCCCGCGATCACGAAGACCGCGAGGCGGCTGATGACACCATAAGTGAGCTCATCGAGATCACCTTGGGCGTGCAGATGATCAAATAGACTCGCCAGCCTCCAGCAAGCTTCGGACGCCATAGTCCCCTCATTGCGCAGATCACCCGATGCGAATCGGATTCCGACAGGATCATGTGCCGTTGCAAACTTGCTGCTGTGCCCTGCGCCTTTCCTGGATGCAGTTCACGGCATTCATTGAAAGGAACTGACGTGGCGATTTCACCTCCAAGCGATCTGGTTTTGGATGTCGTCCGTGCCGCCGACCCTGCCGCCGTACAAGAGGCGCAGGCGAAGCTGAAGGCGAGCAAGGCGGCTTTTGCTGCGACGAGTCTCGCGGAAGTCGGCAAGGGTTTCGGCGCCGCCATGAACATCATCGACACTCCTGCGACGAAAGCAGGCCTCGGCAACCCGGTCATGCCGAAAGAGATCGCCGAAATGCCGGACGAATACCGCAAGTTCGAAGCTTCGGTGTTGCAGACTTTCGTGAATTCCATGCTCCCCAAGGAAACCGAGGAGGTTTACGGCAAGGGCTCGGCGGGTGAGTTCTGGAAGAGCATGATGGCCGAGAAGATTGCTGACGAGATGTCCGAGAAGGGTGGAATCGGCATCGCCGAGCAGATGTATTCACAGGCACTCGCACGGGCTGAACGGCACGGGACGGTCAACACCACCACCGACGAGAATGATCGCAGCCGCGCGATGAGCATGATTACCGATTTTGAACGTCAGGTTCTCGGCGTCGGCAAGAGCAATGAGGCCTGACATGACTCAGACTGGGGCAGAAAATATGGAAGTCGTTTCGAATGATTATCGCATCAAGACCGTGCTTGGCCGGTTGGAGATGATAATCGACAATGAAAATCAGCGGATCGGCCGCGACCCGGAATTTGATCTGAAGGTCTCGAATGCTCACAAGAGCCGATGCCTCTATGAACTGACCATGCTCTTCCGTGGCACCGACCCCAGGGAACTCGCCATCGGTTATGTCGACCAGATGCATGGCTTGAAGGACAAACTTGCCCTCAACGCTCGCCGGGTCGAGGCACATTTGCATGCCGTGCGTGCGGTTGCGGATCTCCTGAAGAACGCCGCTCGCGACGCCGATGGTGATGGAACCTATACCCAGGAACAGTTCACCTACGGCGAGGTCTGATGATCAAGCTCCTTCTTACAGGTCTCTGGGTCTGCATCGTTACGCTCGGAGCGGTATATTTCTCCGTGCAGATGTCTGCCGCGCCGACGCCGGTCGATGAGGAGGCCAAGAAGAAGGAGCTTCTTGAACTGATACCGGGGGAATCGATCACCATACCGGTGATTTCGGATGGCGCGATCACCGGTTACTTCCTGGGCCGCGTTTCCTTCATGGTGGACAAACAGAAGATCACGGGCGTCAAGCTGCCGATAACGGAGGTGACGACTGATGAGCTCTTCACCCTGCTGATCGGCAACAAGATGGTCGATCTCAGCAAACCGGGCGCCTTCGATCTCGAAAAATTCCGCTCGAGCATCAAGGACGGCATGAACAAGAAGCTCGGCGAGGGCCTGGTGTCGGAAGTACTGGTCGAACAGCTTGATTATCTTTCGAAGGAAGATATTCGCAACAATGCTTCGCGCGGCAACAAGAATCCGAATCCGGGCCGGAAGATCGTCGAAGGCGTGAAAATCGAGGCGCCGCAATCATCAGGCCATTGAAATGATTTAGGTGGACCCTGACAGAGGTCGGCCTTATGGGCCGGCTTTTCGTTTATGAGCAGTCCCGGAAATGCACGGATCGCTCGAATTTTAACAAATGGTTTAAGTGGAATTTCAGCGCGCTCCCTTAAGGTTCGGCGAAATTGTTCGTCCTTCATCGTGGAGCACACCGATGAACGCATCGGTAGAATTCCTGGTATCTGCGTCATCCCGGACTTTGTTCGGTCTGCGCACCTGCGACCTCGGCTGGAATGCAGCGCTCGCTCTCGCGGAGGGGCTGATTTCATTGCGCGGCAACCGAACGACGCTCGCATTTGTCGATGAACGGACGGCTCTGCGTCAGGTTGTCGATGCCCTTTATCGGGATCAGCTGAGTCGTCGACTGCTATTGCCGGGCGGAAACGGCATTCTCGGCCGGTTGGCAAATGCGCTGCGGGCAAAGCCTGCCCGCGTCCGGTTCTCGGCGAGCACATTCGTTCCCGCGCTGCTGACGTTCCTGGAAAAGGGCTGCCGGATCGGTATCGCCAGCGAGGATACCGCCCGTACAGCCGCTTTACGGAGCCATTTTGCCCGCCATGCGCCGTGGCACGATATCGTGACGATCAATGCTGATGATGATATCGTGCAGCGTTGCGATCTCATCATCGTCGACGCGGCAAACCCAGCTGCGGAAAGGCGGATGGAGCGGCGTCTATCGTCGGTTCCCGCTGGTCTGGTCGTCATGGCGGGATCTGGCTTATCCGGCTTCATCGAAGACGCGCCGGTTCGGGTTGGAGCGAAAGTTCCGTCGATGCCGGCTAAAGCGTCTTTCGCCTGACAAGTTAACTCTTTCTTTGCCATACAAATTTAGACTGCCTTAATCAAAGGCTGCCTGCGAGGATGCCGGCGGCATGGATTTATGTGGTCATCCATGTATCAGTCGGTGAAAATCATAGAAGACCGGAATCCGGAGGCGTCGGCCATACCCGCCGACGCCGGATCGATGCATGCCGCGATGCGTTTCACTCTCCTCAAGGTCAGCGTCATTACACTGATTGGTGCTGCCTTGGCGTTTCCAATGGCTGCATCGGTTCCGCAAAAGTTCGAAGCTGAAACCCGGCTGAAGATCGAAGCAGCAAGCGAGCGCGCGATCAACGATGCCGCTGCGGCGCTGCATTCGAAGCGGAGTCTGGACAATCTGATCCGCGCTCTCAACCTGGGAGGCGGCAGCGAATTCGCCGTTGATCGTTCGAGCCTCCTAAGTGTGGCCTCCGATATCGTCTCCGGCGAGGCGATGACGGTATCACAGGCTGAGAACCGGCTGCGTGACCGGCTTTCTCAGGCGATCTTGACCAGCTACGACCGCCAGGCAGGCGAACTCACGGTTTCAGTCACCGCCGCGGAAGCGGACGAGGCGGTGAAAATCGCCAACATGCTCGGCGACACGCTGAGTGACGAGATCGCCATTTCGGGGAACGGCGCGTCTGAGCCGTTGGTGGAAAAGCTGCGTCAGACTCTTGAGCATGCCGAGGCGTCGCTTTCCGGCTTCATCGCGAAAACGGACCAGCAAAAGCTTGCCCAACTGCGCCGGGCGGAAAGCGAAGAACAACAACTGACTGCGGAGATCTCTGGCGCAGAAGCTCAGCTTGCAGAGCTGAAGCAGAAGGCCGTGCAGGCGTCTGAAATGAAATTCGACGACATTCTGAGCAAACCGTTGCCGGATAGCCTGGAATATACCGGCCTCGACTATCAGCGGCAGAGATATATCGAAGCAAAGCTCGCCGTCGATCGGCTCGCAGGCGATCTCGGCCCTCGCCACCCGCGCTTGCTCGCAGCCCGAGCGGCGCTCGAGGATGCGCGGTCCGGCATTCAGACGGCTCTGAAGCAGCTTTCGGCTTCACTTGGCCAGCAGGAGAAGGCGGCTGCCATACATCTGGCCGAACTCAAGGCGGCGAAGTCGAGAAAGCCGGGTGACAAGGAGATCGTCGATTCCGCCGCGAGGCTCGCAGGTCTCGAAGCCGCGGTCGGTGAGGCGCGCAGGAACTATCTCGATGCGCTTCAGCGCGGCGAGACGCACCCGAAAACTGCGGCAGCGAAGGTTGAGGTTCTTGTTCCGGCAACGGTCGAGAGGGTGAAAGCGCGCGGCCTGTCGGTCGCCGAGATATCGGGTGCAGGTGCATTGGCCGGCTTCTGCCTCGGTTCGATGCTCGTCTTTTTTACGCGTCGCAAACCGGGCGAGGTTCCGGTAGATGGCGCTGAAGCGGAACTCGCAACCGAGCCGGAGCTGACAGTTGGGCCGGACTGGCGGGAGGACGTTCCCGAGCCGGAAAATGCTTTCGAAGAGCTTCATGCCCCGCGCTGCGATGATCCTTTCCATGAGCCGAAGCACCCTCGGCGCCCGCATTATCCGGCTCCCGCCAATGATCGCCCGCTCGTCGATCATATCCGCGAAGTATTGATGGTTAACCGGAGGCTGGCGCAGGAGGCCGACCTTCCGCCGCTGGTCTCGCCCATTACGTCCGCCCGCCTTGCGGAAGAAGCGAGCCATGCGAGGCCGCTTGTTTCTCAACAGGATATTCGCAGGGCTGAAGAGGTTCGTGAGCTGCGCCGTCACATGACCGAGCTACGAGAACGTGTGCAGATGCACTCCGCCCGCCGGAGCGCATCCGCAAGATAAGGCCCCGCGACATCGAATCCTCTTGCATTTGCCGTCTGCGACCAGCATAGGCGTTGGCGAGCAAATTTTATACGTGCCCGTGTATACATTGGCAACGGTTCAAGCGGGAGGTACGCGTGGCTGTGGTGATCGATGGGAAAGAGGCGGCAGCGTCCGTCATTGCGGCCGTGACCGAAGCGGCTGCTTCGCTCGAAAGGGAAACAGGCGTCCAGCCGGGCTTGGCGGTCGTCATCGTCGGTAACGATCCGGCGAGCCATGCCTATGTCAATTCCAAGAGCAAGATGGCCAAGCAGTGCGGCTTCAACTCGATCCAGCACAGCTTGCCGGAAGACACGAAGCAGGAGGAACTGGAAAAGCTTGTTGCGGAGCTTAACGCCGATCCGGCCATCCACGGTATCCTGGTTCAGCTCCCGTTGCCGAAGCACCTGAATGCCGAGCCGGTGATCCTGTCCATCTCGCCGGAAAAGGATGTCGACGGCCTGCATGTCGTCAATGCCGGCAAGATTGCCACCGGCGATCTCGATACCGGTCTCATTTCCTGCACGCCGGCCGGTGCCATGTTGCTCGTCAACCGTATACACGGTCGTGATCTTTCGGGCCTCAATGCCGTCGTCATCGGCCGCTCCAACCTGTTTGGTAAGCCGATGGCGCTGCTGCTGCTCGCTGCCAATGCGACCGTCACCATGGCGCATTCGAAGACCAGGGATCTCGCCACGATCTGCCGCACCGCGGATATCCTCGTCGCTGCGGTCGGACGTCCGCAGATGGTCAAGGCAGACTGGGTGAAACCTGGCGCAACGGTCATCGACGTCGGCATCAACCGCGTGCCGGCGCCGGACAAGGGCGAGGGCAAGACCCGGCTTGTCGGTGACGTTGCCTATGCCGAAGCCGTTGAGATCGCAGGCGCGATTACGCCGGTTCCCGGTGGCGTCGGCCCTATGACCATCGCAATGCTGATGGCCAACACCGTAATCGCCGCCTATCGCGCCGCGGGAAAGCCGGCGCCGAAGTTTTAGGGTAGCATTGAGCGTTTGCGATCTTCGACATGCTGTCGGCGGAGGGGTTGACTCCGTCGCCAGAGCGTTAAATCTCTTCCTATGTTTGGGAACTCCCGGCGGGGTAGCAAAAGCCGGGGCAATGGGAGGATGATTTTATGAAGACATCATTTTGGATCGGCGCGGCGCTTGCGACACTCCTTGCAGGCAGCGCAGCCGCCCAGGAACTTAAGTTCGCACCGGGTGAGGATTCGCGTTTCAACTGGAAGAGCTATGAGGATTTCAAGGCCGCTCACTCGGATCTGAAAGGACAGAGCCTCACGCTGTTCGGCCCTTGGCGTGGCGAAGACGAGGTCCTGTTCAACAGCGTTCTCGCTTATTTCAATGCCGCAACCGGCATTGACGGCCGTTATTCCTCCTCGGAAAATTACGAGCAGCAGATCGTCATCGATACGCAGGCCGGCTCCCCTCCGAATATCGCCATCATTCCGCAGCCGGGTCTGCTGGCCGATCTCGCCGCCAAGGGCCTCCTGACCCCGCTCGGCCAGGAGAATTCCGACTGGGTCAAGAGCAATTACGGCTCGGGCGCCGACTGGATCCGCTACGGCACCTACAAGGGCAAGGATGGCAAGGAGGCCTATTTCGGCTTCCCCTTCAAGGCGGACTTCAAGTCCATGGTCTGGTACGTGCCGGAAAACTTCGAGGAAGCGGGCTACGAGGTCCCGAAGACCATGGAGGACCTCTTCAAGCTCAGCGACCAGATCGTTGAGGATGGTGGCGTTCCATGGTGCATCGGCCTCGGTTCGGGCGGCGCGACCGGCTGGCCGGCGACCGACTGGGTCGAGGACCTGATGCTGCGGACCCAGAAACCGGAGGTCTATGACAAGTGGGTCAGTAACGAGGTCAAGTTCGACGACCCGGCCGTCGTTGGCGCGATCGAGGAATTCGGCAAGTTCGCAAAAAATGAGAAATATGTCAGTGGCGGCGTGGCGGCAGTGGCTTCCACCGATTTCCGCGACAGCCCCAAGGGCCTCTTCGGCATTCCGCCGAAATGCTACCTGCATCACCAGGCCTCCTTCGTTCCGTCCTTTTTCCCGCCCGATACGAAGCTCGGCACCGATGCCGACTTCTTCTACCTGCCCACCTATGCTTCGAAGCCGGAACTGGGAACGCCGGTCCTCGGCGCGGGCACGATGTTCGCGATCACCAAGGATTCGCCAGCCGCCAAGGCCTTCATCGAATTCCTGAAAACGCCGATCGCGCATGAGGTCTGGATGGCGCAGTCATCGTTCCTGACGCCGTTCAAGGGCGCCAATCCCGATGCCTACGCCAATGAGGTCCTGAAGAAGCAGGGTGAGGCCCTGACCACTGCGACGACCTTCCGCTTCGACGCGTCCGACCTTATGCCGGGCAAGATCGGCGCCGGTGCCTTCTGGACCGGCATGGTCGACTATGTCGGCGGCAAGGACGCCAAGACGGTCGCGTCCGACATTCAGAAGGCATGGGACGGCCTGAAGTAAATCCGCTTATTGCCGCGCCGGCGAGACCGGCGCGGCTTCCAACAGATTGATTTTCAAAAGATTGACTGTTCTTCGACCATAACAGCGGGCGGATAGCCGCCAAAAAGAACCAGCATCCTCCTGCGATGCTGGCCACAAGGAGGGGACATGGTATCGCAGATCGTCTCGGCCGTCGGCGTGGTAATCGCCGGCGTTTTTGCGTGTGCGCTCTATTACTGGCTCTCCGACAAGCTGCTCCAGATCGTCTTTCCGGTGCCGAAGGAGAATGTCCGGACGGCGTCTGTCAATCTCAATCGCCGGGCCGTCGTCCGCCCCTGGTTGTTCCTGGGGCCGGCGCTGATCCTGCTCGGGGTCTATCTGGTCTATCCGGTCGTCGCGACCTTCATCCTGTCCTTCTATGATCGGTCCGGCGGCAGTTTCGTCGGTTTTGCGAATTACCGATGGGCGCTCTTCGATGATCAGTTTCGCCAGTCGATCTTCAATAACATCCTCTGGCTCGCCGTCGTTCCGGCGGCCTGCACTTTCTTCGGCCTCGTCATCGCCGTCCTGACCGACCGCATCTGGTGGGGCAATGTCGCCAAGAGCCTCGTTTTCATGCCGATGGCGATCTCCTTCGTCGGCGCCTCGGTCATCTGGAAATTCATCTACGAGTATCGCGGCGGCAACGAGACTCAGATCGGCCTCCTGAACTCCGTCGTACAGTTCTTCGGCGGCAATCCGCAGGTCTGGATAGCGATGCCCTTCTGGAACAATTTCTTCCTCATGATCATCCTCATCTGGATACAGACCGGCTTTGCCATGGTCATCCTGTCGGCAGCGCTCCGTGGCATTCCCGAGGAGACGATCGAGGCGGCGGTCATCGATGGCGCCAACGGCTGGCAGATTTTCTGGAAGATCATGGTGCCGCAGATCTGGGGCACGATCGCCGTCGTCTGGACGACCATCACCATTCTGGTGCTGAAGGTTTTCGACATCGTGCTGACCATGACCAACGGCCAGTGGAACACGATGGTACTCGCGAACCTGATGTTCGACTGGATGTTCCGGGGCGGAGGCGATTCCGGCCGAAGTGCAGTCATCGCGCTTGTCATCATGGCGGCGGTGACACCGATCATGATCTGGAATATCCGCCAGGCGAACAAGGAAACGGGAGGCCATTGAGATGAATGCTGTTGCTGGTCTTCGCCGTATCGGACTTCCCCGTCTCATCGTTCACCTGTCGGTGCTCCTGATCTGCATCATCTGGCTGATCCCGACGCTCGGTATCCTCGTCACCTCCTTCCGTGATCCGGCGCAGATCACATCGTCGGGGTGGTGGACCGCCTTCGGCAGCGCCTCGCAAACCACGGCGTCGCGATTGGCAGACCCGTCTGCCGCACGGCAGGAAGGGACGAACTATGTCATCTCCGGCTCGGTTTTCGAGGCGGGGCAGGGCGTAACCGTGCGGGCTTTCGGCACGCGTGTCGCTGCTCCAGGGGAGTTCCAGGCCGGCCAGCCGGCAGATCTCGGAGAAGGGGAGACATTGACCGTCAATGAGGATGGCAGCTACACCTACACGAAGAACGGTCCATTCGAGAGCGAGCGTGGACGACGCGTGTACCTCACGATCGCTACGCCGCCGACTTTCACCACGCAGAATTACAATACCGTGCTCACATCCCAGGGGATCGGGCAGTCTTTCGTCAATTCGCTGACGGTTGCTGTTCCCTCGACGATCATACCCATCCTGATCGCCGCCTTTGCGGCCTATGCGCTTTCCTGGATGGAGTTTCCCGGCCGTGCGTTGATTATCGCAATGGTCGTGGGGTTGATCGTCGTACCGTTGCAGATGTCGCTCATTCCGCTGCTGCGGATGTACAACGAGATCGGCACGTTCTTCGGCGTGCCGTCGAGAAGTTACGCCGGCATCTGGCTGGCGCATTCCGCATTCGGCATGCCACTCGCCATTTATCTCCTGCGCAACTATATCGCCGGGCTGCCGAAGGAGATCATCGAATCGGCTCGAGTGGACGGCGCAAGCGATTTCGAGATTTTCATCAGGATTGTGCTTCCCCTGTCGTTCCCGGCCCTTGCATCTTTCTCGATCTTCCAGTTCCTGTGGACCTGGAACGACCTCCTGGTCGCCATGGTCTTCCTCGGAACCAACAGGGAGCAGCTCGTCCTGACCGGTGCTCTGAACGCGCTTTTGGGCTCGATGGGTGGAAGGTGGGAAATCCTGACGGCCTCTGCTTTCATCTCCATCCTCGTGCCGCTGATTGTCTTCTTCGCGTTGCAGCGTTACCTCGTGCGCGGCTTGCTTGCTGGTTCGGTCAAGGGCGGCTGAGCCGATATTTCATCTGACAACAACAGGATATTGAATGACCATTTCGGCAGAAACCCCCGCAACACCCGATAAGGATTGGTGGCGCGGAGCCGTGATTTACCAAATCTATCCGCGTTCCTTTCAGGATTCGAACGGCGATGGCATCGGTGACTTGAAGGGAATCACGGCACGCCTGCCGCACGTGGCCGCGCTCGGGGCCGATGCCGTCTGGATTTCACCCTTCTTCCCGTCGCCGATGAAGGATTTCGGTTACGACGTGTCGAACTATACCGATGTCGATCCGATGTTCGGCGCACTTTCGGATTTCGATGGATTGATCGCCGAGGCACACCGTCTCGGCATCAAGGTGATGATCGACCTGGTGATGTCGCACAGTTCGGACCAGCATCCCTGGTTCATCGAAAGCCGGTCCAGCCGCTTCAATCCCAAGGCGGACTGGTATGTCTGGGCCGACGCCAGGCCGGACGGCACGCCGCCCAACAACTGGCTGTCGATCTTCGGTGGGTCGGCCTGGGCGTGGGACCCGACCCGCATGCAGTATTACATGCACAACTTCCTGACCTCGCAGCCGGATCTGAACCTCCACAATCCGGAAGTGCAGGACGCGTTGCTGGACATGACCCGCTTCTGGCTGCAGCGCGGCGTCGACGGTTTCCGCCTCGACACGATCAACTTCTATTTCCACGACAAGGAACTGCGCGACAACCCGGCATTGGAACCGTCGCGGCGCAACGCCTCCACCGCGCCGGCGGTGAACCCCTACAACTTCCAGGAACATCTCTACGACAAGAATCGGCCGGAAAACCTGGAATTCCTGAGGCGCTTTCGTGCGGTGCTCGATGAGTTCCCTGCGATCGCTGCGGTCGGCGAAGTCGGCGACAGCCAGCGGGGATTGGAGATCGTCGGGGAATATACGTCCGGTAACGACAAGATGCATATGTGCTATGCTTTCGAGTTCCTGGCACCCGATCCTTTGACGGCGGCTCGTGTTGTCGCGGTCCAGGATGCGTTTTCCCTGGCGGCACCCGATGGCTGGGCCTGCTGGGCCTTCTCGAACCATGATGTCGTGCGCCACGTCACGCGCTGGGGCTCCGATATTCTTGACCGGGATGCTTATGCCAAGATGACCTCCGCAATCCTGATGACGCAGCGCGGCTCGGTCTGCATCTATCAGGGGGAGGAATTGGGGCTTACCGAGGCGGATATCGCTTACGCGGATCTCCAGGATCCCTACGGCATTCAGTTCTGGCCGGAATTCAAGGGCCGCGATGGCTGCCGTACGCCGATGGTGTGGGATTCTCAGGCGCTGCAAGCGGGGTTCTCTACGGCCGAGAAGACCTGGCTGCCGATTCCTGTCGAGCATCAGCTTCGGGCTGTGGGGGCTCAATATGGCGATCCGGCTTCGGTGCTGGAGCAGTACCGGCGTTTCCTCGCCTTCCGCAAACAGCACCCGGCTTTCGCCAAGGGCGATATCCTTTTCCTGCCGGAAGACGGTACAGTCCTGGGATACGAGCGGCGCCATGGCAACGAAATTGTGCTCTGCGTTTTCAATATGAGTGCGGCCGCAGCAATAACGGAACTTCCGGTCGGCGAATGGGAAGTTCTGACCGGTCACGGATTTGAAAGCAGCCTGGAAGACAGACGAGTGGAGTTACCGGCTTGGGGGGCGTTCTTTGCCCGTCAAGCCTAACAAAAAGGGGAGGTGATCATGGCTGGCGTCGTTCTGAAGGATATCCGCAAGGCCTATGGACAGGTGAAGGTTCTGCATGGCATCGACCTGGACATCAGCCAGGGCGAGTTCGTGGTCTTCGTAGGTCCCTCTGGTTGCGGCAAGTCCACGCTGCTGCGGATGATTTCCGGCCTGGAGAGCATCACTGCCGGGGAGATGTATATCGACGGCCAGCTCGTGAACGAAGTCCCGCCTTCGCGGCGCGGTATTGCCATGGTCTTCCAGTCCTATGCGCTCTATCCGCATATGACGGTTTACGACAACATGGCCTTCGGCATGCGGATTGCCCGCGAGAGCAAGCAGGAGATCGACCGCCGTGTCCGTTCGGCGGCGGAAATCCTGCAGCTTACCCCCTATCTCGATCGTCTTCCGAAAGCCCTTTCCGGCGGCCAGCGCCAGCGTGTCGCGATCGGACGCGCTATTTGCCGTGATCCCAAGGTCTTCCTGTTCGACGAACCTCTGTCGAACCTTGATGCGGCACTTCGCGTCGCGACCCGCATTGAGATCGCCAAGCTCAAGGAGCAGATGCCGGACACGACGATGATTTACGTGACCCACGACCAGGTGGAGGCGATGACGCTTGCCGATCGTATTGTCGTGCTCTCGGCCGGCCGGATCGAGCAGGTCGGCGCACCGCTTGAACTCTACGAATCTCCGGAGAACCTCTTCGTTGCCCGCTTCATCGGTTCGCCGGCGATGAACATCATTCCCGCGACCGTCACGGAGACAGGCGACGTGACGACCGTTGCCCTGAAGGGCGGCAAGGCGGTGCATGTGCCGGTAGCCACTGCCGCGTCGGAAGCTGGCAAGACGGCAAGTTTTGGCGTCCGCCCGGAGGATCTTTCGGTCGCAACCGGTGACGACTATCTTTTTGAAGGGCGGGTCTCGATCGTCGAGGCGCTTGGCGAGGTGACCTTGCTTTATATCGAGGGCCTTGCCGATCAGGAGCCGATTATCGTCAAAATTCCCGGCATCCTGAATGTGCGCAAGGGTGAAGCGATGCGCTTTTCGGCCGATCCGAAGAAACTGCATCTTTTTGACGCGCAGGGTAAGACTTATCGCACTGCGTGAGTGAAGGGGTGTTTACCATGTTGTTGTGGTCTCTGCGCAGAATTGTTCCAGGGCGGGACTTCCAAACCTTCTGTTAAACTTCGCCGGCTAGTCTTTTCCTATTGAAGAATAGGAGGTTTGTCGTGAGTGCTGCTCCGACCAAAAATCATTTTTTGAACAAGGAAGAGTCTTTCATGTACGACCGGGAGGCCCGGTTCAAGATGGAAGACACCATGAATGCCGCCCGCATCGAGTATACCGAAAAGGGTGTGATGAACATGGCGCAGCGCCGCTGCGACGTGCTGCGCATCTCCCAAAGCGGGGCCATTCTCGGCATCCTCACGCAATATACGTTGCCGCAGCAGTTCTATCTCGATATTCCGGACGCGCGCATCACCAAGGTCGGCTGCCTGTTGATGAAGACCTTCGCCAACAACACGGTCGAGGTCCGTTTCCTGCGGCTGCTGTCGCAGAAGGAGCTTGATCGCATCTTCGTCTTCTCGACCCATCCGAACCACCGCGACCGGACGCTCGATATCCGCTCCTGGTGAGAGGGCTGCGGTGACGATTTAGCCGTCCGCCAGTGCTTCGATGACGAGCTGTTTCAGCTTGATATCGGGCACTTCGACGAAGGCGATGTCGTCGCGGCCGAAATAGCTCTTCTGATTGATGGCCGACCAGTCGTTGCAGACGATTCTGTAGCGCTGACTGCCTTCTGGAGCGTTCGGTGCTGCATAGAGGAAGTCGCCCGTGCGGGCGACAAGCGGGATTGCGCCGTCCTGATTGCAGCGTGCCAATATGGCGGAGAGCACGGCAGCATCGACTTCCGATGTCATGAGCTTGCCTTCGAAGCGCAGCGCCGCATTGAAGTCGAAGCGGCTGATATCGCCGGCAGGCAGACCGGTGCCGAACGACGTATGGCCGATGAAGCCGATATCGGCGTTCGCCTTGGCCGCCATGGCTTCCGCCGCGAACCGGGCGGTTTCGCCGAGCGTCATGGTTTTCGCGGTATGCGCAACGACGGCGCGCTCCTCTTCCTTGAGATGCCTGGCGAGCACGGTCGGAATGAGATCCTTGAGCACGGAGGAGGTGGGGCCGCTGCGATCGATCTCGATCCTCGTCAGTTCGGCAGCCTTGCCCGCAGTCGTGAAGGTGGCGATCGTGATGGCGGAAGACCACGATCCGGTATGGACATAGCGGGTTTCACCCTGCTCGTGCGTCAGCGTCAGGTGGTCGTGGCCGCCGATCATCAGCGTGCCGTCGGGCACGACCGGCAGGATATCGCGGTCCGGCACGACGCCGGCATGACTAAGCACGATGTTGACGCCATCGCCGCCAAGCAGTGTCGGCAGGTTTGCTCTGGCCCATTCCACTGGCTTCGGAATGTCCAGCTTGTCGCGCGCCGTCTTCGGATAGGTGTTGATGGCGTCCGTGCCCAGCGCGGCGATTTTCACCGTGAGCCCGCTGGCTTCGATCGTCGTGCCGGCCTGCGTGTAGGGTTTGCCGCTGCGTTTGTCGATGATGTTGCTGAGGACGGTAATGCCAAGCCCGCGAGCGCGCGCCACGAAATGGGCGAGGTCGTTGTCGAGGTCCGGCTCATGGTTGCCGATGTTGACGATGGTCGGGGCAAGCTTCGCCAGAGCGTCGAGGAAAGTCCAATCGATTTCGCCGCCGGATCGGGAGGCAACCACATTTCCGAGTTCGAAGATGTCGCCGTTGATCAGGATGACCTGGGGAATGCCTGCGCCGGTAACCTGCTTCTCGACGACGGAAAGAAGCTGGCCCATGCGTTCGTAGGCCGAATGCAGGTCCGAAAGGATGATTGCCTGAAACCCTTCGCCGGCGGCCATGGCAATCGTCGGAAAGACCGGCATGGCGGCAGTCGATGCCAGCAAGGCCATGAGGTTACGGCGGGTGATTGCTGCACGCATCGGGTGTCTCCTCGGTTCTCGGCGGTTCCTGCGCTTCATAGAAACCGGTGAAGACAACCATATGACATGTCAAGCAAAGACGCTCGCTCCCTGGTCCGCATGGCCGACATTGCGGCGGAAGGCGGCGAAGAGCTCGCGGCCCATGCCGAACTCGTTGTCGGAAAGATCGACGACGAAAGGCGTGCGGGCATCAAACTCCGCCGCACCTACCAGTACCTCCAGGGTTCCGGCGATCGCATCGAGGCGGATGATATCGCCATCCCTGATCTTGGCGATCGGACCGCCATCAGAGGCTTCCGGTGTGATGTGGATTGCCGCAGGCACCTTGCCGGATGCGCCGGACATGCGTCCGTCGGTGACGAGCGCCACCTTGAAGCCGCGGTCCTGCAACACGCCGAGCGGCGGGGTCAGCCGATGCAGTTCCGGCATGCCGTTCGCCTTGGGACCCTGGAAGCGCACGACGGCGACGAAATCCCTGTTGAGCTCGCCGCGCTTGAAGGCATCCTGCAGCTCCTGCTGGTCATGGAAGACGATTGCCGGTGCCTCGATGATGTGCCGTTCCGGCTTGACAGCGGAAATCTTGATGACCGCCTTGCCGAGATTTCCCGTCAGCATCTTCAACCCGCCGTTCGATTGGAAGGGCGTTTCGATCAAGGCAAGTACCTTCTTGTCGCCGCTCTCTTCCGGTGCCGGTTCGCGCACGACCTGGCCATTGGCATCGAGCTTTGCCTCGACCGTATAGGCTTCCAGGCCCTGGCCGAAGACGGTGCGGACGTCGTCATGCAGCAGGCCCTGTTTCAGGAGTTGCTTGATGAGGAAACCCATGCCGCCGGCCGCATGGAAATGGTTCACATCGGCAAGGCCGTTCGGATAGACGCGCGCGATGAGCGGCACGACGTCGGAAAGATCGGAAATATCCTGCCAGGTAAGCTTTATGCCGGCGGCGCGCGCCATGGCGACGAGATGGAGCGTGTGATTGGTCGAGCCTCCCGTCGCATGCAGGCCGACGATGCCGTTGACGATCGAGCGCTCGTCGATCATTTCGCCGGCCGGCGTGAATTCGTTGCCGAGCGCAGTGATGGCGAGCGCCCGCTTGGCGGCTTCCTTCGTCAGCGCATCGCGCAGCGGCGTGCCGGGATTGACGAAGGATGCGCCGGGCATATGGAAGCCCATGATCTCCATCAGCATCTGGTTGGAATTGGCTGTGCCGTAGAAGGTGCAGGTGCCCGGCCCGTGATAGGATTTGGACTCGGCTTCGAGCAGCTCGGCGCGGCCGACCTTGCCTTCCGCATAAAGCTGGCGGATGCGCGACTTCTCGTCGTTGGGCAGGCCCGAAGTCATCGGTCCGGCCGGAATGAAGACGGAGGGCAGGTGGCCGAAACTCAATGCTGCGATTACCAGACCCGGCACGATCTTGTCGCAGATGCCGAGGAAGACGGCCGCATCGAACATGTTGTGCGAGAGGCCGATGCCGGCCGCCATGGCGATCGCATCGCGCGAGAAGAGCGATAGCTCCATGCCCGGCTGGCCCTGGGTGACACCGTCGCACATGGCCGGCACGCCGCCGGCGACCTGGGCGATGCCGCCTGCTTCCCTTGCCGCTTCCCGGATGATCGGCGGGAAGGTTTCATACGGCTGGTGGGCCGAGAGCATGTCGTTATAGGCGGTGATGATGCCGAGATTTGGAACGACGTCTCCCGCGAGTGCCGCCTTCTCGGCGGGGGAACAGACCGCGAAGCCATGCGCGAGATTGCCGCACGAAAGGACAGCGCGGTGAGGCCCCCTGGAACCCGCGCGTCGCACGCGGTCTAGATAGGCTTCGCGAAGCGGCTTCGATCGTTCGACGATGCGGGCGGTGATCGCCTCGATACTGGAATGGGCGGCCATGGTCTTGTCCTCTATCGTCAATCCCGGCTTGGGAGTGGCGAAAGCCGACCGGGATTGCTCCTGTTAAAAAATGCGGGCGTTCAAGGCGCCCAGTAAATCTCGAGCGGCGATTGGGCGCGGTTGAGCACGGCGCGGATCGGCATTTCGGTTTCGTCGGAACCGGCTTTCGCCTTGTCGAGCACGTCCTTCTTGCCCTGGCCTTCGATATGAAGCGCGAGGAAGCGCGCATCCGAAAGGCTCGCGAAGGAAAAGGTTAGCCGTTCTTCTCCCGCTCCCTCCGCCTCCATGGTCAGCACGCCGCGCGGACCGGAAAGGTTAAGCGCTTGCCCCAGATTGTTGCCATGCGGGAAGAACGAGGCGGTATGGCCATCCGTTCCCATGCCGAGGATAACCACATCGAAGGGCTTTCCGATGCCCGCGGCCTTCTCTGTCGCGATCACGGCCGCCTCATCGATCGAGGAACAGTCGTAATAGAGCGGGATGAATTTCGCTGCTGCCGCCCTGTCCTTCAGGAGATGGGTTGCGACCAGAAGGTGATTGGAGCGTGGGTTGTCGGCCGGCACGAAACGTTCGTCCACCAGCGTCACCGTGACTTTGCCCCAGTCGATATCGCGGGTGGAAAGCGTTTCGAAGAAGCGCTTCGGCGTCGAGCCGCCGGAAACCGCGATCGAGGCGGAACCCCGTTCGGGGATTGCCGCGGCAAGACGTGCCGCGACCTCGTCCGCCAGAGCGGTGGCGAGCGTTGCGGCATCGGAAAATTCATGCAGGTTCGCAGCCATCGTCTCAACCTTCGTGCCAGGTGCGACCGTCGCGCTCGATGAGGGCGATGGCCTGGCTCGGGCCCCAGGTGCCGGCAGTATAGCCCTGCACCTGCTGGCCGGTTTCCTCCCAGCCTTTCAGGATCGGATCGACCCAGCGCCATGCGGCCTCCACTTCGTCGCGGCGCATGAACAGCGTCTGGTTGGAGCGGATCGTGTCTGTGAGCAGTCGCTCATAGGCGTCGGGATTGCGCACGCTGAAGGCTTCGGCGAAGCTCATGTCGAGCGAGACTTCGCGCAGCCGCATGCCGCCCGGGCCGGGGTCCTTAATCATCAGCGACTGCTTGACGCCTTCATCGGGCTGCAGGCGGATGATGAGCTGGTTTGCAGCGATGCGGCCGGCAGAGGAATCGAAGATATTGTGCGGGATCGGCTTGAAGGTGATGACAATCTCCGAAACGCGGTTGGCAAGCCGTTTGCCGGTGCGGATGTAGAAGGGCACGCCCGCCCAGCGCCAGTTGCCGATCTCGGCCTTTATGGCGACGAAGGTCTCGGTGTTGGAAACACCCCCTTCAAGCTCTTCCAGATAGCCCTTGACGGGACCGCCCGCGGAAGCGCCTGCGCGATACTGGCCGCGCACGGTCATCTGCTCGACATTGGCTTCGGTAATAGGCTTCAGAGCGCGAAGGACCTTGAGCTTCTCGTCACGCACGGCCTCGGAATACATGGAGGAGGGCACTTCCATGGCGACGAGGCAGAGAAGCTGGAGGATATGGTTCTGCACCATGTCGCGCAATGCGCCGGCCGTGTCGTAATAGCCGGCCCGGCCTTCGAGGCCGACCGCTTCGGCGACCGTGATCTGCACATGGTCTATGTGTTGGGCATTCCAGAGCGGTTCGTAGAGGGCGTTGGCAAAGCGCAGCGCCATCAGGTTCTGCACCGTCTCCTTGCCGAGATAATGATCGATGCGGAAAATCTGCTCTTCGCGGAAGACCTTGCCGATCGTGTCGTTGAGTTCGAGCGCCGAGGCGAGGTCACGGCCGATCGGCTTTTCGACGACGATGCGGGTCGCCCTGGTAATCAGCTTGTGGTCGCGGATCTTGTCCGAGATCGCGCCGAAAATGCCGGGCGCTACAGCGAGATAAAAGACGCGAACGCGTTCCTTGCCGTCGTCGAGCAACTTTTTAAGTTCGTCCCAGCCCTGATCCGCCTTCGCGTCGACGGAGACGTAATAGAGCCGCTCGCAGAATTTCTTGGCCTCGGCCTCATCATACTCGCCCTTCTTCAGATGCTCCTTCAGGGCATCCTCGGCGAACTTGCGGTAATCCTCATGCGAAAGGTTGCTGCGGGAGGCGCCGATGATGCGGGTCGGCTCGGTGAACTGGCCCTCGACCTGACGGTGATAGAGCGCCGGCAGAAGCTTCCGCTCGGCAAGGTCGCCGGTTCCGCCGAAGACGATACAATCAAAAGGTTCGACTGGGATGATCTGGCTGCTCATCGCTGTTCTTTCATCTCGCATGGTTGGGGGCATGTTTAATCTAATCGATTTAAAATGGCTAGCCCGAAATGGCTCGGACGGATTACTAAGGCGGGTGCGTCACCAAAGCCTGTCGCGCAGCGCAAACCAAGTCAAGGCAAGGAAAAGCAGCGGAGTCCGCAGGCGCTGACCACCCGGGAAGGCCGGAATGTCGAGCGCCGCGAGGTGATCGAGTTCCGTTGCCTTGCCGGCGACCATATCAGCATAGAGTTTGCCACAATAGTTTGACAGCATCACACCATGGCCGGAATAGCCGCCGATCGAGGTGACGCCCGGCATGACCTCCTTCACGAAGGGCTGGCGCGGCAGGGTGATGCCGACATTGCCGCCCCAGGCGTGGGTGATTTCGACATTTTTCAATGCCGGATAGGTGGCGACGATCTGTTTGCGGATGGCATTGGCCGTGTCCTTTGGATCGCGTGAGGAATAGACCTCTCGCCCGCCGAACAGCAGGCGATTGTCGCGCGATTTGCGGAAATAGCGCACCACGAAGCGCGAATCGGCTACGGCCTCGCCGCCCGGAATAACGTCTGGGAAATCATCGAGCGGCGCTGTGGCGGCGATGAAGGAGCCGATTGGCATGATATGCGCGGCAGTGGCCGGTTCGAGGTTGCCGACATAGGCATTGGTGGCGACGAGCGCGCGATCAGTCGTCAGCACACCTGAAGGTGTCTCGATTACGATCTTGCCGTCCGGCCCATTCCGGGTGCGTCGAATGGCGGTCGCCTTCGTCATCTCATAAAGCTGCGCGCCGGCTTCCTGCGCCGCACGGGCGAGACCGACCAGCAGCTTCAGCGGATGGATATGGCCGGTGCCCATATCGCGGACACCGCAATAATAGTCCTTCGTGCCGAGCCGTTCTGCGGTCTCCCGCCGGTCCATGAAGGAGATGTGCGGATAGTCGTAGCGCTCCGCTGCGATCTCGGCGTTCGCGCGATACTCCTTGTCATGCCCGGGCTTATGGGAAACGTTCATCTGCCCCGGCATATAATCCATCTCGATGCCGTGGATTTTGGCAAAGTCGAGAAGATAACGCTTGGCATCCTCCGCCATATCGAACAGCGCCTTGGAACGTTCGTAGCCCAGTTCCTTTTCCAGGTCCTCCGGCCACCAGCGCTGTCCAGTGCCCATCTGGCCGCCGTTGCGGCCCGAGGCCCCGTCGCCGAAACGATGCGCTTCGATCAAGGCGACCGAAACACCCGATTTGGCAAGGTTGCAGGCCGCCTGGAGGCCGGTATAGCCGCCGCCGACAATGGCCACATCGACGGTTTTCGACCCGTCGAGAGCCGGATAGGCCGCCCGCTCGCCAACGGTTGCCTGATACCAGGAAATTCCCGGTGCGATCGGGCTCTGCCACGAATCCAAGGCCTTGGTCCTCACACGTTGAGAAGCAGGAATTCCCGCTCCCACGGGCTGATCACCTGCATGAAGGTCTCGAATTCGCCGCGTTTGACGCCGGCATAGATGCCGATGAACTCGGGACTGAAGACTTCCGCCAGCGCCGGCTCGGATTCGAGCAGGGAGACGGCTTCGAGCAAGCCGCGGGGCAGGTCTATCGATCCTTCATTCGCGGTGTCTTCCGTCGGCGGCTCCGGTTCCACTTCGTTGAGGATGCCGAGCAGTCCGCAGCCGAGCGAGGCGGCAAGCGCGAGATAGGGATTGGCGTCCGAACTCGGCAGCCGGTTCTCGACCCGGCGGGCCGCTGCGTCGGAGACCGGCACGCGGAAGGCCGTTGTTCTGTTGTCGTATCCCCAGGCATTATTGACAGGAGCGGACATGTCCGGCGTCAGGCGGCGGTAGGAGTTCACGTAAGGCGCCATCATCGCCAGTGTTTTGGGCACATAGGTCTGCATGCCGCCGATGAAGTGGAAGAAGGCCTTCGAGGCCGAGCCATCCGGATTGGAGAAGATGTTCTTCCTGGTCTCGATGTCGACGACGGACTGGTGGATATGCATGGCCGAACCCGGCTGGCCCTGCATTGGCTTCGCCATGAAGGTGGCATAGATGCCGTGCTTCATCGCCGCCTCGCGGATGGTGCGCTTGAACAGGAAGACCTGGTCCGCAAGCTCGACCGGATCGCCATGCCGTAGGTTTATCTCGAGCTGCGCCGGGCCTTCCTCATGAATGAGAGTGTCGATCTCCAGCCCCTGCTTTTCGGAGAAATGATAGATGTCGTCGATCAGTTCGTCGAATTCGTTGATGCCGGCGATCGAATAGCCCTGGCCGCCGAGGATGGAGCGTCCGGACCTGCCCTTCGGCGGATGCAGCGGATAGTCAGGGTCGTCGTTCTTGGCGACGAGGTAGAATTCGATTTCCGGCGCCACGACGGGTTTCCAGCCGCGCTCATTGTAGAGCCTGACGACGTTCTTCAAAACGTTGCGCGGCGTGTAGGAGACGGCCTTGCCATTCGTATCAATGATATCGCAGATCACCTGCGCCGTCGGGTCGGTTTCCCAGGGCACAACCGAGAGGGTGGAAAGATCCGGCATCAGTTTGAGATCGCTATCGCGAGGCTCGTAGCGGAAAGTGTCGGTTTCCTCCGGATATTCACCTGAGATCGTATGCCGGTAGAGGGCGGACGGCAGTGCCAGCGACGTGTTGGAGGTGAACTTGGAGGACGGCATCATCTTGCCGCGCGGAACGCCCGCAAGATCGGGCGTGATGCATTCCACGTCCTCGATCCCGCGCGCCCTCAGCCACGCAGTAGCCTCCCGCCAGCCCGACACGCCTCGAAGCGAGGTGAGTGTCGGTTGGGACGTGGCTGCTTTCAGCACCTTGCCTGTTTCGGGAGCGGGATTGGATTTCTTGCGCGGCATGAGACACCGGTAGGGTTGATCGGAGTTCCCATCATAACCACGGATTGGCGATTGGCGAGGGGGCGGCATTGACTTTGAATAAAGGATCGCGAAGAGCGGAGCGGAAGAAGTCAAGGAGCGGCGAGTGGCGCGGAAATTCGATGTGGTGATCCTGGGCGCAGGCGCGGCGGGGATGATGTGCGCGATCCGTGCAGGCCGGCGAAGCCGTTCCGTACTTCTGCTCGATCATGCCAGGGCGCCGGGCGAAAAGATTCGTATTTCCGGCGGCGGCCGTTGCAATTTCACCAATATCCACGCGAGCGCGAGGAACTTTCTCTCCGCCAATCCACACTTCGCCAAGTCTGCGCTCGCGCGTTTTACACCGCGCGATTTTCTCGACATGGTGGAAGCGCACAGGATCGCCTGGCACGAGAAGACGCTCGGTCAGCTTTTCTGCGACGAGAGCGCCAGGGACATCATCCGCATGCTGCTTTCCGAGATGAAGGCGGCAAACGTCGTTCTCGAACTGCAGAAGCAGATCACGGCGGTGGAGAAAACACCGGACGGCTTTCGCATCGCCACGCCCGATGGGGTGATCGAAGCCCGATCGCTGGTGGTCGCGACCGGTGGGAAGTCCATCCCGAAAATGGGCGCCACCGGTTTTGCCTATGAGATCGCCAGGCAATTCGGCTTCAAGATCGTGGAGCCGCGTCCGGCGCTGGTACCGCTGACGCTCGACCCGAACCTTCTGGAAAAGCTCGCGCCGCTTTCCGGCATCGCCGCGCCGGCCGAGGTCCGTCACGGCAAGACGACTTTCCGCGAAGCGTTGCTCTTTACCCACCGGGGGCTGAGCGGTCCCTCGATCCTGCAGATTTCTTCCTACTGGCGCGAGGGGGACGATATTACGCTCGTTATCGAACCGGATCTCGACATCGCGGCGATCCTCAGGGCGGCCCGCAAGACAAATGGACGGCAAGCGGCGCAGACTGTGCTTGCCGAGACGCTGCCGAAGCGCCTGGCGCAGTTTTTCGCTGAAAGTCGCGGTCTGCAGAATACCCATCTCGCAGATCTTTCCGACAAGGCGATCGATGGGCTTGCCACCTCTATCCAGAGCTGGACGATCCGGCCTGCCGGCTCGGAGGGTTACCGCACGGCAGAGGTCACACTGGGCGGCATAGATACGTTCGAACTGGATTCAAAGACCATGCAGGCGAAGGCGGTGCCGGGGCTTTATTTCATCGGCGAGTGCGTCGACATGACGGGTTGGCTCGGCGGCTACAATTTCCAATGGGCCTGGGCCTCGGGCCATGTTTGTGGGGAGGCTTTGTAGTATCGCGCGATTCAGCACTTCTTAATGTGCCTTCGCCATCCTGCCTTAATGCCAGCTAAATTCTGCGATTTAGTATTGGCATGCGCTGCCTGTCGGCTCGCCGCAGGACGCCAAGAGCAACAGTGTTTTGGGGTTAAAGACCTATGCAGAAAACCCGCCGTGCCCGCGCAATTGCCATCGCTCTGGTCCAGGACGACGCAAGGATGAAGCGGTTCAGGCTTTTGGCAATCGCGATCGGCGCCACCGCAGCGCTTCTGTCGGTTGCGGCGCTTTTCCATTAAGGCGCCTTCTGCTTCGATCCGATCGAATGCAGCCCTGCAAGGCAAATATCATATCGCCGCCTGATACAGGTCTGCTTGAGGCAGCACGTAGCAGTTACATTTAAATTCAGTAAATCTTTACGTATATCCTCAATATTAAAACGATTAGCTGGTCATATTGGGGAAGACTAGTCATGCCGAGATTACTGCCGACGTCCGTCGTATCGCGGATCGTATTCCTCTGTCTGTTTATGATCTTCATCGCGGTGATGGCAGTTGGCGGTCTTGCCTATGCCTATCTGCGCAGTGACATCATGGAGACGGCAAGGGTCGACGCCCGCAACGCCATGCGCACCATGAGCCTGTTCTATGATCTGGAACTGCCGGGTTCGGTGAGTGAAATCAAGAACGGGGCTCTGGTTCGTGTCACCCAGGGTGAGGGCAATCTGAACGACCATGGGATGGTCGACCGTACCGCGAGCGCAATCGGAGGTGTTGCGACCGTTTTCGAAAAGCGCGGTAGCGACTATGTCCGCGTCTCCACCAATGTGAAGACCGAGAAGGGCGAACGTGCGGTCGGCACGAAGCTCGCCGCCGATCACCCGGCGCAGCCCATCCTGGCGCGCGGCGAGGCCTATTTCGGGCCTGCAGTCCTGTTCGGCAGGGATTTCATGACCGGCTATTTCCCGATCACCGATGCCTCCAACGCGGTGACCGGGCTCCTTTTCATCGGCATCCCGATGGAAGTCTATTTCGAACATATTGCTGCTTCGGGCTACGTCGTAGTCGGCACGTCGCTCGCCGCTCTGATTCTGGTCGGTCTGGTGAGCTTCTTTACCCTCAGGGTGCTGCTCCGTCCGCTCGCCGTGCTGACCGGTACGGTTCATACGCTCTCCGGCGGAAACGATACTGTCGAAATCCCGTATATCGAGCGACACAATGAATTCGGCAATATTGCTCGCGCGCTGGAGATATTCCGGGACAATGCGCGGGAAAAGCTGCAGATCGAAAGCCGTAGTGCGCAGGAGCGCGCCGAGGCGGAGGCCGAACGCAATCGCAACGACATGGAAAAGCAGCGTGTCGACCGGCAGATCGACGTCGCTGTGAATGAGTTGGGTGCCGCGCTCGCGCGGTTGTCGCAGGGCGACCTTTCCAGCACCATCGAAACGGAATTCTCCGGCCGGCTGGAACAGCTGCGGACCGATTTCAACGGCTCCATCATCCGGCTGCGCGACACTCTTTCCCATATTCGGGAAAGCACGCTCGCCATCCAGAAGAGCAGCGCCGATCTCAGCCATTCGTCGTCTGAACTGGCCCGCCGCACCGAGACCCAGGCTGCCTCGTTGGAAGAGACGGCTGCCGCCGTGGAGGAGATTACGGCAACGGTCCGCTCCTCTGCCGAGCGGGCGCACGAAGCCAACAATGCGGTCGTACTGACGAGGAAGAGCGCCGACAGTTCAGGGACGGTCGTCAGCAATGCCATAGATGCGATGGGCCGGATCGAGGAAGCCTCGCAGAAGATCGAACTCATCATCGAGGTTATCGACGACATCGCCTTCCAGACCAATCTGCTTGCCCTCAACGCCGGCATCGAGGCAGCACGCGCCGGTGAGGCCGGCAAAGGCTTCGCCGTCGTGGCTCAGGAAGTGCGGGAGCTGGCGCAGCGCTCCGCCGGTGCGGCCAAGGAGATCAAGGAACTCATCAGCCAGTCGAGTGCCGAGGTCGGTTCAGGTGCTTCGCTCGTCCAGCATGCCGGTGAGGTACTCGCGTCGATCAGCCAACAGATCACCGGTATCAGCCAGCATGTGGAAATGATCGCCACCGCCAGCCAGGACCAGTCGGCGGCACTGCAGGACATCAATAACTCGGTCAACCGCATGGACCAGATGACTCAGCAGAACGGCGCCATGGTCGGCGAAACCAGTGAGGCGAGCCGATGCCTGGCGGATGAGGCGGATGCGCTGCTTCAGCTTGTGCAGCAGTTCCGTATCGACGAAGAAAGGTCGGCGCACCCGCAGGCCTCTCGCGTGGCCTGAGGACCGTCAACAGGATCGGAAGGAGCGGCAGCGATGCCGCTCCTTGCCGTTCTTCGTCCGCCGAGGAGTAGGATTGGACCGGTGAGCCAGCGCGGCAACGGTTCGCTAAACTGCTCATAAAAGCGATCTTCTGCCTGGCGGCAGTAGATCTCGCCCCTTGCACGGAATTGCCTGGCAAGATGGATAGCGACGACATTCTCATACATCGGAAATCTCCGTTCGAAAAAAGCCGTCTCCTTTCCTATAGATAAAAATATGCTTCTTGTACGGAATAAATCCGGCTATGTTTTTCACCCATGAAAAACATCAATTGGGATGCCTACGAGCTCTTCATGCAGGTGGCGCGCCATGGCGGGCTCTCCGGTGGCGCCGTCGCCACGGGATTGAGCCCCGCCACGATCGGCCGCCGCATGCTTGATCTTGAAGAGGCGATCGGTCGCCCGCTCTTCCTTCGCAGCCGCACGGGCTATCGGCTCACCGCCGAGGGTTCGGCCTTGTTTGCCCAGATTCTGGAAATGGAGGGGGCGGCTCGCCGCATTGAAAGCTGGAAGCGCGAAGGCACCGGTTCGCCGCTCGTAAGGGTCGCCTGCGGCACGTGGCTCGCCTGGATGTTCGCCCGGAACTTCTCGGCTGTCCGCACGGAGCAGGATCGTTTCCGCCTGGATTTCTATATCGCCGAGCGGCGTGCGAGCCTCGCGCATCGGGAAAGCGATATCGGTATCAGGGCCTTCGAACCCCAGGAGCCCAACCTGGCGGCAATCAAGCTGGGTGAAGTCGCCTATGCTGCTTATCGCGCCCGCAGCGCCCATCCGTCCATTGCAGACCGATGGCTCGCGGTTTCGGAGGAGGATGCCATTTCCGCCTACCTGCGCTGGCCGCATGAGAACCGGGCGGATCAGGTGGCCGTCACCGTCAACCGGCCCCGTTCGCTACGCGATCTTGCGCTCGCAGGCGCCGGCACGGCAGTATTGCCGTGCTTCGTAGGTGATCAGGACATGCGGCTGGAGCGCGTCGGCGAGGAGATCGCCGGCCTCCGCCATAGTCAGTGGACCGTAATGAACAACGACGATCGCCACCGCCGGGAAATCCGCACGGTGGTCGATCGCATGGTGAAGTTCATCAAGGGCCATGCCGAGCTCTTTGCCGGGCGCAGGCCTTAATTTACGGTGCGGTTGGTGACGATGACGGGGATCATCAGGTCGCCCCAGTGGCCGTCGCCGCCGTGATGCCGGGCGGAGCGGACGAGCTCAACCGAGACGCCGGCTTCGACTGCCTTCATGACAGCGTGGTTGAGGCGATGCAGGTCATTGGCGAGCGTTCGGATGGCTGCCTGTTGTTCGGCGGTCATGCTGCTGGCTTGTTCTTCTGCGCGTTCCTTGACGCGGGTCTGGACGTTCATGGCATTTCTCCTCTCTTTTGGTCGGGGTTTTTGAATGGAATTTCCGTCCTCTCCGCCCCCCGCTTCCGGGAGGAAAGCGGGGGGCGAGCGGGAGGGAACGCTATTACTCCGCGGCCGGGCGGAACTGGTCGTGCTCGGTCGATTCCTTCATGGCGGTCGTCGACGACTGGCCGCCGGTAATGGCGAGCGAGACCGCATCGAAGTAACCGGTGCCGACTTCGCGCTGGTGCTTGGTCGCCGTGTAGCCGTTGGCCTCGGCGGCGAATTCCGCTTCCTGCAGTTCCGAATAGGCGGCCATCTGCCGGTCCTTGTAACCGCGGGCCAATTCGAACATGCCGTAGTTCAACTGATGGAAGCCCGCGAGCGTGATGAACTGGAACTTGTAGCCCATCGCGCCGAGTTCCCGCTGGAACTTGGCGATCGTCGCATCGTCCAGGTTCTTCTTCCAGTTGAACGAGGGCGAGCAGTTGTAGGCGAGCTTCTTGCCCGGGTGAGCCTTGTGCACGCCTTCGGCGAATTTCCGCGCCTGCTCGAGGTCCGGCTTCGAGGTTTCGCACCAAATGAGATCGCAATAGGGGGCGTAGGCGACGGCGCGGGCAATGCAGGGTTCGAGCCCGTTCTTGACCTGGTAGAAGCCTTCGACCGTGCGGCCGGCATCGTAGTCGACGAAGGGGCGGTCGCGCTCGTCAATGTCGGAGGTCAGAAGCTTTGCCGCTTCCGCATCCGTACGGGCGATGACCAGCGTCGGAACACCCATGACGTCGGCGGCTAGCCGCGCGGCCGTCAGGTTGCGGATATGCGCAGCGGTGGGGATCAGCACCTTGCCGCCGAGATGGCCGCACTTCTTCTCCGAGGCCAACTGGTCTTCGTAGTGGACGCCTGCGGCGCCCGCTTCGATGAAGGCTTTCATGATCTCGAAGGCGTTGAGCGGCCCGCCGAAGCCTGCTTCCGCATCCGCAACGATCGGTGCGAACCAGGTTTCGACCGACAGGCCCTTGCCTTCCGCTGTCTCGATCTGGTCGGCGCGCTGCAGCGTCCGGTTGATGCGCTTGGCAAGCTCAGGCGCGGCATTGGCCGGATAGAGCGACTGGTCCGGATACATGGCGGAAGCCGTGTTGGCGTCTGCTGCGACCTGCCAGCCCGAGAGGTAGATCGCCTTCAGGCCGGCACGCACCATCTGCATGGCCTGGTTGCCCGAGAGCGCGCCCAGCGCGTTGACGAAGTTTTCCTCGTTGATGAGCTTCCAGAGCCGGTTCGCACCCATTTCAGCCAGCGAATATCGGATATCGACCGATCCGCGCAGTCGCTTGACCTCTTCGGCGCCATAGGGGCGCTCAATACCGTCGAAACGGCCTTTGGATGCCCCTGGAATCAGCGTGTAAAAACCTGTCATTTCTTTCTCCCATGTAAAACCGGTGACGGAGTCAATCTGATTTTGATGTGACTGAATTTACAGAGAAGAATGCTGCACTGCCAGAAAATAAGCGAAATATGGATTGGGAAAGAAGTTAGGATGTCTTGTCTTTCACAAAGACTTCGGTGAAAATGTCAAAATTGTAAAATCGGGTGATGACCCGAATTTGTAAAAATGGTGACAAATGGCCGAGCGGAAGATTTTTGCAGGCCCGCGCGTGCGGCGGGTGCGTCTGGGTCTCGGGCTGACCCAGACGGCGATGGCCGAGGCACTCGGCATCTCGCCTTCCTACCTGAACCTGATCGAGCGCAACCAGCGGCCGCTGACGGTCCAGCTCCTCTTGAAGCTCGCCTCCGTCTACAAGGTCGATCTCGATGCGCTGCAGGGCGAGGGCGGCGGCCTGGCGAGCCAGCTTCGCGAAGTGTTCGCCGATCCGCTGCTGGCTGGCGAAATCCCCGGCGATCAGGAAATCATCGAGGTCGCCGAGGCTGCGCCGAATGCGGCGCTTGGCATGATGAAGCTCTACCGCGCCTATCGCGAACAGGCGGCCCGGCTTTCGGACCTTTCCGATCTTCTGGCGCGCGAAGGGCATGAAACCTCGATTGCCGGCACGCGCCTGCCGATCGACGAAGTGCGGGAGGCCCTGGAGCGGCGGCCGAATTTCTTCGCGCGCATCGAGGATGCTGCGGAGGCTTTCTCAGCGAGACTTGGAACGGGTGACGAACTGCCCGGCGCCCTGAAGGCCTGGCTGAAGAGCGAGCATGGCATCGTCGTGCGCACGCTTCCCGTCCATGCCATGCCGAATCTGCGCCGCCGCTACGACCGCCATTCGATGCGGCTGTTCCTTTCGGAGCGGCTGTCGCCCTTCGATCGCACCCGGGAATTGGCCATGGAGGCGGCGCTTCTAGCTCTGGGGCAGGAGATCGCGGCGGAGCTCGACGAACTCTCCTTCTCCACCAACGAGGCGCGGCGCATCGGCCGTTTTGAACTTGCCCGCTATGCCGCCCATGCACTGATGATGCCCTATGGCGCGTTTCTCGGGGCAGCCCACCGTGCCCGCTATGACCTTGAGGTGCTGCGTTCGCGCTTCGAGGTTTCCTTTGAGCAGGCCGCCAACCGGTTGACCACATTGGTCCGTGTGGATGCCGGTGGAATACCGTTCTTCCTGCTCGAACTCGATCATGCGGGCAATGTGATCCGGCGGGCCGGCGCGCAAGGGTTTCCGCAGGCCCGTTTCGGCGGTCTCTGTCCGAAGCTCGGCATTCATTCCGCTTTTGCTCAGCCGGGCCAGATTCTTGCCGATCGCGTCGAAATGCCCGACGGGAGTGCATTTCTGACACTCTCGCGCACGCTCGAAGGGCCGCAGGCGGGGTTCGGTGAGCGCATCCGCCGCACCGCGGTCCTGCTCGGTTGTGATCTTTCGAGCGCAGGTGACACCGTTTATGGCGAGGCGCTTCCCCGAGCGACCGGTACTGTACTTGCCGGCACGGCCTGCCGTCTTTGCGAGCGGCAGGGCTGTCTTTCGCGCGCTGAGCCGCCGGTTACCCGACCGCTCGGACTTGACGAAATGGTAACCGGCTTGAGTGCCTTTGATTTCCAGTGACCTTTTCGGCACTGCACATTCCCCCTTGTGGGGAGAAAAATTCCTTTCTACTCTCGCAAAAACGATAAGGGAATTTGCGCACGGCTCCATAACCGCGCGGAAAAACTGGAACTGGAGAGATCATGAAAAACCGTTTGCTCAGCCTCGCCGCAGCCTTGGCCGCGTCGGCTTTTTCCGCGAATGCTGTCATGGCGCAGGAGCGGGAAGTCCATGTCTACAACTGGTCCGATTACATCGATGAATCGATCTTGGAGGACTTCACCAAGGAGACGGGCATCAAGGTCGTATATGACGTCTTTGACAGCAACGATCTTGTCGAAACCAAACTGCTGGCCGGCGGTTCGGGTTACGACGTCGTCGTTCCGACAGCTCCCTTCCTCGCACGTCAGATCCAGGCCGGCGTCTTCCAGAAACTTGACAAATCCAAGCTGCCGAACCTTTCGAATATGTGGCCGCAGGTCACGGAACGTCTCGCCAAATACGACCCCGGCAATGAATATGCCGTCAACTACATGTGGGGCACCACTGGCATCGGCTACAATGTAGACAAGGTTAAGGCCGCCCTTGGCGACGTGCCTGTCGATAGCTGGGATGTGCTGTTCAAGCCGGAGAATGCCGAGAAGCTGAAATCCTGCGGCATCAACATCCTCGACGCTTCCGACGAAACCTTTGCGATCGCGCTCAATTATCTCGGCAAGAACCCCGACAGCAAGGAGACGGCTGATCTGGAAGCGGGTGGCGAGGTCTATAAGAAAATTCGGCCCAACGTCAGGTCGTTCAACGCTTCAGCCTATATTGATGAACTCGCCAATGGCGACATTTGCGTCACGATCGGCTGGTCGGGCGATATCCTCCAGGCGAAGAGCCGCGCCGAGGAAGCCAAGAATGGCGTCAATGTCGAATATGTGATTCCGAAGGAAGGCACCTATATGTGGTTCGACAACCTCGCGATCCCCGCGGATGCGAAGAACGTCGAAGAGGCGCATGCCTTCATCAATTATCTGATGAAGCCGGAAATCATCGCCAAGGCCTCGAACTACGTGCAGTATGCCAACGGCAATCTTGCTTCCCAGAAATTTATCGACAAGGAAGTGCTCGAAAACCCGTCCGTCTATCCGCCGGAAGACGTCGTTTCGAAACTTTTCACCATCTCGCCCTACGGGCCTAAAGAGCAGCGCGTGCTGAACCGGGTCTGGACGCAGATCAAGACCGGTAGCTGAACAAAGGCGGGGCAGGCGGAAACGTCTGCCCCGAATGCTTTCAGGCTGTGATGGGGCGAAATGGGGCAAGGCATGGCGAAATCTCTTGGACCGGTAAAGCGCAAATTCTCTCCCTGGACCGATCCCTCGGCCGTTCCTTTCATCCGTTTCGAGAATATCACCAAGCGCTACGGTGATTTCACTGCCGTCGACAATCTGACCCTGGATATCTACGAGCGGGAATTCTTCTCGCTGCTCGGCCCTTCCGGTTGCGGCAAGACGACGCTGATGCGCATGCTGGCCGGCTTCGAGGAACCGACGGAGGGGCGCATCCTGCTGCAGGGCAAGGATATTTCCGGCGTGCCGCCCTATCGCCGGCCCACCAACATGATGTTCCAGAGCTACGCGCTCTTCCCGCACATGACGGTTGAGAAAAACATAGCCTTCGGCCTCGAACAGGATGGTCTCTCGAAAGTGGAGATCGCCACGCGCGTCGAGGAAATGCTGAAGCTCGTCAAGCTGGAGCCCTTCGCCAGGCGCAAGCCGGCGCAGCTTTCGGGTGGCCAGCGTCAGCGCGTCGCGCTCGCCCGTTCGCTGGCCAAGCGTCCGAAAGTGCTGCTGCTCGACGAACCGCTCGGCGCGCTCGACAGGAAGCTGCGCGAAGAGACGCAGTTCGAGCTGATGGACATCCAGACGAATCTCGGCCTCACCTTCCTGATCGTCACCCATGACCAGGAGGAGGCGATGACCGTGTCCGACCGCATCGCGGTGATGGACAAGGGCGTCATCATGCAGGTGGCGACGCCGGCGGAAATTTACGAGGCGCCGAACAGCCGTTACGTCGCGGATTTCATCGGCGACATCAACCTTTTCGAAGGCACCGTCTCATCGACCGAAAGCGCGCTTGGCGCGCCGGGGGCCGTGCGGATCGATTGCGATGGCATCACGGTGGCCGTCGAACAGGAATGCCAGGCGGTGAAGGGCGACAGGGTGACCTTCGCGATCCGGCCGGAAAAGGTGCGTATCTCGCCTGACCAGCCGTCCGATACCTCCGTCAACGCCGTCTACGGCGAAGTCTGGGACATCGGCTATCTCGGGGATTTTTCCGTCTTTCTGGTCAAGCTTGCCGACGATCGCATCGTCCGCGCCGCCCAGGCCAACGTCTCGCGCCTTGTCGACCGGCCGATAACCTTCGGCGACATGGTGTGGCTCACCTGGCCGCTCGATGCCGGCCTTGTTCTGACACGCTGAGCGGGAGAGAACGGATATGGCGAGCGTTTCCGAAACCCATGCCGCCAACAAGCCTGGCCCCGCCCGCTGGCTTGTGGTCTTGGTGCCCTATCTCTGGCTGTTGCTCTTCTTCGTGGCGCCCTTTTTGATCATCTTGAAGATCTCGCTGTCGGATACGGCGATCGCCATGCCGCCCTATGTGCCGGTCTTCCAGGGAGCGATCGGGGATTTTATCTCCAGGCTGGATTTCGAGAATTATCTTTTTCTGACGGAGGACCCGCTCTACATCAGGTCCTACCTGTCGTCGCTCAGGATCGCGCTGATCTCCACCCTCCTGCTGCTGCTGATCGGTTATCCCATGGCGCTTGCCATGGCCCGCGCGCCTTCGATGCTCAGGCCGACCCTGGTGATGCTCGTCATCCTGCCCTTCTGGACCTCGTTCCTGATCCGGGTCTATGCCTGGATCGGCATCCTGAAGCCGGACGGCCTTCTGACGTTGCTCTTTCAGACGATCGGCCTCATGGGACCGAACGAGCAGGTGCAGATATTCCGCACCGATATCGCCGTCTTCATCGGTATCGTCTATTCCTATCTGCCCTTCATGGTCCTGCCGCTCTATTCGGCGCTGGAGAAAATGGACAATACGCTGCTGGAAGCCGCGAGCGATCTCGGCTGCACGCCGCTGAAGGCATTCTGGAAGATCACGTTCCCGCTGTCGCTGCCGGGTGTCGTCGCCGGCTCGCTGATCTGCTTCATTCCGATTACCGGCGAATTCGTCATTCCGGATCTTTTGGGCGGCGCCGATACGCTGATGATCGGCAAGACGCTCTGGACGGAGTTTTTCGGCAACCGCGACTGGCCGCTCGCATCGGCCGTGGCGGTAATCCTCCTGATCCTGCTGGTCGTGCCGATCGCGATCTTCCAGAACCAGCAGAAGAAGGTGGCCTGAAATGAAATCGTCTCGTTTCGACGCCACGGTCCTGACGCTGGGTTTCGCTTTCCTCTATATCCCGATCATCATCCTGGTAATCTATTCCTTCAATGCTTCCCGTCTGGTGACGGTCTGGGGCGGCTTTTCGTTTCAATGGTACCGCACGATGTGGTCGAACCAGGGCCTGATGGACGCCGCCTGGATTACGGCACGGGTCGGTGTCCTTAGCGCCACGATCGGTACCGTTCTCGGCACGCTTGCTGCTCTTTCGCTCGTGCGTTTTTCCCGCTTTCCGGGCCGGATGCTGTTTTCGGGCATGATCTATGCGCCGCTCGTCATGCCGGAGGTCATCACCGGCCTGTCGTTGCTGTTGTTGTTCGTAGCGGTTGGGGTCGACCGCGGCTTCTGGACGGTCGTCATCGCGCACACGACGTTCACCATGTGTTATGTGGCGATCGTCGTGCAGTCACGCCTCATGACCTTCGACCGCAGCCTGGAGGAGGCGGCGCTCGATCTCGGCTGCCCGCCGGTCAAGACCTTCTTCAGGATCACTCTGCCGTTGATCATGCCGGCGGTGATCGCCGGCTGGATGCTCGCTTTCACGCTGTCGCTTGATGATCTGGTGATCGCGAGTTTCACGACCGGCCCCGGCGCGACGACCCTGCCGATCAAGATCTATTCCCAGGTGAGGTTGGGCGTGACGCCGGAAATCAACGCCATCTGTACCATTCTCATCGGCTTGGTCACGCTGGGTGTCATCGCCGCGTCGATCAGCACAAAACGGGCCGAGCTTCGCCGTATCCGTGACGAGCATGTCGCGCTGCGCGGGGCGACCTGATGGGGCAAGTGCAGCAGGACCGTTTATTGAGCGGGCTTGGCTGGAGTTTGCGAAATCGCCCAGATGACCGGGTTCGGCCAGGACCCGCCGATGAAGACGATGAACGGCGTGACGTTCGGGGTCGAGGTCGTTGGCTCAATGCTGGCGGAGAGCGCCAGACTGTTGCTGGCATAGGGAATAACGCCGGAAAGTGAGAGTGTTTCTCCGCCGCTAATGACTTTGCCGTCCAGAATATCGGCCGAACCGCCTTCAAGATTGGCCGATATGTCGATGCTGTCGAACTCGAAGTTGCCGCTGCCGGCCTCGCTGAGAGGGAAGTAAGTTTTCTGCGTCGCAAGCTGCCGGACGCCCGCGAGGTTCACGCCTGGCAGGAAACCACGTTCCGTGCGCAAGCGGATGCTTCCCTTTCCGTCCCGCCACGCCGTGGCAGTCAGCGGCTGGTCGGTATCAAGCGACAGGTCCAGCGATCCGCGCGCGATGGGGAGTGGCCCGGCCAATCCGAGTTCGCGGACGATGTTGCCGAAGTCGGCACTCTGAACGGAAAGCCGCAAGGCGATCCCGCCGGCCCCTTCGTTCTTGATCGTGGCGATCCGGCCGGTGAGGCGCCCGGTTTCGAAATCGCTGTCGGCAATGTCGATACGAGACTGGTCTGCGGTCTTCATCACGCTGATGGCAGCCTCGGAGATCTGGAAGGGACCGAGCCTTGCCTGCTGTGCGGAAAGTCTGAGGTCGAGTTCAAGGCCATTGTGCAGATCAACATTGCCATTGGCATCTTTCATGCCCGAGGGGGCGATCGCATCAAGAATCCCGGAAAGATCCATCCGGTCGAATGCGAGTGTGCCGGTCAGTCTCGGCAATCGGTTCGGCGGAAGCAGAAGATCGAGGATGCCCGTCGCCTTCGCGTCATTGAGGCCGAGGGACAGGTTCTCGAAGCGCAGGAAATCGTCATTGGTCACCAACCGGGCGTTGAACGAAAGGCTTTTTAACCGTTCAGCACCGGCGAGTCTTACGCTGGCCCAGTCCATGAGCGCGGGAAGATCGGGAACCGTAAAATCGGCCTCGCCGGAAAGGAAACCGTGAATCGCAAGGTTGGCAACGCCATCGAAGCGACCGTGGAATAGATCGGACCGGATTGTGCCGGATGCATTGCCGCTTTTGCCGGAGAGCAGCAGCAGAGGTTGCGTTGAACTCATGTCCAGGCTCAGCCTGCGACCGTTGAATTCCGCATCGGCTATTATCTCAAGGCGACGGGAAAGCCAGGGCCATTGCAGCGTACCATTGATGGCCGAGAAATGCGTGACGTGGCCGCTCGAAACATCGGAAATTTCCAGAATCCCGTTGGTGATGCGGACCTCGCCCATTTGGGCGTCGTCATCGGAAGCGAGTGCCTGACCATTGCCGTCCGCCTTGGCGTCCCGAACAGCACGACTGAGCAGTCCGTCATTTGCCCAATCAAGTCGCCCGCTCGCATCCCGTAAAACGTAGATCTCCGGACGGGTGAGGCGAAAATCCTGGAACTCTGGCTTGCCAATCACGGCTTCGAAAAGATCGAATGAAGCGGAAAGCCGCGACACCCGCCCGAGTACCCGCTCGCCGCTCTCTGTCGGCTTGCGGATTGTGATGTCTCGCAGCGTGATGCGCGGCTCGGGCCAGAACCGGATGTCCGGTTGCCCTTCGATCGTTACATTGTGGCCTGTCCATTGGGCAACCGCCCGCTCCATGCCCTCCCGCACGGCGGTCGAGGAGATGAGGAATGGCGCGACGATCTGAAAAAGCGCAAAAAGGCTCAATACGGAGAGGGCGGTCATCAGCAAGCGTCGCCACCGCCGGCCAAGCGGGCGGCGCAAGTTTTTCAAGAGATTTCCAAACCCGTTGGTGTGCATGTTCCAGGCGAATATAGGAAATGACGACCCTGCGCAAATCCGCGCCACGTCCTGCTGCTGTCCTCTTTATCATGCGGTGCAACATGCTATACAGGCCGACGCTTGGGCTTCGCGCTCGCAGTACACGGATGGGAGGAGGATTGGGAATGGGCAACGAACAGCCGCTATGGAGCCCCTCGAAGGAAGCGCAGCAGAAGACGCCGCTTTTTCAGTTCATGGAATGGTGTGCGGAGCGCTATGGAAAGAGCTTTCCGGATTACGATTCTTTTTACACGTGGTCGATCATGGAGCGCGGCGATTTCTGGTCGGCGGTCTGGGAATTCTGTGGCGTCAGAGGCGAGCGGGGGGCTCGCGCGCTGATCGACGGTGAGGATATGCTCGCCGCCCGTTTCTTCCCCGATGCGAGGTTGAACTTCGCCGAGAACCTTCTGACCGGAACCGGCGCGGGTGACGCGCTGATCTTCCGCGGTGAGGACAAAGTGAGCTACCGCTGGTCCTGGGACAGGCTGCGCGAGGAAGTTTCCCGCCTCCAGCAGGCTTTCAGGGCACTCGGCATAGAAAAGGGCGATCGTGTCGCCGCCATGATGCCCAACATGCCGGAGACGATCGCATGCATGCTCGCCACCGCCTCGATCGGCGCGATCTGGTCCTCCTGTTCGCCCGATTTCGGCGAGCAGGGCGTGCTCGACCGTTTCGGCCAGATCGGTCCGAGGCTCTTCATCACCTGCGATGCCTACTGGTACAACGGCAAACTTCAGGATGTCGCCGCCAAGGTGAAGGCGGTTTCCGTGGTCCTGAACGCGCCGGTCCTCGTCGTGCCCTATGCCGGCGATGCGCCGGCGCTGGCCGCGTCGCTTGCCGATGGCCGGACGCTTGCAGATTTCATGGCGCCCTTCAAGGCGAAGGCGATTGAATTCGAGCCGCTGCCCTTCTCGCATCCGCTTTACATCCTCTTTTCGTCCGGCACGACGGGGGTGCCGAAATGCATCGTCCATTCGGCCGGCGGCACGCTCCTGCAGCACCTGAAGGAACATCGCTTCCATTGCAGTATCGAGCCCGGCGAAAAGCTCTTCTATTTCACCACCTGCGGCTGGATGATGTGGAACTGGCTGGTCTCCGGCCTTGCGGTCGGCGCCACGCTCTGCCTGTTTGATGGCTCGCCTTTCGCACCGGATGGCAATGTGCTGTTCGACTATGCGCAGGACGAGCGGTTTGCGGTGTTCGGCACATCGGCAAAGTATATCGATGCCGTTCGCAAGGGCGGTATCGTGCCGAAAGAGAGCCATGATCTCTCGGCGCTTCGGCTGATGACCTCGACGGGTTCGCCGCTCTCGCCGGAAGGCTTTTCCTTTGTCTACGAAGGCATCAAGAGTGATGTGCATCTGGCCTCGATCTCGGGGGGGACCGATATCGTTTCCTGTTTCGTGCTCGGCAATCCGCTGAAGCCCGTCTGGCGTGGCGAGATCCAGGGGCCTGGTCTCGGTCTGGCCGTCGATGTCTGGAACGACGACGGCAAACCGGTACGGGGAGAGAAGGGAGAACTCGTCTGCACCAAGGCCTTCCCTTCCATGCCGGTCATGTTCTGGAACGACCCGGACGGAGAGAAATACCGCGCAGCCTATTTCGAGCGTTTCGACAACGTCTGGTGCCACGGCGATTTCGCCGAGTGGACCGAGCATGGCGGCATCGTCATCCACGGCCGCTCGGACGCGACGCTCAATCCCGGCGGCGTGCGCATCGGCACGGCCGAGATCTACAATCAGGTGGAGCAGATGGAAGAGGTCGCGGAAGCGATCTGCATCGGCCAGGATTGGGATGATGACGTGCGCGTCATTCTCTTCGTCCGCCTAGCCCGTGACCTCACGCTCGACGATGATCTCGTCAAGGCGATCAAGAACCGCATCCGCACCGGCGCCTCGCCCCGCCATGTGCCGGTCAAGGTCATCCAGGTAACCGATATTCCGCGCACCAAGTCGGGCAAGATCGTCGAACTGGCGGTCCGCGACGTGGTGCATGGCCGGCCGGTCAAGAACAAGGAAGCTCTCGCCAACCCGGAAGCGCTCGACCTGTTCGCCGGCCTTGCCGAATTGAAGAACTGAATGCGGGCATCAAGGTGTGTCAGGATGATGCATCCCGGAGGGAAATTCCCAAAAATGGGCGCCGTTAACCTCCCGTTAAGCCGCATTGATCAAAAGTGGCGCAACATGGACTCATCCGGTGTATGGAAGGCGCGTAGCCGCGAGCTTTCATAGACATGATGTCTCCACCGACCCTCGTTGGACAGCATTTAACTTTAAAGGCAGCTTTGGCTGCCTTTCTTTTGAAATGATCTGCACTTTTAGATTGCTGTCACGACTTAATGCAATTTGTCCAGGGATCGCGAAACCAGCACTACGGGAATGAGTCCGGCCAGGACGATGATGATTGAGGCGACGGATGAATCTTCGATCCTCGCTCGCGAAGCGTCTTCGTAGACGAGGGTCGCAAGTGTGTTGAAGTTGAACGGGCGAAGCAGGATCGTCGCGGACAGTTCCTTCATAGTTTCAATGAAGACGAAGAGTGCAGCGGTCAGCAGTGCGGGGCGCATGTTGGGTAGAAGCACTGACCAAAGCGTCTGGCGGCGGTTCCGACCGAGCGCACGAGCCGCCATATCGAGATGCGGCGAAAGTTTCTGAAAGCCGGCATCGAGATTGCCCTCCGCCATGGTCATGAACCGTACCGTGCAGGCATAGACGATCGCAAATCCGGTGCCCGAAAGCAGAAGTCCGGTCGAAATTCCAAAGCTGGTCCGCAGGAGGCCGTCGACGGCATTGTCGAAGCCGGCAAGCGGAATGAGAACGCCGATGGCCAGCACCGTACCCGGAACTCCGTAGCCGAGAGAAGCAGCCCGTCCGGCAAAGCCCGTCAAAGCGGATCGTTCGCTGCGGGCAGCATAGGAGAGGATGAAGCCAAGGCAGACCGCACAGAGAGCCGCCGCCGCCGAGACGGCGACGCTGTTCCAGAATGCATTGATGAGCCGCGGATCGGCAAAGTCCTCGATGCGTGCCACTGCAAAGCGGCCCATGACCAGGAACGGGATGAGGAAGCCGATCGCCACAGGCAGGGCGCAGAAGGCGGTCGCGAGCCAGGCCCTTGTTCGGGGAAGCTGCGGCCGGGTGACACCACTGGCAGGCGCGGTCGTCCTGTTGCCTGCAAAACGTTGCTGGCGGCGGGCGGTGCGCTCGATGAGGATCACCACAGCGACGAAGAGCAGCAGGATGGCGGCGATCTGCGCTGCGCCGGAAAGACTGCCGCGGTTGAGCCAGGTATCATAGATCGCAAAGGTCAGCGTATTGACGCCGAGGAATTCCACCGCGCCGATATCGTTCAGCGTCTCCATCATCACCAGCGTCAGGCCGATCATGATCGCCGGCCGTGCCATCGGTATCTGCACCTTGAGGAATACGCGAAGCGGTCCGGCACCGAGCGTGCGCGCGACATCGGCGGCCGCGCGTCCTTGCATCATGAACATCGATCGGCAGGCGAGATAGACATAGGGGTAAAGCACGGAAGAAAGCACGAGCACCGCTCCGCCGAGCGAGCGGATATCCGGAAACCAATAGTCGCGGGCTGTCCGGTAACCAAAGATTTGCCGGTACCAGGTCTGCATGGGCCCTGTGAAATCCAGGAATTCTCCGAAAGCGTAGGCGGCAAGATAGGAAGGGATCGCAAGCGGCAGCACCAGGGCGGCGGAGAGCAGCCGGCGACCGGGAAACTCGAAGCTCGTCACCAGCCAGGCTGTAAGAATGCCGAAAATGGCGGTCACCATTCCGGTGAAGAACAGCAGCCGGATAGTCCTGCCAGTGGCGCGCGGCACGACGTTGGCGATCACATGCTGCCAAGTGTCGTCGCCGCCCGATGCGGCAATCCAGATGATGGCCAGGATCGGCATCGCGACGATGACCGCTATCCCCATCGCGATCAAGGACAACGATCGGCGTGGCTGACGCGCTTTTGGCGCCACGACGGGAGATACTGAAACCTGCAAACTCCACTCCTCTTTATAGGAGGAGTGCTAAAGCGCGCCGGCTCAGTTCGCAAGCACCCTTGGCGAGGGGAAGCTGATTTCCACCAGCGTGCCCTCGTTCGGCGCGGAGGTGATCGCAAAGGCGGCCCGGTTCGCATCCACCATCGCCTTGGTGAGCGGCAGGCCAAGCCCGGTGCCGTCGCCACGCCTGCGGGAACTGCCTGCTACCTGCCGGAACGGCTTCATGGCAAGCTCGAGTTCCGAGCGGGTCATGCCGATACCCGTGTCGCGGATGCGCAGCACCACGTTGCCGTTCGACTCGTAGGCCGTCGAGACGACGATCTGCCCGCCCGAAGGCGTGAAGCGGATGGCGTTCGACAGGATGTTGAGCACGATCTGCTTGATCGAGCGAAGATCGGCGACGACAGGCGGCACGGCATGCGACAGCGCGGTGCGGATGATCACCCGCTGGCTGTTTGCCTGCGGTTGCACCAGCGAAACGGCTTCCGAAACAGTCTCGTTGAGGCCGACGGAGACGAAATCGAGTTCCATCTCGCCCGCTTCGATCTTGGAAATATCGAGCAGGTCGTTGACGATGTCGAGTACATGCCGGCCCGAGCGGCCGATGTCGTTGGCATATTCGACGTAGCGCGGGTGGCCGATCGGCCCGAAGCGCTCGGTCGCCATCATGTCGGCGAAGCCGATGATCGCGTTGAGCGGCGTACGGATCTCATGGCTCACATGGGCGAGGAACTCGCTCTTGTGGGCATTCGCCGTTTCGGCGGCACGCTTGGCGGTGCGCAACTCGTCTTCCGTGCGTTTCCACTGGGTGATGTCGCGGATGACGGCGCAGTAGCCGTTGGAGGAGGTGAGCTTGCCGATCGTCATGAAGAGCGGCAGGAATCCGCCCGATGCCTCGCGGCCGATCACCTCGCGGCCGTCGTTCAGCACGCTCGCGACGCCGTGGCCCGAAAGCCCGCTGAGGTAATCCAGAATGGCCCGCTGGCTTTCATGCGCAAAGAGCGTGACGAAGGGTTTGCCGTTGATTTCTTCGTTGTCGTAGTTGAAAAGCGCGCTCGCCGCCCTGTTCAGGGAACGGATATCGCCTTCCGCGCCGATGATCACGACACCATCGGTCGCCGTTTCCAGGATGGCGCGCAACTCCTCCACTTCGACCTGGAGCCTTGCCAGTTGGTCGGCGGGCCGCAGGGGCCGAATCGGGATGACCTCGCTCGCTTCGCCGCTCTCGGATATTGCCGAACTTTCGGCGGAGACGGGCATCAGGGCCAGCATCAGCGCGGTTGTATCGTCAAAGCGGACGGACTGCAGGCGGGCCGTCACCGGTACGATGACGTCGTCGGCCCGCACGACGACCATGCCGCCGGCCTCCGTCGTCTTGCCTTCCAAATCCTGGCGCTGCAGGAGCGCGTCAAGGCCGCCGACTTCCACCAGTGCATCGATAGACGCATAGCCGGTGAGCCGTAGGAATTCCGGATTGCCGTGGATCAGCCGGTCGCCGCTATGTATCAGAAGCGCCACCGGCATCTGGTCGATGATTTCGGCGGAAAAACCGATCCTTTCCCGCACCGGGATCATCCGGTTCAGGATCTCGCGGTCGGAAAACTCCGATTGCAGGTCTGCCGGCTCTTCCGCAGCCGTCTCACTGTCCTCGGCTGGCCCGTCCGGCATATCGGCCAAAGCCTCGTTCGCTGTCTCCGCGAAAGCCGCCGCTTCGGCGTCGGAAATTTCTTCTTCGAGAGCGGCCTGCTCTTTCGATGTGTCCTGCGCCTCGATCAGGCTTTCCGGCGAAGCATCGTCAACCGCTTCGGGTGCTGTAAGGTTGAAGCCTTCGCCCTGCGGCGTTTCGGCCCCCTTTGCAACTGGTTCGATCCGCTCCACGGCGGGCGTTTCCGGTTCAGCCGGAGTTTCAGGCGTTTCCTCGTCGCGTCGACCGACGAAATCGTCAAGCTGGCGGGCAATCTCGCGAAATGCCGCCTGCTCGCCGGGCGTCAATCCATCGCGGCGGTTGGAGCGCCGCTCTTCGAGCTGGATCACCTTGTCGGAATGGCGACGGCCAGGATTTTCCACGATCTTAAGCGCAGGGCGTTCGCCTTCCGGCCAGTCGAGCAGGGAGGGGGCCTGTCCGCCGAACGCGGGCGCCTGAGCCTCCTCCGATGGCCGATCCGAAGAGCGCTCTTCGGCGGCGTTTTCTTCGTCAGGCTGGAGGGTGATCTCTTCCGCCTGCAATTCAGGCGCTTCCTGCAAAGTCTCAATCGGTTCTGCGGTCGTATCTGTCTCCGGCCCGACGGCGTCCTCCGGTACGGTGCGGGTCAGCGTGAGGCCGATTGCGTTCGGGTCCTCGGTCGCGTCGCCGATCCGCACGATGCCGAACCCCCGGAAACCGTCGAACTCGCGGGTGCGCGTATAAGTCGGCAAGGCGGCAAGATCGACCGGCACCATGAGCGATGTTCCCTCGACCGGCCACCAGATGGTCTTGCCGGACCAGGTATCGCGCTTGTTGAGCAGTTCTGCGATCTTTCCGTCCGGATCGAGATGGAAGAGCGCAGCGAGATCGGTAAAGGCCATGCCGTTGATATCAGCCGCATGCGGGCCGACCGCATCGGCGAATTCGCTCGAAACCTCGCTGAACCGGCCCTCCGCATCGATCTTCCAGACAAAACGGGTGGCACGGCCGTCGCGGCGGAAGGCGAAGGCCGACGGTTCGGATGTAAGAGTGCGGACCACGGGTGTTCTCGGTGCGGACTCGGCATCGATTGCTGCTGCGGGTGCAGCCTGTTCGACCGCAACGACCTCTGTAGTCTCCGTGTCCGGAACGAGTTCCTCCGTCGGTTCCACTATGTCTGCCGTTCCATCGGCGGATG
>NZ_JPYQ01000056.1:494394-518128 GCF_000757525.1 Rhizobium sp. YS-1r | reverse complement strand
GAACGAGTTCCTCCGTCGGTTCCACTATGTCTGCCGTTCCATCGGCGGATGCGGTGGATAAGGTCTGGTCGGTCGTCTCCTGTGCGGCCTGTATCATGGGCTCCTGATGGGCAGGCGCCGGCTGAGAGGCTTGCAGATCTCCACCGGTTTCGAGCGAGATTTCCTCTTCCGGTTCCTCTGGGTCTTCGATCTCGGAAACGGCGGCAATCGCTTCCTCATAGGCATCGATTGGCACGGCCTCAACCGTGAAATCATCGTTCTGCTCGACGGCTACGGAAGGAGCAAGTTCCTCTGTGGCGGCAGGATCAGTCACGCTTTCCGTAGCTGCATCACTGGCCGGGATAGCCGGTGCCGCCTGTCTCGGTTCATAGCCGGTTTCCGTCGCGGATCGGCCATGCGTGGTCTCGACGGTGAAGAGGAGGTGCAGAGCCGGCTTGTCGGAGAGTTTACCGATGGCGGCCGGCAGATAGCCCTTCGTGGTGGGGATCGGCCGCTTGACGAGACGGGCGGGATCGCTGCCTGCCATGATGGTCAGCATCCTTGCCGTCTGGGCCGTGACGCCGAGACCAGCAAACTCGGTGGATGCGGCAAGCACGTCGCCATTCTCGTCGATGACCGCCATATGGGTGTCGGGGTCATCGAAGCCCTCGATCATGCGGGTGGCGCAGGCCAGCGGCGACAGTTGCCCCTTTTCCACCGGCGCACTGAACAAGACCGCCGTTTTGCCCTGGACCTGGATAAGCTCGCAGACGGCCTGTACCGGAACGCGTTGGAAGCCTGAGGGGACACGGATGGTGAAATGGCGGATATCGCCGACCATGCCAAGCTGTCGCGCCGCCACTTCCGTCTGGCGGAAGGCGATGTCGACGCGATTCGGTCCTTGGTCGAGGAAGTCGTAGATGGAGTCGAAGCCGAAAAGATCGGCACCCCGACCATTGGCCCAGAGCGGGCTCTTCATGTCGGGGGAGAACAGCACGATCGCTTCGCCCGCCGCAAAGCGATCGCGCACGCGTTCATGCACGGCAATATCAATGAACGGGTATTGAACTGCGGACATGAGTGAAACCTATAGGGCGTTTGTAACCGTATTTCTGCGGAATTTAACAGATTGTTAATAACCCCCCACCGCATTCGGGTCGAGAGCGGCGATACCCAAACCTGCGATAGGGTTAATTTCGGAAATTGTTAATTGTGCAGCGCACAATGATATTGCAATGCACAATGACATCGACTATATAAGAGGCATGAGAGCTTCGGTTGTGCCGAAGAAAACGCCAACGAGGACCTGAAACGATGGCATACAAGACCGACGACATCTTTTCTTTCTCCGCTTTCGATCCGGCCAAGCTGACTGAAGGCTTCCGTGAATTTGCTGAAAAGGGCGCCACCCAGTCTCGCGAAGCTTATGCTAAGATGAAGACGGCTGCCGAGGAAGCCACCAAAACGGTGGAAACCACATTGCAGTCGGCCCAGGCAGGCTCTGTCGAGCTTGGCCTCAAGGCCATCGACGTGATGCGCACCAATGCCGATATGTCGCTCTCGCATATGGAAGCGCTGCTTGGCGTGAAGTCCGTTTCCGAATTGATCGAACTGCAGACAGCTTACATCCGCAAGCAGGCTGAAGTCACCGTCGAGCAGGCCAAGTCCCTGCAGGACGCCACCCGCAAGCTCGCCGAAGACGTTGCGAAGCCGGGCAAGGACGCTGCCGAAAAGGTCATGGCAACCTTCAAGGCTGCTTGATGCTCGAATTGGGTTTTTGAGAAGAGGCCGGAGCCCGCTCCGGCCTCTTCTATTTGCGGGAGGGGGCTTGCAAAAAAAACTCGATGGCCGTATGTGACCCGCAATACCGCTTCGGCGGCTTCTTGTGCGGTTGTAGCTCAGTTGGTTAGAGCGCAGGTTTGTGGCACCTGAGGTCGGTGGTTCAACTCCACCCAACCGTACCATTTTATCTGTCTATCCCTTGTGAATTTGGCGTTTTTTCTCTCGTCGCCATCTTTTAAGCCAAAATCGAACACATTTTTGTGCAGTGCAGTATAAGATCTTGTCAAGATCGCCAGCATGCCTATCTATGCGCCAGCGGGTGCCTAAATTTTTGGACACCTGCGTCTTGGGCAGCCGCCCCCTTCACCTGCCCGGTTTATCCGGCAGGCCTTTCCAGAAGGAGAGTCACCAGCATGACGATTTCTATCAATAATTTCGCATCCGCGAACGGAACTCAGCTTTCTCCTCAGCATATTGCCGCCGCCGTTGCCGAAGCGCGCCGTGCCGTGGGCTACAGTATCGAGGAACTCGCCATTACGACCGGCCTCGTCGGTGACGAGATCGTCCGCATCGAGAACGGCATGGATGCCGATCCGGCCAAGTTGAGGCGCATCGCGGCAGCCCTGCAGGTTCCTGTTTCTAAATTTCTGCCTGTCTGATGTTCAGGTTTTCCGGCCGCGTCGGCGGCCGGCCCCCTTTTGCCGCAGCGGTTCCTGGTGACCGCGGGCCTGACCTATAGGCATTCCTGTGCTTCCCGGTCACACGAAAATGGACCTTTCCCTATCCACCAGTTCCCTCAGAAACGCTACGACGGTGCGCAGCCGCATCAAATCGCGCGTCGTTTCGTGGTAGGTGGTCCAGTAGGATCGCCGGATGACGATCTCCGGCAGCACACGGGTCAGTTCCGGATATTGCCGTGCCACGTAATCGTGCAGGATGCCGATACCGGCGCCGGAACGCACTGCTTCCGTCTGGCCGATGGCGCTTGATATCTCGAAACTCGCATCCCAGTCGCGCATCACCTCACCGGTAAAATTAAGTGAGGGCGAAAAAATCAGATCCTCGACATAGCCGATGCGCGGATGGCCTTTGAGATCCTCGACGTTATGAGGCATGCCTGCTTGGTCGAGATAGGCCTTTGAGGCGTAGAGCCCGAGCGTATAGTCGGTAAGTTTGGATGAGACGAGTCGTCCCTGTTCCGGGCGTTCGATGGTGATTGCGATATCCGCCTCGCGCTGGGAAAGCGAAAAGGACCGTGGCACCGGCACGAGTTGCAGTTTCAGTTCCGGATGCCGGCGCGTAAGCCGCCCCAGCCGTGAAGCGAGGAAGGAGACGCCGAAACCGTCCGGGGCGCCGATTCTCACCGTCCCGGCAATCGCCGTGTCGATCCGACCGGTCGAGGCCTGGGCGGCCAGCATTTCGGTTTCCATCCGCTCGGCCGCGCGGAAGAAGATCTCGCCCTCGGCCGTCAATTCGCAGCCGTTCGTGCGGCGGACGAGGAGCCGCGTGCGCAGGTCTTCCTCCAGTGCCGTCACCCGGCGTCCGAGCGTCGCATGGTTGATGCCGAGCCGGCGCGAGGCGGCCAGAATTTGGCCACTACGCGCAACCGCCAGGAACATACGCACATCATCCCAGTTCAAATCGGCCTCCGGATGTCGAATTTTGCACAGCCGTTTTAGCAGCAGCCGGAAGGAGGGCAAGCTGGATCAGCGTGCGAGAGCCGCCATCTTTGTCTCGAAGTCGTCGGCGATCTGTGAGAGCCTGATAGTTGCGAAGCGGCTGAGAAGCAGTTCCTCCGCCTCGCGGCGGGTCTTGTCCAGGGCGTCGTTGACGGCGATCTCCACCAGGCACTCGGCATGGTCCGAGGAGGGCACGAGGCAGAACAATTCCGGCCGGTCGAGCGCCTCGTAGACGTCAAGCAGGGTAATCTTGTCCAAGGGGCGGGCGAGCGTCCAGCCACCGCCATGGCCCTTTTCGGACTGCACGTAGCCCCGTTCACGCAAGCCCGCCATCGTCCGGCGCACGACGACCGGATTGGTGTTCAGCATGCGGCCGATCATCTCGGATGTCATCGGGCCGCCGCCGCGTTCCAGATGAATCAACACGTGCAGCATGCGTGATAGCCGGCTGTCGCCTCTCATATCTAACGTCCTTCCGCAATGTTGGTTGTCCACCTTAGGGCAACGTCAATCTTGCAACAAGTTTTGTTACATGTCTTGTGTCGGCAGGAGAATCGTAACATAAAAAGATACGTGAAATCGAAAGGGATCGTCATGGATTTTGATGTGATTGTTGTCGGTGGCAGTTTTGCCGGCCTTTCAGCCGCCATGCAGCTCGCACGCGCTCGCCGCCGGGTGCTGTTGATCGATGCGGACAAGCCGCGAAACCGTTTTGCCGAAGCCTCGCATGGTTTCCTGGGACAGGATGGGGTTTCGCCGGCGGCAATCCGGCAGACCGCGCTCATGCAATTGCGACGGTATCCGGCCTTTAGCGAGATTACCGGCGTGGCAAGGGCAGCAGAGCGGAGTACCGGTGGCTTCCGGGTGACGCTTGATGACGGCCGGATATTTGGTGCCCGCCGCCTGATCCTTGCCGTCGGGGTTGAGGATATCCTGCCGGAAGTCGATGGCCTCGCGCCACTCCGGGGGAGGCACGTCCTGCATTGCCCCTATTGCCATGGCTACGAGATCGGTGGCGGCCCGATCGGCCTTCTCGCTTCTTCGACGCTTGCGCATCACCAGGCATTGCTGCTCCCCGACTGGGGTGAGACGACCGTATTCGTCGAGCCGGGCGTGGAGTTTTCCGCCGATGATCTCCAGGCGATCGAAGGTCGAGGAGCGAAGCTGGAGCACTCGAAACTGGTTCGGCTCGTCGCCGAAGGCGGGGCGCTAAAAGCTGCCGAGCTTGCCGACGGCCGCTCTGTTCCGGTCAAGGCGCTGTTCGTGCAGACGCGAGTCAGGCCAGCCTCGCCGCTCGCCGAGATGCTCGGGGCGGCGATGGAGGAGGGGCCGCAGGGGCCGTATATCCGCACTGACGAATGGGGTGCGGCCAGCATCGACGGGCTGTTTGCGGCGGGGGATGCCGCAAGCCCGATGCACAATGGGACGCTGGCCAGTGCAGCGGGTGTCCGGGCCGGCGTCAATGCGCATCGTTCGCTTGTCATGGAGTGAAACTGACCGCCATGATGTCGAAATTTGCACAACGGATGCGTGAACTACGGCGTTGCCTTGTGTAATTCCGGGGGTATCCTCCAAGGTCAGAACAGATCGGAGGAACCACCATGCGTGAGATCGGACATTTCATCGGCGGCGAGTGTGTCGCCGGTACCAGCGGCCGTACGGCCGATGTCTTCAACCCGGCGACCGGCGAGGTCCAGGCCAAGGTCGCGCTGGCCGATGTTTCGGAAATCCGCGCGGCGGTCGAGAACGCCAAGGCGGCGCAAGTCAAATGGGCTGCCACCAATCCGCAGCGCCGCGCCCGCGTCTTCTTCAAGTTCGTCGATTTGCTGAACCAGCATATGGATGAGCTCGCGACGCTTCTTTCGAGCGAGCACGGCAAGACGGTCGAGGATTCCAAGGGCGATATCGTCCGCGGTTTGGAAGTCTGCGAATTTGTCTGCGGCATCCCGCATTTGCAGAAGGGCGAGTTCACCGAGGGCGCAGGTCCGCAGATCGACATGTATTCCATGCGCCAGCCGGTCGGCGTCGGCGCCGGCATCACGCCGTTCAACTTCCCGGCCATGATCCCGATGTGGATGTTCGCGCCGGCGATCGCCTGCGGCAACGCCTTCATCCTGAAGCCTTCCGAGCGCGATCCGTCCGTGCCGCTGAGGCTTGCCGAACTGATGATCGAGGCAGGTCTGCCGGCTGGCGTCCTCAACGTCGTCAACGGCGACAAGGCCGCCGTCGACGCGATTCTGGCCGACCCGGATATCGGTGCGGTCTCCTTCGTCGGCTCCACCCCGATCGCCCGTTACGTCTATGGCACGGCGGCGATGAACGGCAAGCGCGCCCAGTGCTTCGGCGGCGCCAAGAACCACATGATCATCATGCCGGATGCCGACATGGACCAGGCCGTCAACGCTCTGATGGGTGCAGGTTACGGTTCGGCTGGCGAACGCTGCATGGCGATCTCGGTTGCCGTTCCGGTCGGTGAAGAAACGGCCAATCGCCTCGTTGAGAAGCTGACCCCGAAGATCGAGTCGCTGCGCATCGGCCCCTATACCGATGAGAAGGCCGATATGGGTCCGCTGGTCACCAAGGAAGCCTATGCCCGCGTCAACGGCCTGATCGGCAAGGGCGTCGAGGAAGGCGCCAAGCTGGTGGTCGATGGCCGCGGCTTCAAGCTGCAGGGTTATGAAAACGGCTTCTTCGTCGGCGGTACGCTGTTTGACCACGTCACTCCCGAGATGGAGATCTACAAGACCGAGATCTTCGGTCCCGTCCTCTCGGTCGTACGCGCCCACAATTACGAGGAAGCGCTGTCGCTGCCGATGAAACACGAGTATGGCAACGGCGTTGCGATCTACACCCGCGACGGCGATGCCGCCCGCGATTTCGCAAGCCGTATCAATATCGGCATGATCGGCATCAATGTGCCGATCCCGGTACCGCTCGCCTATCATTCTTTCGGCGGCTGGAAGGCCTCGAGCTTCGGCGATCTGAAGCAGCATGGCTCGGATTCGATCAAGTTCTGGACCAGGACCAAGACGATCACGGCCCGCTGGCCATCCGGCATCAAGGACGGTGCGGAGTTCGTGATGCCGGTAATGAGATAGGCGGGGCGGGTATCGCAGTTCCTTCCTGTGCGGGCTCCTTCGGGAGCCCGTTTGCGTTCCACCGTTGACGTTTAATTTCTCTGTCCTAATTTAGCGTTCGGCTGGGACGGGGAGTGCCATGGTTTACGAGTGGGATGAGAAGCGCGCCCGGCGCGCCTACTGGATCAGAAAAGGTCTTGGTTTCCTGATCTTTGCATGCGTCACCGCAATTCCGGTGTGGGTAGCGGCCACGCTGATCCGGTAAATATGCAGTTATTCCGAAACCGGTGTCACGATACGAAAAAGCCGGCGCTGTGATAGCGCCGGCCGTAAGGTTCACGGTAAATCGGCCACCCGGCGGCCTCCGGGTGCGAGGCGTTCCTCAGGTTTCCGGGCCTTCATTGAAGCCGACCTTGTCGACCAGTTCCGAAGCCTTCTTGCGGTTGCCGGCGATGTCGGAAAGCGGCAGCGTGTCGGGCTTGATCGGCCCCCAGGCTTTGACGACATCGGAAGGCTCCGCGCCCGGCATGACCGGATATTCGTAGACCTGCTCGGCATAGATCTTCTGCGCGTCGCCGGAAGCCAGGAATTCCATCAGCTTGAGCGCATTGTCCTTGTTCGGCGCATTCTTGGCGAGTGCCATGCCGGAAATGTTTACATGGGTTCCGCGATCGGCAGCGTTGGGGAAGAGGATCTTGATTGCGGCAGCCCAATCCTTCTGCTCCGGTTCCTTCTCGTTGGTCTGCATCAGGCCGACATAGTAGGTGTTGCCGAGCGCGATGTCGCATTCGCCTGCCAGGATGGCTTTGGCCTGGTCACGGTCACCGCCGCTTGGCTTGTGAGCGAGGTTGTTCTTGAGATCGGTCAGCCATTTCTCGGTATAGTCCTCACCATGGGCGGCGATCATCGAGGCAAAGAGGCCGATATTGTAGGAATGCTGGCCGTCGCGGATGCAGATCTTGCCCTTCCACTTCGGATCGGCAAGCTCTTCATAGGTGATGGCATCCTCCGAAACACGTTCCTTGGAGGCGTAGACGACGCGGCCGCGGGTCGTCAGGCCGAACCATTCGCCCTGTGGATCGCGGAAGTTCGCCGGCACGTCCTTGTTGATGGTTTCGTTGTCCGTCACCGGCTGGGTGACGCCGCCGTCCTTCGCTTCCATCAGTCGCGCGATATCGACCGTCATGATCACGTCGGCCGGAGAATTGGCGCCTTCCGCCTGAATGCGTTCGACAAGGCCCTTGTCGAGGAAGAGAACATTGGTCTTGATCCCGGTCTCTTTGGTGAAGGCGTCCAGTACCGGTTTGATGAGGTCCGGCTGCCGGTAGGAATAGATGTTGACTTCACCGTCAGCCAATGCGGTCGTCGCTGCCGCCAGCGAAGACATACCTAAGAGTGCAGAAAGCCGAATGATCGGAAAAATGGACATCGAAAATCCTCCTTGGGTTGCTTTTATGTTGATGGACAAATTCATGATTTGAATTCGGCGTCAATGGTGGCGCCATCAGGAAGGCGGAAAACTTGATCACAAATTTCTATTTTGGAATTGTTCAAAACTAGGTAAGCCTCTATATAGGGGTGGTACGACACTCGGGAGACCAGCATGCGTTTGACCAAACAGACTAATTACGCAGTGCGGATGCTGATGTATTGCGCTGCCAATGAAGGCCATCTGAGCCGCATTCCCGAGATTGCCAGGGCCTATGGAGTTTCGGAACTGTTCCTCTTCAAGATCCTCCAGCCACTCACCAAGGCCGGTCTGGTGGAGACTGTACGGGGCCGCAACGGCGGCGTGAGGCTTGGCCGCAGCGCTGATCGCATTACGCTTTTCGATGTCGTGAAGGTCACGGAAGATAGTTTCGCGATGGCGGAATGCTTCGAGGATGGCGTCGCGGAATGCCCGCTTGTCGATAGCTGCGGACTGAATTCGGCTCTCCGAAAGGCGCTCAACGCTTTCTTCGATGTGCTTGCGGAATACACGATCGATGATCTCGTGAAGGCGCGTCCGCAGATCAATTTCCTGCTCGGTCTTGACAATCTGCACATGCCAAAGCTGGCCGCACCGGCCGCCTGATCCAGGCAAGATCAATTTTTGAGGCGCCGTCTCCTAGAGCGGCGCCTTTTGATTTGGGCTCTCCCGAGGTTGACCTTCTTCGCAATTGCAATAGAAGAAGCGAGGCGTTTGACCCTCTTTGCCTTCTTTCCTGTGGCGCCTTCAGGATCTTCGGAATGTCGTTTTCGGAACTGCGCGCATCTGCGCTGACTGCGCTGATCGGAACCGCCGGCGCATTGATCGCGATTGCCGTCGCCTTTCCGGCTCCCTATCTGATCGGGCCTGCTGTCGCCATCACCGTTGCCGGACTTGCTGGTTTGCGGCTGACGGTACCGGCCGAGGTCCGCAATGTCTGTTTTGTCATCATCGGCGTGTCGATGGGGGCCAGCGTGACGCCCGAGGTGATTGTCGCGGCCCGCACCTGGCCGGCGAGTTTCGTCATGGTCCCGGTGGCGGTCGTCATTCTGCTTTACGTCAGTAGCTGGATGCTGCAGAGATTCTTCCGCTACGATCGAGTTACAGCGCTTCTCGCGTCCTCTCCAGGTCATCTGAGTTATGTGCTGAGCCTTGCGGCCGAAACCCATTGCGACCTGCGGACTGTCAGCGTTGCCCAGAGCGTACGGGTGTTGGCGTTGACGATCACCACCCCGCTGATCGTGGAAATTTTCGGTCTTGTCGGCGCGGAACCTGCCCTGCCGCCCCATGTCATGAGTGTGCCCGTCCTCATTGCGACGCTTGCGGTGTCGGCTCTTCTCGGGATGCTTTTCCTGCGCTGGAGATTGCCGGCGGCGCTGCTTCTCGGTGGCGTGGCGGTTTCGATCAGCACGCATATAACGGGGTTTGTCAGTGGCGGCGTACCGAACTGGCTGTTGATTCCTACCTATGTCATCCTCGGTTCGGTCATCGGCACGCGCTTCTGTGGCGTGTCGATCGGCGAGCTGCGCGTCGCTTTCGTGGCCGGCGGCGTCGTGACGGTCGTGGTGACCGTGCTTGCGGCGGCAATCGCCGGCGGCGTGTCCTATCTCACCGGCGTCCCGCTCGATGCTGCCTTGATCGCTTTCGCACCTGGCGGGCTGGAAACCATGGCGGCCATGGCGGTGATGCTGCACGCGGACCCGACCTATGTCGGTGCTCACCATGTCCTGCGGTTGATGTTCCTTTCGGTGTTGATGCCTCTGGTACTCGGCAAGGAGGCCCGGCAGCGCTGAGATTGCGAAATTCGCATGCCCAGGGGCTTGTGACGCATCGGCAAAGCCGGATATCCGTTATTGATCCTGAAATATGAGAAGAGTGCATCAATCCATGAGCTTGAAAGAACCGACAGCCATCGTGGTCATGGGCGTCAGCGGATCGGGAAAGACTTCGGTCGGCGAACTGCTCGCCAAGCGGCTCGATTGCAGCTTCGTGGAGGGGGATCGGTTGCATCCCGCAGCAAACGTCGCGAAAATGGCTGAGGGCATTCCGCTCACCGATGATGACCGGTGGCCCTGGCTCGATCTGGTCGGCAAGGAACTTGCCGAAGCACGAAGCCGCAGTGAAAGTGTCGTGGCCACGTGTTCGTCGCTGAAGAGGGCCTATCGGGACCGGTTGAAGCAGGCGAGTGGCGGCTCTCTCTGTTTCGTTTTCCTCACTGGTGATCCGAAGGTGCTCGAAGAGCGGATGGGCGCCCGCACCGGCCATTTCATGCCTGCGTCGCTGCTTCAGAGCCAGCTTGCGACTTTGGAAAGCCCGGAAGGGGAGCCGGGGGTGGTGACGGTGGATATCGATGCAAGTCTGGACGCCATCGTCGACAAGGCTTTGGACCAGCTCGCCAAGATATGACGCGCATTAATAATATGATTTATAATCACATTTTCTTGACTCCATGTCTTGGGCGTCAGCAGGGAAGTATTCTTAAAAAAATTTAGTGGCTTATGATCCGAAGCTCTTCGGCCGCCGTATGAAGAAACACTTTTTGTGTCTATGCAATTTCATGAGGACCGCGGAAAATTGCCGGGGTCTCCGTGAACGCATCGAGTGGCAGGTGTTTGAGGAGACGGTTTGCGGATGCCAGATTCGACGCAAGGGCCGAGGCGGGGCTCCCTTCGCCGGATACCGAAACAGGAAAGAAGTCGTGAGCGTATAGATGAGATATTGAAGGTATCGATGGAACTGATCGGCCGGAAAGGCATCGATTCAGTGACCATGAAGGAAATCGCCGCTCTTTCCGGCGGGCCAATCGCATCGGTCTACCAGTATTTTCCGAACAAATCCGCCATCATCGCGATGCTCTACGAGCGTTATGTCGAGGAAGTGCGTTCGTTCGCGGTTGAGCAGATCGAAAAGATCGCCACGGCGGAGGACGCCTTGGATGCGACGGAGAGCCTCTTCGATCTCTATTACCATAAGATCCGTCGAGAACCGTCGACCCAGGACCTTCTGAACGCCATCCAGGCGGATAAGGCTCTGGGCGATCCGGATATCACGGAAACACGCCTTCAGGCGGAAGCCTTCTACAAGGCGACGGAGCAATTCGTGAGCGAAGCTCTTCGGGAGAACTATTCGCGCGCGCTGCTCGTGATGTTCCACATGGCCGGCGCAACGCTCCGTCTGGCTCTCTCGGTGCCGGACGGCGAGGCAAGGCAGATCATGACGCAGTTCAAGTCCATCATTCGCACCCAAACGACCTATTATTTCATCGGGAGCTTTCCTGCCACCGCCTGATCTCTCCGATTAAAAACCAAACCGGTCACGAAGCCCGTACCACCAGGCGCCGAGCACGGTAAGCGGCACGCGGAACGTCCGGCCGCCGGGGAAGGGCAGGTTGGGCAGCGATGCCCATATATCGAAGCGTTCCGCATGCCCTGCAACCGCCTCGCCGAGGATTTTGCCCAGGAGATGCGTGGTTGTGACGCCATGGCCGCTATCGCCGTGCGAGAAGTAAATCTTGTCGGAAACCCGGCCCATATGCGGGATGCGCGTTAGCGTCAGGGCGAAATTGCCGCTCCAGGCATAGTCGATCTTTACGTCCGTCAACTGTGGGAAGGTCTTCAGCATGTTGGGACGGATGACGCTCGTCAGGTCCTTCGGGTCATGGCCGCCGTAGCCGATGCCGCCGCCATACAGCAGCCTGTTGTCCGAGGTCCGGCGGTAGTAGTCGAGAATATAATTGGCGTCTTCGACACAGTAGTTGGCCGGGAGCAGGCGCTCGATCAGCGTCGGTTCGAGCGGCTCGGTCGCCATGACCTGGCTGGAGACCGGCATCATCCCGCCGCTGATTTCCGGAAACTGGGGTGCCAGATAGGCATTGCCGCAGACGAGCACGTAGGACGCCCTGACCGAGCCCCTGTCAGTTCGGACTATCGGCTTTTCGCCCGCGTCGACGCCAGTCACTCGCGAGCCTTCGAAGATGCGCCCGTTAAGGGATTCGACCGCCGCCGCCTCGCCGAGCACGAGGTTGAGCGGATGGATATGGCCGCCGAGCCTGTCGATCATGCCGCCGGCATAGCGGTCGGTCTTCACGTATTTGCCGACATCTGCCTTTGAGACCATGTCCAACCCTGTATGGCCGTGCTCTTCCCAATGCGCCTTGTGGGCTTCCATCTCCCGGATCTGTTTTTCCGTGAAGGCGGCAAAAAAGCCGCCGTGCACGAGATCGCAGTCGATACCGTATTTGGTGACGCGTCCGCGTATGATCTCGCCGCCTTCAAGTGACATTTCGCCAAGCTTCACGGCTTTGTCGCGGCCGTAGCGCGCGGCGATGGTTTCGAGGTCGCGGCTGTAGCCGTTGACGATCTGACCGCCATTGCGCCCGGAGGCGCCGAAGCCGATGCGTTCGGCCTCCAGGACGACCACGGAATATCCACGTTCGGCAAGTTCGAGTGACGCCGAGATGCCGGTGAAGCCGGCGCCAATCACGCAGACGTCAGCCTCCAGCTCGCCTTCGAGGTGAGGGCGGATGCGCTTGTCTTTCGCGGATGCGGCGTACCAGGAATCCGTGTGCCGAGGGTTATCGCTCGTCTTGAAGGCCATCTCACACCGTCCGGATATAGGCGTCGTATTCCACGTCAGTGACGCGCAGCGAAAATTCCGAAATTTCTTGTTGCTTGCAGGCTGTGTAGAGCGCCCGGTATTTCGGTCCGAGCGTGGCATAGGCGAAAGTCGAGCGGGAGAATTGCTGGAGCGCATAGTCCCAATTGGTCGGCAGCGGCTCGTGGCTGATCGCATGCTTGTCGCCGGTGATCGCGCCGCCTGGATTGCGCTTTTCCTTGATGCCGGAAAGCGCCGCATTGAGGATCATCGCCAGCACCAGATAGGGGTTCGTATCCGCGCCCGCGACGCGATGTTCGATGCGGGTTGCGGGCTTCGAGGCGGTGATGACGCGCACCGCCGCCGAACGGTTGTCGAAACCCCAGGAGGCGTAGGTCGGCGCATGCTCGCTTGGCCTGAGCCTGCGATAGGAATTGGCATGCGGGGCGAAGATCGCCATGCTCTCGCCCATGTTCTCCAGCAGCCCTCCGACGGAATGGAGCAGCATCTCCGATGGCCCGTCCTCGTCGACATAGACGTTGCGGCCTGTCTCGTCGATCAGTGAGAAATGCACATGCATGCCGCTGCCGGCCTGGGTGCCGTAGGGCTTGGCCATGAAGGTGGCATCGAGATCGTTCGCACGCGCCACGCCCTTGACGATACGCTTCAGCAGAACGGCGTAATCGGCGGCTTTCAGCGCATCCGGCACGTGGTTGAGGTTGATCTCGTATTGGCCGGGACCGTTTTCACGCAGTGTCGTATCGGCGGGGATGCCCTGCGCGCGGGCGGCGCTTGCAATGCCGTGGAAGACCTCTTCGAAATCCTGCAGTTCGGAGATCGAGAGAACTTGTGTCTGCCCCGTGTGCCAGCGGCCTTCGCGCGAATTCGGCGGGCGCACCGGATCGAGCGCCGAGCGTACCGGGTCGATCAGGTAGAATTCGAGTTCGGTTGCAACGACCGGCGTCAGCCCAAGCCTGGAAAATCCCGTGAGCACATTGGCCAATACCTGGCGCGGATCGCCGTAAAAGCCGCTGCCATCCGGCTCCCGCATGCCGAGCAGCACCTGTGCCGTCGGTCGCTGGAGCCAGGTGACACGCGAAAGTGTCCCGGCGGTTGGAAAGCAGATGCCGTCCGGATCGCCCGTACCTTCGGCTAGTCCGGCGGCATTCACGTCGCGGCCCCAGACATCGAGCGCATAGACCGAGCGCGGCATCGCCATGCCCTTGGCCAGCACATCCAGCGCGCGCTCACGCGGAATCCACTTTCCGCGCGGCACGCCATTCACGTCGACGACGAAGGCCTCGAGGACCTCGATGTCCGGATTGCTCTCGAAAAAGATCTGGGCGGTGCTGATATCATCCATGCGATATCAGATAGCCCACTCTCTTGAGCAGAGCTAGGCGTTGAAACGCTCCGGGCGGTAGGCAGAAATGTCGATCAGCGTCTTCTCGCCTGTAATTGCTTCGGCGATGACCCGCCCCGTCACCGGCCCGAGAGTGAGGCCGTGATGTGCGTGTCCGAAGGCGAACCATAGGCCCTCGTGTCGCGGCGCCTTGCCGATCACCGGCATCATGTCCGGCGTGCAGGGGCGGGCGCCCATCCACGGTTCCTTGTCGAGGCGTTCGCCAAGCGGGAAGACAGTGCGGGCGACCGCTTCGGCACGTTCCACCTGGACCGGCGTTTTCGGCGCGTCGCGTCGGGCAAATTCCGCTCCCGTTGTCAGCCTTATGCCCTGGTTCATGGGAGCCAGGAAATAGCCGCGCTCGGCATCCATGGTCCAGCCGTTGAGCTTGGCATTGCCCTTTGTACCATAGTGCATATGATAGCCGCGCTTGACGCCGACCAGGAAATTGTAGCCGAGCGGCTTGGTGACCGTGTCCGACCAGGGGCCGAGGGCCACGACAACATCCTTCGCTTCAACGGTGCCGTCTCCGGCAACGACGCGCCAGCCGGTCGCTGTCTTCGACAGGCTCTTCGCGTCACCCTTCAGCACGCGTCCGCCGAGCTTTTCGAAGAGCGCCACATAGGCGCGCGTCAGCGCAAGCGGATCCCTGACCGACCAGGGATCTTCCCATTTCAGCCCGCCGACGAAATCGTTCGAAAGGTTGGGTTCCTGGGCTGCGATCTCGGAAGGCGACAGCTCGCTGAATGTCACGCCGTATTCGGCCTTCAGCCGTACTGCTTCCCTGATTTCCCCATCATGTTTCGCGCGGGTTCGGAAAACTTCCGTCCAGCCGTTCTTGGCGATCAGGTCCTGTGCCCCTGCTTCCTCGATCAATTCGTTATGGGTCGAGATCGAATGTTCGATCAGGGGCGCGTAAGCCCGCGCAATGAGCTGATGCCGCGTGAGGTTGGAGTGCCACCAGTATTTTGCCAGGAAGGACGAGACGGACGGCAGCGCGCTCCAGTGGTAATGCGCATCGATGCGATTGTTCAATGCATAGCGCAGGATCAGGCCGAACTGCTGCGGGAAGCCGTAAGGCACGACACCCTCGCGCTGGATGAGACCGGCATTGCCGTAAGAGGTTTCCAGGCCCGGTTCCTTCCGGTCGACGAGCACCACCGATTTGCCGCGCCGCGCCAGTTGCAATGCCGTTGAAACGCCGATGATGCCGGCCCCCAGCACGATCGCATCCGCTGTCATGATCTGATTTCCATTCCCATTCTTTTATAGTTCGAAGATTTCGAACATGCCGCCCTCGATGTTGCAGCGCAAATGAAAAATCAACAAGGCTCCTATGAGTTCCCTATTTCTTCGCCTTCAGCGTCCAATCGAAAGCCTATGATGCCATCGCTACCTTTTCGGATGTGCATCGGATTCGATGCCGCCCCGCGACATCTCCGCCGCGCGGGCCAAGTCCCAAGAAGGAGTGACCTGAAATGTTTGGCCGTTTGGGGAGTTTTTATCTGGCGCAGCATCTTGCGGAACAGGATGCATGCCGTCGTGAGGAGCGTATTCCGGATCGCAGCGCCTCCGATCAGAACCTCGGCATCTTCATGAGGCTTCTCGGTGTCATGGGCATCGGGTTCTGCGCGGCCGGTGCAATCGTCCTCATGGCTGCTTGAAGGAGAATTACGATGAATAACAGAGCGATGGCGAAGAACGAGCTTCCTGCGTTCGGCGTGCGTTTCATGGTCGGCCGTGATGCGGGCGGCCATTGGGTCGTCTCCGATCGCGAAGGTCGCGTCGGCGGCTTGTTCACCGATCGCGCCTCGGCAGTGCATTTCGCCATGTTCGAAAGCGATCATCTTCCGGGCGCCGTTTATTGCCTGCCGGATCACATGATATTGAGCCTCGGTCCGGCCTTCGAGAACCGGGCGATGAGCCCGAGGATGAAGATTGCCGGCCGGGCGTGAGGTGAACACATGCTGCATCCCCTCAATCACATACGCGGTCATGTTTACCCGCGTTTCCGTGTCTTCGATCCCCGCAATTCAGGCCGCCTGCATGCCTCCGAAATCATCCTCGGCATACTTCTGGTCATGCTGGCGATACTCGGCCTGGCCTATGCCATGACGCTGATATCCCGGGCATTATCGGCGTGAGAGCGACTGCGGCTGTGGCTCGCGGAAAGGGGTAGAATTCCTATAGGATTTTTATTTCTTTCCCCTGCGGGCGCTCTCGAACCTATATGCGATCACAGCGCATATTCCCGTACGTGTCGTCGTTCAAGAACATCTCTGGGTCGAAAAGCGCGAGGTGCCGTTTTCCGGTCTCGCCTGCGGCTCCGATCCCGGATGGCGTCAGCCAAGTGTGTTCGCGCTCAGTTTGGCGCTTGACGAGGCTCTCCCATAAACTGAAATGGTTGTGGCCACTTGAGGGAGGGCCGCCGCTTTCCCGGACGGAAGACAGGTAGTAGATGCCCGACGTCAGTCATGAGATCGAGAACAGGCCATCGCCGGATGCACTTTTGGAGCATGCCGAGCGCGAGGGGCGCGGGCGTCTGAAGATCTTTCTCGGTGCGGCGCCTGGCGTCGGCAAGACCTATGAAATGCTGATGTCCGGCCGCGCTCGCAAGGCCGATGGCGTCGATGTGGTGATCGGCGTCGTCGAAACCCATGGCCGGCAGGAGACCGAGGCGCTGATCGAGGGGTTCGAGGCCATACCTCGCAAGCGGATCGATTACCGCGGCCAGCCCCTTGAGGAAATGGACATCGACGCCATTCTGGCGAGACGCCCGGAACTGGTCCTCGTCGACGAACTGGCGCATACGAATGTCGCCGGCAGCCGCCACCCGAAGCGCTATATGGATGTGCAGGAGATTCTCGCCCAGGGGATCGACGTCTATTCGACACTCAATATCCAGCATGTTGAAAGCCTGAACGATGTTGTGGCGCAGATCACCCGCATCCGGGTTCGTGAAACCGTTCCCGACTCGATCATCGATCGGGCGGATGACGTCGAGATCATCGACCTTACGCCCGACGACCTCATCAAGCGGCTGAAGGACGGCAAGGTCTATGTGCCGACGACTGCCCGGCGGGCGATCGAGAACTATTTTTCACCCGGCAACCTGACGGCGCTCCGCGAGCTTGCACTCCGCCGTACGGCCCAGCGGGTTGATGAGCAGTTGCTCAATCACATGCAGGCGCATGCGATTTCCGGCCCCTGGGCGGCGGGCGACCGGGTGCTGGTCTGCCTGGATCACAGCCGTGGCGGCGCAAGCCTCGTCCGCTATGCCCGCCGTCAGGCTGATCGCCTACGGGCGCCTTGGACGACGCTGCATCTCGAAACGCCGCAATCACTCAATCTCCCGGATGAGGACAAGGACAGGCTTGCTACCAATATGCGGCTTGCAGAGCAACTCGGCGGCGAGACGGTGACACTGCCGGCGCTCCATCGCTCGCGCGAGATCATTGCCTATGCGAATGCCAACAATTTCACCCATATCATCGTCGGCCGGCCGAGCAAGCCGCGTTGGCGTCAACTTTGGCAGGGTTCCGTCACCCATGATCTGATCCGCTACGCCGGCGATATCAGCGTCCATGTGATTTCCGGTAATGCGAGGGAGAGCGAACCGCAGCGAGGCGTGAAGGCCGCTCAGCCGCTTAAAGCCTTCCGCATCAAGCCGTACCTTCACAGCACCGTTTTCATAGGGCTGGCGATCATTGCCGGCATCGCCCTCGACCAGACGCTCGACGTCCGCAATCTGGCTCTGGTTTTCCTGATGGCCGTGCTGGCCGCCGCAGTGCGTGGCGGCTTGGGGCCGGGGCTGTACGCCTCTCTGCTCGGTGCCCTTTCCTTCAACTTCTTCTTCCTGGAGCCGCGCTACACCTTGACCGTGCGCGACCCGGAAAGCCTGGTCGCGCTGTTCTTCTATCTTGGCGTCGCCCTTGTCGCGTCGAACCTCACGGCGGCCGTGCAACGGCAGGCTGTCGCCGCCCGCCAGCGGGCGCGCACCACCGAGGACCTCTATCTCTTCTCGAAGAAACTGGCGGGAACGGGCACGCTTGACGATGTGCTCTGGGCGACGGCCTTCCAGATGGCCTCCATGCTCAAGGTCCGTGTGGTAATCCTGCTGCCGGAAAATGGCTCCATCGCCGTGAAGGCCGGTTATCCCCCGGACGACACGCTGGTGGATGCGGACATCGCCGCCGCCAAATGGGCCTGGGAACACAACCGCCCGGCCGGCCGCGCCGCCGATACGCTGCCCGGCGCGAAACGTCTCTATCTGCCGATGCGGACCGGCCGTGAGCCGGTCGGGGTCATCGGCCTCGACAACGACAAGCAGGGCCCTCTGTTGACGCCCGAACAGCAGCGGCTCTTCGATGCGCTGGCGGATCAGGCGGCGCTGGCGATCGAGCGCGTCCAGCTTGTCTCGGATGTCGACAAGGCCAAGCTCGCGGCCGAGACCGACCGGCTGCGCACCGCGCTTCTGACGTCGATCTCGCATGATCTGAAGACCCCGCTTGCGGCGATCATGGGCTCCGCCGGCATGCTCAAGGATTTCGGAGCCGATATCCCGGAAGAGGCGCGGACCGAATTGTTGACGAGCATCGTGGACGAGTCGGAGCGGCTCAACCGCTTTATCTCCAATCTGCTCGACATGACCCGCATCGGCTCGGGCGCCATGGAGCCGAACTACGCTTTCCATTTCGTGGGCGACATCGTCGGCACGGCGCTCAGCCGGGCGGCGAAGATCGCCGCCCGGCACAGGGTGAAGGTGAGCATTCCCGCCGATCTGCCGATGCTGAAGATCGATCCGGTTCTGTTCGAGCAGGTCCTCTTCAATCTCATCGACAACGCTGCCAAATATGCGCCCGATGAGACCGTGATCGATATCCGCGGCTTTCGGGATGGAGATGCGGTCCTGCTGTCCGTCATGGACGAAGGGCCTGGCATCCCGTTCAACGACGTGGAGCGTATCTTCGACAGCTTCTATCGTGTCCGGAAGGGGGATCACGTCCGGGCCGGCACTGGGCTCGGTCTTTCCATCTGCCGTGGCTTCATCGAGGCCATGGGCGGCACCATCAGGGCGGCCAATCGGTCCGACCGTTCAGGGGCAGTCTTCACGATCCGCATGCCGGTGCCTGCCGAGATGCCCCTTCTGGGAGAAAAGGCCCTGGGAGAAGACGAATGACCAATACCGCCGTGCATATACTCATCGTCGAGGATGAGCCGCCGATCCGCAAGCTGCTTCGCGTCGGACTTTCCACACAGGGATATTCCGTCAGCGAAGCGATGAATGCCAAGGTTGCGATGGAGCTCGTCAGGACCGAAAAGCCCGACCTGATCATCCTCGATCTCGGCCTGCCGGACATACCCGGCCATGATCTGCTCGCCAGGTGGCGGGGGGAGGGGCTCGACCTGCCGATCGTCATCCTCTCGAGCCGCACGGATGAGGCCGGCATCGTCAAGGCGCTCGAACTCGGCGCGGACGACTACATCACCAAGCCTTTCGGCATGAACGAGCTCGTCGCGCGCATCCGCGTGGCGCTCCGCCACCGCCTGCAGAGCCAGGGCGAGAAGCCTGTTTTCAAGACCGGTGATCTTTCCGTCGATCTCGTCAAGCGCATCGTCAAGGTGGCCGGCAAGGAAGTCAAGCTCTCGCCGAAGGAGTATGACATCCTCCGCATTCTGGTGCAGCATGCCGGCAAGGTGCTGACCCACCGTTTCCTGCTGGAACATGTCTGGGACGGGCTGACGGACGTGCAGTATCTGCGTGTCTATGTGCGCCAGCTTCGCCAGAAGATCGAAAAGACGCCCGACCAGCCACAGTATATCCTCACCGAGACCGGGGTCGGTTATCGGCTGCAGGAAGGTCAATAGGCGTCTGCCTTCAATCGATGGACATTGCCATGAAACTCCGTGATTATCTCCTGCCGGAGAATATCGTGCTCGACCTTGGGGCGCCGTCCAAGGCGGCGCTGATCAGGCAGCTTTCCGAACTTGCTGCCGGAAGGCTTGCGCTTGACGCAAGCGAGATCGCCGAAGTGTTGATCAATCGGGAAAACCTTGGTTCGACGGGCATCGGCGCCGGTGTTGCCATTCCGCATGCGGTTGTCAAAGGCATCGACCGGCATTTCTGCCTCTTCGCGCGGCTGGTGAAGCCGGTGGACTTCGAGGCGGTGGACGATCAGCCGGTCGATCTCGTCTTTCTGCTTCTCAATCCCGAAAGCCGCCCGGAACACCTGAACATCCTCTCCTGCATCGCCCGGCGCATCCGCGAGGAGGAGACGGTTGCGGCAATCCGCCGGGCGGCAAGTCCGGAAGAAGTCTATGTCAGGCTCTGCCCGCCGGAGGCATGACCGTGACAGCGCACGGCTGCTGCATTTCCGGCGCGGCGCTGATTTGACAAGTGTCAAATCTTGCCTCTTGACGCGGCTCGCCATGGGGATACTTAAAACCATCCCGCACCGACGGCCATCCGACCGCCGAACGTCCATTCCCATCGTGTTCGCCGAGCGGCGTTCTCAGGTAAGACATCATGACCCACCCAGGCTCGAATCGGGCGCTTGTCATCGCGGCCGTGATGGCAAGCATGGCGATGATCGCCATCGAGGCGACGATCGTTTCAACGGCCATGCCGCAAATCGCTGCCCAGCTTGGCCAGTTGAATCTCTATAGCTGGGTTTTCTCGTCCTTCCTGCTGGCGCAGACTGCGACGACGGTGATCTTCGGCAAACTCTCCGACATCTACGGCCGGAAGCCGATCATCCTGCTCGGCATCGCGATCTTTCTCGCCGCCTCCGTCCTTGCGGGCTTCGCCTGGTCCATGCCTTCGATGATCGCCTTCCGGCTGCTGCAGGGCATTGGCGCCGGCGCTATTCAACCGGTCACCATGACGGTCGTAGGAGATCTTTTTCCCGGGGCTGAACGCGGCAAAGTCCAGGGTTATCTCGCCAGCGTCTGGGCGCTTTCGGCGGTGGTTGGGCCTCTGCTGGGCAGCGTCATCGTCCACAATCTGCCCTGGGCCTGGATATTCTGGATCAATGTGCCGATCGGACTTGCGGCTGCTCTCGGGTTTGTCGTTTTCCTTCATGAGGAGAAACAATCCCGCGGCGTTTCGGTGGACATCCTTGGTGCGGGTCTTTTTGCCGTTTCGATCGCGGCCCTGATGATCGCTTTGACGGAAGCCGAGGGAGCCACTGCGGCCCATACAATGTTCGCTGTCGCGATCTTCGCCGTCAGTCTTATGCTTTTCCTCAGGCAGGAGCGTCGTTCCGAGGCGCCCATGGTGTCACTCGACCTCTGGCGGCAGAGGCCGATAGCTGCCGCCAATGTGGCGACTTTTCTCGCCAGCATGGCGATTATGGGACTTACGACCTTCCTGCCCATGTATGTGCAGACGGTATTGAACCGGTCGGCGGTCGTGGCAGGCTTCGCGCTGACCATGCTCCTGATAGGATGGCCGGCGGCGGCAACGCTCGCCTCCCGCTTGTTCCCGCGCTTCGGCTTGCGCCGGATCATGATCTTCGGCAGCGTCTGTATTCCCATAGGCGCCTTTCTGCTGGTCCTGTTGATGCCCGGCAGCTCGCCCATTCAAGCCGGCGCCGGCTCGCTCGTCATGGGCTTCGGCATGGGCCTCATCAGCATCTGCTCGCTGGTCATCATCCAGGAAAGTGTCGGCTGGTCGGAGCGCGGCAGTGCTACGGCATCCAACATCTTTGCGCGCAATCTCGGCAGTACGCTTGGAGCTGCGGTCCTCGGCGCGGTGCTGAGCTACGGTCTTGCCAATTCCGGCGGAGCCGATGCCGTCACGCCGGATCAGTTGCGCGGTCTTCTGGATGGCGCGGGAACGGCGCTTGCCGCCCAATCGTCGATCCGGCTGGTGCTGCAGAACGCCCTTCACCTGACCTTTGTCTTCATGTTCCTTATCGCAACCCTGATCATCCTCGCCTGCCTTTACGTGCCGGGCGTCATACGGCGGGCGGAAGCCGTGCGGGAAGGTTGAGTTTCAAGGAGCGGTTTCTTTCAAGGTGGCCCGATGAGTTCCGGGCGCTGAAAAGTCGATTGGCAAATTGACCCGGAAAGGGAGATGGAAATCATGTCTGATTTAAATGCGGCCACGTCCGGCACGTTCAGGATTGGCGGGGAGCTTGAGATCAACCGCCTCGGCTTCGGCGCCATGCGCATTACCGGCAAGGGTATCTGGGGGGAACCCGCCGATCGCAATGAGGCGATCCGCACGCTGAAGCGCGTGCCGGAACTCGGCATAAATTTCATCGACACGGCGGATTCCTACGGCCCCGACGTCTCGGAGGAACTGATCCGGGAGGCGCTCCATCCGTATGGCAGGATCGTCATCGCTACCAAGGGCGGCCTGACCCGCATCGGCCCCGACCGCTGGATTCCGCTCGGCCGTCCGGAATACCTGATCCAGCAGGCCTACAAGAGCCTGCGCCGGCTCGGTGTCGAGCAGATCGACCTCTGGCAGCTTCACCGCATCGATCCGAAGGTTCCCGCGGCTGAACAGTTCGATGCCATCAAATCGCTGATCGATGCGAAAGTGATCCGTCACGCGGGGCTCAGCGAAGTCTCGGTCGCCCAGATCGAGGAGGCTTCGAAATATTTCAAGGTCGCAACCGTCCAGAACCAGTACAATCTCGTCGACCGCAAGAGCGAGGCCGTGCTGGAATACAGCGAAAAGCACGGCATCGGCTTCATTCCATGGCATCCTCTGGCGGCCGGCAATCTCGCCAGGCCCGGCTCGGTTCTCGACGCGATCGCGAAGAAGCATGATGCCGCGCCAAGTCAGATTGCGCTTGCCTGGGTGCTGAAGCGCAGCCCGGTCATGTTGCCGATTCCCGGCACGTCAAAGGTGAAGCATCTGGAAGAAAACCTCTCGGCGGTGAACATCGTGTTGTCCGACGAGGATTTCGCCGTCCTCGACGCCCAGGGCAACGCATGAGGATCATCCGGATCTCCGCCGCTCTGATCGTCCGTGCTGACGGAAAGATACTTCTCGTTCGCAAGCGCGGTACGACAGCCTTCATGCAGCCCGGCGGCAAGATGGAGCCGGACGAAAGCCCGGCCGCCGCGCTGGTCCGTGAACTTGAAGAGGAAATCGGTTTGCGGGCCTCCCCGGAACAGTTCCGGTCGCTCGGCCGGTTTGAGGCGACGGCCGCCAACGAGCCGGATCATCTCGTATCGGCGGATGTGTTTGTTTTCGAAAGCGGCGACAGGATAGTTGCCCCAGCCGCCGAGATCGAGGAAATCCGCTGGATATCGCCGATCGATCCAGCCGATGTTGTCCTGGCGGAGCTCACCGAACACCACATCCTGCCAGCTTGGCGGCAGACGCTTCTGGGCACTTAATTCGCGACGCCCGCTTCTGTGACCAAAACCGGATCGGCGCGATAATCCTTCGGGAACAGTTTCCGGAGATTGGAAAGCTTCGGCAGGTCGTTGAAGACGATATAGGGATAGGTCGGGTTGTTGGCCAGGAAATCCTGGTGATAGTCTTCGGCTGGATAGAAGGCCTTGCCCGGTTCGATTGTCGTTGCGATTGTCGTATCGTAGAGTTTCGCTTTGTCGAGCTGGTCGATATAGGCCTTGGCAATGCGCGCCTGTTCGTCATTTACCGGGAAGATGGCCGAGCGATATTGCGGGCCGGCATCCGGTCCCTGCCGGTCGATCTGGGTCGGGTCGTGCGCCACCGAGAAATAGATCTGCAGGAGATGTCCGTAGCTTACTCTCTTCGGATCGAAGGTCA
>NZ_JPYQ01000056.1:470109-494384 GCF_000757525.1 Rhizobium sp. YS-1r | reverse complement strand
GAGAAATAGATCTGCAGGAGATGTCCGTAGCTTACTCTCTTCGGATCGAAGGTCCCCTTGACGGATTCCGCATGACCCGTCCTGCCATATCCGACCATCTCGTAATGGGCCGTCTCCCTGGTGCCTCCGGCATAGCCGGAAACGGCATTCGTGACGCCTTCGACATGCTGGAATACGCCCTGAACGCCCCAGAAGCAGCCGCCGGCAAAGATCGCCGTTTCCATGTCGGTTGTGTTTGGCGCATGGTCGATCGCCGGCGCAGGGATGGCAATTCCTTCCTGCGCGGAGGCGCTGCCCATGCCGAACGCCAGAACCACCAGAACGGATGCTGCACCGGCAAGCCTCGGCATTTTTGATCTGCGTTGCATGACGGTCTCCTCAACCGAAACGGATGCGTGGGCTGATCCCCGAACAGGCGCATGGCCTCGGATGCCAAGCTCTGCTTTCCTGTACATTTACGGAAGCGGGATGCGATTGGTTACACACATCCTCGCGACACACTGAAATGTGATGTCACACGCGTTTCTCACGATCATCGGCAGACAAAGATCGAGATTGGCTTGGGAAACTGGATTATCACCTGATTGCAAAGGCTTAGTTATAACTGACATCTGGGTTATATTGACGCCTTCCCCATCGATGCTCCACCGTCGACATGAAGGGTCTGCCCGGTGATGAATGCGGCATCGTCGGATAGGAGGAAGGCAGTGGCAGCGGCGGTCTCCTCGGGCTTGCCGAACCGCCGCATCGGAACACCGGCAAGATAACGCGCCTCACCCGCGCTGCCGGGAGCATTGTTCATTCGGAATAGTTCGGTCTCGGTGGGGCCTGGCGATACCGCATTGACCGTTATACCAGTCACGGCAAGCTCGAGCGCCCAGCTTCTGGTGAAGCTGACGAGTGCAGCCTTGGCAGCCGCATAGCTCGTTCGCTCGACGCTGCCAAGCACCGTAAGGCTGGAGATATTGACGATCCGGCCCCATCCCCGCGAGCGCATGCCCGGAAGTGCCGCCTGCGCTGCGCACAACGCCGGGTGGAGATTGACACGCATGACTTCCTCAAGCGTCGCGACCGCGATGTTGCCGAGGGGCTCCGCACGAACGAGGCCGACATTGTTGACCACGCCGTCGACTCTGGCTTCCCGGACGATTGCCGCGAGCCTGTCGCCGGAGGCCGCATCGGCAAGATCGAGAGGATGGAGTTCGCCTGGGAATCCCTCGGACGCATGGCGTGCGATACCGATAACGGCGTCTCCGTGATCCGCGAGGCGCTTTGATAGGGCAAGGCCGATGCCTTTGCTGGCCCCGGTGATCAGAAACGTTCTTTTCATGGGATCTCCTTTCGGCCTCTCCGCTTGCTGCAGCGAGGCCTTGTTGAATGGATGTCGATCAGGCGGAGAGCGAGGCGGCGCGGCGCAGCGCCGGCAGCATGTCTTCAGGTTCCGGACGGCGGGTGTAGTCCGGGTTGACCTCGGCGTAGAGGATTACTCCGTCCTGGCCGACGGCGTAGCGAGCCGGCATCGGCAGGGTCCAGCTCGGATCGCCGTTGAAGGCGGGCAGGTCGTTCTTCAGCGACTTGTAGAGCTCGATCAGATAGTCCTGCATTTCGAAGCGCAGGCCAAAGGCGGCTGCAACATCGTTGTGTGGGTCCGACAGGATCGGGAACGCGAGGTTGTTCTGTCGGACGGACTTGCGGCTGTTGGCCGGATTCTGTGGCGAGATCGCCACCAGGCTTGCGCCGAGTTCCTGGAACTGCGGCAGCGCCTCCTGCAGCGCTTGCAGTTCCATGTTGCAATAGGGGCACCAGACACCGCGGTAAAAGCTGATGACCAGCGGTCCCTTCGACAGGAGACCGTCGGACGAGACCGTGTTGCCCTCCGGGTCTGAGAGCGTGAAGGCCGGCAGCTTGTCGCCGGCCTTCAGCGCACGCTGGGCCGCACCCGAGGCGATCAGTTCTGCGGTGGCGCGACGCATGGTTTCGATAACGGAGTAAGGCACGTTATAGGGCGGTTTGCCGGCTTCGAAATCGGCCTTGAAGGCGTCGAGCCTGGATTGCAGGGTCATGATGGAATCTCCTTGATAAGCTTGGTTTGGATGAATGACGGACGCGAGAATGGTCAGCCGTTGTCCGCCAGGGAGCGGGCGACTTCGGCGGCGCTGATGCCTTCGAGCGCGAGGCCATAACCGGCACCGTCGTCGATGATCCGGCGCAGCTTCTGGGTCAGCGCGATGCGGGTGTAGCGGCTGGTCAGCGGCGGCAGGGCGGCAAGGCCTTCGGCGATCTCATAGGCGCGGGCGAGCAGCCTGCCGGCCGGCACGATCTCGTTGACGGCGCCCCAGTCCTTGGCGGTCTGCGCATCGAGGATCTGCCGGGTGAGAATGAAATGCCGGCCGCGGATGCTGCCGATCACTTCCGGCCAGAGCAGGTTGACGCCATCACCGGGCACGATGCCGAAGTCGAAATGCGGCTTGTCCTGGAAGACGGTTTCGGGCGTTGCAAGAATGATGTCCGTCAACAGGGCATATTCGGAATGCAGCAGGACCGGTCCGTTCAGCGCCGTGATCATAGGCACTTCGATATCGAGGATGTTCATGAGGACCTTCCTGCCCTCGCGGAAGATCTTGTCGTAACCGCGCGGCGAGAAGAAATCGAAGCCCTCGGGGCTGATCGCGTCCATGAAGGCGTCGCCGGAACCCGTCAGGATGACGACGCGGTTATCAGGATCGGAGCCGATCTGATGAAAGAGGTCGACGAACTGCTCGTGGGTGTGGCCGTTGAAGACGAGCTTGCCGCCGTCGGTGTGCAGCGCGACCTCTAGGACGCCGTTTGCTGAGCGGGTCAAACGAGCATTCGGGAAGGCGTATCTGTAGTTATCGAAGTTGGGCATGGTCATTCTCCTATTTGGTGGGATGAGGATGCGGGAGGGATTGGATCAGGCGGCAGGGACAAGAGCCTCGATGCGGGAGAGGGCACGTTGGACGGCGGGACGGGATGCGACCGTGTCGTACCAGCGGGACAGGTTGGGCAGGCCGTCGAGCACCAGGCCGGGAAACTGGCGACGCCAGAGCCAGCCAAAATGGGCGATGTCGGCGATGGTGAAGTTGTTGGTCGCGACGAAAGGCTGGCCAGAGAGCTTCTCCTCAAGCAGCGCGAGGATACGTTCGGCCTCGCTGGTGAAGCGGGCTTCCGCGATAGGCTGCGGCTCCGGCGACGAGCGCTTGAAGAATCCGGCATTGCCGAAGGAGGGGCTCAGGCCCGAGGCGTGGAAGAAGAGTTGCTCGAAGACTCGCGCACGGCTTGTTGCATCCGTCGGCAGCAGCTTGCCCGTCTTTTCCGCGAGATGGACGAGGATCGCGGCACTTTCCGTCAGGACGAGGCGTTCGCCGCCGGCGTCATCGACCAGGACGGGCACCTTGCCGTTCGGATTGAGGGCGAGGAACGCCGCTTGCCTCTGCTCGCCCTTGCGGACGTTGACGGGCTTCAGATCGTAGTCAAGTCCCATCTCCTCCAGAGCAATCGGCACCTTGACGCTGTTGGGTGTCACGAAGGCATGCACTTCGATCATGTTCATCTCCATCGGCGATGTTATCGTTGGAGAGAGTTATGGCCATTCCCGATCTATTGCGGCAGCCGTGTCGAGGCGATAATGCTTATTCCAAAAGGGAATAGGCATGGACAGGCTACAGGCGATGACCGCGTTTGTGCGGGTTGTGGAAACGGGCTCGTTTTCGAGCGCGGCGAGGCAGATCGGCGTCGGCCAGCCCGCGATCTCGAAGACGATCGCCCAGTTGGAGGATCGGCTTCAGGTCCGCCTTCTCGTCCGCTCCACCCACGGCTTGACGCCGACGGATGCCGGGGTTCGCTTCTACGAACGCGCAAAGATGGCGATCCAGGAGGCCGACGAGGCCGAACTGGAGGCCAGAGGCGCCGGTGCCGGCCTCTCGGGACGCCTTCGAGTCTGCGCGGCAACGACCTTTGCCAGACTGATGATGCTGCCGCACCTGCCGAAGTTCATGGCAGCGCATCCAGGACTTGAAGTGGACGTGATCCTCGACGACCGCGTCATCGATCTCGTCTCGGAAGGCATCGACATCGCGCTGCGGATGGGCGATCTTGCAGATTCCTCGGCGGTCGCCCGGCGAGTCACGTCCGGGCGCCGTTCTGTCATCGCGACGCCGGCCTATCTCGAACGACATGGCGTGCCCGCTACACCTGCGGACCTCGCTGAGCATCAGGCGGTCATCTACACCCAGCTCCGCAATGACTGGACCTTCTGGAAACAGGGGACTGAGGCATCCGTCGTGGTGAGCGGCCGGGCCCGCTTCAGCGCCGCAGAAGGAATACGGGCCGCCGTTCTGGCTGACATGGGACTTGCGGTCGCCTCCGACTGGATGTTTTGGCCCGAGCTTGAGACGGGAGCAGTTCGTCGTGTGCTGGAGGATTGGGAGCTTCCGGATGTCGGCTTATGGGCCGTCTTTCCCACCGGAAGGCTTGCGAGTGCGAAGGCACGGGCATTCGCGGACTTCGTTGAGGATGTCGTCAATCGAGGTGATGGAAATCGATGATCGGACCCGCAATATTTCTCTCGCGCAGTCTCGCCGCGTCTCTCGACGGCGGCAGGCCGAACTGCCGGGCGTATTCGCGGCTGAACTGCGTCGGGCTTTCGTAACCCACACCGAACGCGATGGATGTGGCGTTGCCTTCGCCCGCGATGAGGAGGGATCGCGCGTGCAGCAACCGCACGTGCTTCTGGTACTGGAGCGGACTGAGCGCGGTCACGGCCTTGAAGTGACGGTGAAAGGCTGAGACGCTCAACGCCGCCATCTCCGCCAGGGTCTCGACACGCAGGGGCTTGGCGAAGTTCTGCCTGATCCATTGGATGGCAATGCCGATCCGCGAAAGAGCAGTGTCAGGTGTCGCGATATCCCGCAGCATCCATCCGAGCGGCCCCTGCAGCACCCGGAAGAGGATTTCCCGCTCATAGGCGGGAGCAAGGGCGGGGACCTCGTTCGGACGCTCCATCAGGCGCAGCATCCGAAGCCAGGCATCAAGCAGTTCCGGCGTTACAGGCGCGACGGAGAAGCCGGGGCTGTAGAGCTCACCTCCGGCAGGTTTGGGCAGGTCCGCCAGCAGGTTCGCGACGATCACCGGCTCAAGCGTCAGGCTGATGGCAAGATAGGGATCTCCGTCATCCGACGGGTACACGGAGCCGACCGCCGGCAGATCGACCGACATGACGAAATACGTTGCGGGATCGTAGCGAAACGTGCGGTCGCCGACTGTCATGGTCTTCGAACCCGTCAGGATCAGATTGACCATGGGATCGTAGACCGCGGCAAGCCGATGTTCGGGAATCTCTCCCTGCACCATGGCGACGCGCGGAATACCCGTCTCCGTGCGGCGGTTCTCCGCCCGGGATGCCAATTTTCTCAGTTCCTGAAGCTGCGTGTCCATGGGTTTGTTGTTTCATAGGGGTACCTCACATTCAACGGGAAAGCAGCAATAGGCAAGATTCGAAGAGGATCGTGCGAGCGGCCGTGCGGACTTGCCGGCTATCACTCAGGTATCCGATCGAAGGAGCACCCAATGAGCATCGTCATCATCACCGGCGGAAGTCGCGGCCTCGGCGCCAGCATCGCAACCCAGTGCGCCAGGCGCGGCATGGGCGTCATCCTCACCTACAACAGCAACGGGCAAGCGGCCGAGAAGGTCGTCAGCACGATCAAGGCTGACGGCGGCAAGGCAGTCGCTCTGGAACTGGACGTCAGCAACAGCGCGACCTTCCCGGCGTTTCGCGACGCAGTCGGCGAAGCGCTGGCAAATACCTGGAAAGCCCAGACCTTCGACTTCCTCGTCAACAATGCGGGATACGGGCTCTACAACCCGATTGCGACGGTGACGGAAGAAGAGTTCGACGGGCTGTTCCGCGTGCATCTCAAGGGGCCGTTCTTCCTCACGCAGGCATTGCTTCCCCTGATGACTGATGGCGGTCACATCGTGAACGTGACGAGCGCGACCAGCCGTGTGGCCACCGTCGGCGTTGCGCCCTATGCCTCGTTCAAGGGCGGCCTCGAAGTGCTGACCCGCTACATGGCCAAGGAGTTCGGCGAGCGCCGCATCCGCGCCAACTCCGTTGCGCCGGGACCGATCCGTACCGAACTCGGCGGAGGCCTCAGCCAAGAATTCGAGACTCTGCTCGCCGGGCAGATCGCGCTCGGTCGCGTCGGCGAACCGGACGATGTCGGCTGCATGGTCGCGAGCCTGCTGTCGGATGAGAACCGCTGGATCAATGCCCAGAACATCGAAGTCGCCGGCGGCTACATCATCTGAGGAGGCTCCCATGCTCGATCATATCTTCCTGACCGTCAGCGATGTCAGGCGCTCGATCGCCTTTTACGAGAGGGTGCTTACGATCCTCGGGGTCACCGCCCGCCTCGACTATGACGGCAGCCAAGGCCCGGCTGGGCATCGCGACCTCAAGGGTTTCGGTGCCAAAGGCAGAATGTTCTTCTGGCTGAGAGAGGGCACGGCTGCACCCGGCGCCGTGCATGTCGGCTTTATCGCGGGCTCCGAGACAATCGTGAATGCCGCCCATGCCGAGGCTTTGGCGGCCGGGGCGACCGAGATCCATGTACCCGGACCGCAGCTTCATTACGATCCCCGCTACTATGCGGCGCAAGTCCGCGACCCGGACGGCTACAGCCTCGAGTTCGTCTTCAAGAGCTGGCAGCACGGGAGCTGATGCGATGACCGCAGATACACTGCGCGAGACGGCAGATGCGCTGATCGCCGCTACCAACGCCTTCGATGCCGACGCGGCATTGACCCTGTTCACCACGGATGCGGTGATCGACGACCCGTCGACCGGCCACCGTTTTGACGGCCACCCAGGCATCCGCGATTACGTCGAGCGATACTTCATCGGCTATCACACGGTGACACGCATCCTCTCGATCGAGACGATCGGCGGGACCCAGGCCCGCGTGCGGGTCGATTTCACCGGAGACTTCGGTCACGAGATCGGTCTCCTCGACATCTCGGTCAATGCAGATGGGCTCATCACGCGCATCGACGCTGATCTCGAATAATCACAGAAGAAGAAATACTATCTGGTTCGTGCCTCGACAGGCATGCCTTTCAGCCCAAGACGTCTGGCGTGGCCATGCTCGGCCCGCAGAATGCCCAGGTCAGGGAGAAATCTTTCCCGGATTCCCGGGGAGCGCAACCAATTGCGAAAAGAAACGTGGCGAGAAGGACTCGCGACTTCCTGTATGCTAGTTTGAGGATGATCGATGATGCAAATGCCGTCCTGGCTGCTGCCATCCTTCAAGGGGATTGGATGGCAGACCTGACAGCGCGGTATGCCGTCCGTGAAGAAATAGATCGTAGTTGGACCGTCTATGATGTCTTCACAGGCCTGCCCGCAAAACCCTCAACGTGGTTTCTTGTGGAGCTGTCCGAAAAGCAAGCTGAAATGTACTGCACCATAGTCAATGCAAAAGATGCCGCTCGCCGCGGAGAGCATGACTGATTGAGCTTTCAGCTCCGGTGTCGAGGCCGCTTATCCGTTGCTTTCGTCGGGACATGAGCGCATGCTTCGAACTTCAGCAGCCGTTTAAAGGGCGCTGCTGCTTCAGGGCATCCATACCCTGGCCCCAATGAAAGGAGGAGGCCATGTCTGCCATCCTTCATCCTAAGAACATCGCGCGTAATCTGGTCCGGGTTAGTGGATCGGGATACCGGGAGAATATCGAACTCAAGGAAGCCGGTGAGCGCGCTCGACATGCGGAGGTTGCCATCAGCCGCTTTCAGGCGGGCGTCACCGGAGCAGGCATCACGCTGTCCCGCTTAGCCGATTTTAGCAAGCCGCGATCCGTGGGTATCGTTGCCTATCTGGGCGAGCGCAGGGATACAGCACAACCTTTGCTATAACGAGGCCTCGATCGATATCGAGGCGACTGATGCATCCGTCGCGAACAGAAATAATCATACACCACCGGTACAGGGGAGACTAAAATGGCCAAGGGTCAAATACGCAGCAATCGGGAAGCTCGAAAACCGAAGAAGGATAAGAGCGCAACTCCAGTGGCTGCGGCCCAGGGGGCACAAGTCAAGCTTGCTCAGAGCGGCCTTGGCCTGGGGAAGAAATCCAAATGAATTCGATGGAGGCACCGTATGGCGCCTCCACTATCTTTCAATCCATGACGCAGACACCGCCGCGTAGCCGATAAGGACGACTACAGTCCCAGCCATTGCCGGTCGAGTTGAGATGCGCGTTCTCAGGAAGCTCGATCCGTAAGCATTCATCGGCCCTCGTTTCGAAGCCTCGGTCGCATTTCCATTTCTGCCCGTAGGACGCATCGACGAAAACAGCGTTCTCCGGAACCTGGACGGCGACACACGCCTGCTCCTTCTTCTCAAAGCCTCTATCGCACCTCCACTCGTCTCCGCCGGTTGTCAGATAGGCGTGGGCGGGGACTTCTAGCCTGATGCATGCCTGTTGGGTTGTCCGATAACCCCTCTCGCATTCCCAACCGGATCCTTGGGTCGTGTCCGACAAGAATGCGTTCTCCGGAACTTTGATAAGGTCGCAGCCCAGGTCGCTTTGACGGTAACCACGCAGGCATCTCCAGCGATCGCCGGAATACGGGTCGATGTAGGCATTCTCCGGAACCTGAACGGCGAGGCATTGATCAGCCTTTTCGAGAAAGCCATAGTGGCAATCCCAGCCTTTGCCGTAAGATGTGTTCGTCAGAAAGGCGTTGTCCGGAAGCTTCACTTCATGACAGGCATCATCCTGCTTTCGAAAGCCACGGTTGCAGTCCCAGCCGGAGCCGAAGCGGCTGGCCTGAGCATTTGCAGGTACCGGCTTCGCGGACTGGCCAAACGCTTGGGAACTGAGCACCGATGCAAAAAGCAGGAGGATAGCTATCGTCAGGGTCAGTGCCCTGTAAGATGGTTGGCGCATGAGTTTGTCTCCAATAGGCCGTATCCGCCTATCTCAGGCCGAAGGTCCGAGATGCGACGCGGATGGGCGGGAAATAGCCAAGAGCATTGCGGGGCTACCGAAGCTTCGGCTTTTTCTCCGGAGTTTCCAGGGGAGCGGCGGGTGCGGGCGATATTACCGGACCGACGAGCGGCAGGCCCTGAAGGTGCCGCCTCCTGCGAGCCGCGGCAGAGACTATCCCAACTTTACGGTTTCCTGGATTTCGCCCGCTTTCGCAGTCTGCGTTCAGGAGCATTTTCTGAAAATAAAGCAGGAAGTTGGCATGCGAGGATCGGGACGACATCGCGTCCTCCTCTTGTCGGGGCTAGGGCACATCCGTCCCTCAGGCGGCAGCGCCCTGACCAGTTGCAGCCGACAAAATACCTTGAGCTTCATTTCTGCCTTTGGCAAGCAAGGCTTTGACCCTTCGTGCTGCGTCTTGAAAGCGACGCACTGCAACACTATATAAAAGGTACGTTTTCAGCCTTTCGGCTACCTGATCCTCCCGGCTGAGCCGGTTGCTTGGCAAACCCTGATTTTGCGAACGTTGCGAACTCCGGCCCCCCGGCTGGAGGAGAGGTTTGTGCCGGACGCCCTCGTCTGGCGGCCATACTGAGGATGCCAATCATGATCAAGACAACCCGCCATGCCGCCGAAGGCCTGTTCAAGCGTCCAGATCCCGCAGAGGGATCCGATGCCGCGAAGCTGCAGGATTTTCGCAGCAGACAAGTTCTCCGGAAGCGGGAAACGAAACTCGCCGAGATGCAGCAGCGTCTCGAAAAGCGGGCTACGGACACCGTCGGGCTGACCTCGTTTTTCCGTTGACGCCACCAGAGCGGTGAAGCCCGACCGCCCTCGACAAAATCTCCCTCCGATCGCAAGGAACAGGACTTATGGCGGCTTTCGACTATAATGCAGGTGCGGGGCTTTACCCGTGCAAGACCATCAACAGAAGGAGCCGCCTCCGCTACAAGAGGTTCGATTCCGCCGCAGAAGCTCTTCGCTTCGCGATCGAGGATATGCCGGCCTCTCTCCTTCGAGGGTCCGTGCTGGAAATCGATGAATCGCGTTTCGATGGCATGCAGATGCGCAAGCTCTACGAAGCCGAAGCATATCCGCTGACGCGACGGAAATTCTGAAGCGGCGGTGCTGATGCGATTTGCCCGACAGCTATGTCCGCATAATCCTCCGAGCGCAGGCTGAGGGACCATAGGCGACAATTTTCAAAGATCTTTCTATCCACGCAAGGACTGAACAGTGAATACGATCACGCTTACACCCGCCCAGATTAGGGGCCTGAAACTCGCCAAGGAAGGGGACCTGTTTCCGCGGGAGGACGATAAATGGACGCACCTTGATGCCGCCGTCACCTATGCAAAGAACGACCGGTTTCGGGAGCGGCCGCAAAAGATCAAGTTTCTCACGTCGTCGACATTGGCCACATTGCGGGAATTCGGACTTCTGCGCAGTCTCGATCCCGACGGGAAGACGCAAGAGGCCGCCCACGGGATTACCATGGCTGGCAAGATGTGGCTTCTGAAGAACAAGTAATCCATCGAGAGCGCCGGTCTTTCGGCGTTCCTGATTTTTTGAAGCGGAGCCGTCATGACCCTTCTATTTCCGAACACGAGCCGCAGCTTCGACGATGTGCGCAAAGTGGTGCGCTTTCTCGGCTATGACGGCATGTTCGAGGTTCGGTTCTTTGTGGAGGCGGCCGCGCTCGCAAAGACGTCGGCCGGAATGTCGGAGACGGACTATCTCAAGGCCTTCGATGCGGCCCGCCCCGATATTCAGGAAGCCGCGACGAGACTTTATCACCCCAAGCGCGGAACGACCTATACGCTCACAGCTGCGGATCTGGGCTAGCTCTTGCGGTCTCCGGGAGCTGCCCTGCGAAGGTCCAGGGCCACCCGGAATGCAAAGTGCGCACGCACCCGGCTACGCTACGGCTATCTCAGGCGAAAATCCGCCTGCGCGCATGCCGCGATGAAGTCATCGCGCATTTCTTCAGGCGTGATCAAGCCTTTCAACGCATCGTAACAACGATGGCGCGCTCTCCAGTAAGGAAATCCTGTCTGGATGGCCCTATTGTCACTCAGATATTGAAGGGCATCTTGAGGGCCACTGACCTTTCGGGTCGGCTCATCTCCGATAGCCACATAAACCGGCACTTTCCAGCGGGTTCTAAATTCAATTCGTATGACGTCCGAGTCCACGGGTTCTCCATAACTGATCGCTGATATGGTGCCGTCGCCAATATGACGGGTCGCGGAGCTGCCCGTCTTTTAAATGTTCAAATGGAGTGCTTCTTATTCAGACAGGCTTCCCTTACCGCCCCATCAAAGGAGACCCGGGCTTCCTGGGGCGTCTGGCGTCCGTCCAGGGCTGCCAGTATCGCCATATGCGCCAGCGCAAACTGCGCCCCTTTCACATGGGGCCAGGATTTCATCATGAAGTGATGAGCCTCCAAAGGGCCGACGATCGAAGCATTTCCGATTTTCACCGGGGGCATCCATCGTGCTGTCAGCAGCATGGTTTTCCTCCCGGCCGGCTGAGTTGAACTCTCACCATAGCCATCCCTCCGACAACATGAAGATGACGAGGGCAAAGCTCAGGCCTGCCACCGCTCTGGGAGCCACCATGTCATATGAATTGTGCAGAAAATGTCGGGATCTGGAAGACATGTCGTCCTCCTTGATTGGGGCTAGGGCACTTTGGCCGCCCTTACGACAACGCCCGTATCAGTTGTTGCCGACTATCAATGATGAAGTGTGATTAAGTCTTAACAAAGGCCGGGGCGGCCGTTTGTTTGGCAAATGTCGCGCCAATGCGAAGTTTCCCCGGATTATCGTCGTGATAGTGCCCGGGAATACGGCTTCGACGGATCAGGCGGATCCGCCGACAAAGAAACCCGCCATTTCTGGCGGGCTCATCTTCCGACCGGTGATGGGGGAAGCCGGTCAGTGCTTGCCGGTATTTCTGCGGCCCTTGTCCTGCTTGCCTTTCGCCGACGATGTCTTGGCATCATAACCCTGGCCGAAATTCGTGCCGCCGAGATGCCCGCCTCCGCTGGTATTCGCCACCTGGCGTTCAGCTCTCTTCGATTGCTGTTGTGCGTCTGTCTTTTTCATAAAAATCGCTTTCGTGAAAGAAAAACAAAAGGCCGGGTGAGAACCCGGCCTCCTCAAGGCTTCGACGATCTGTGCCGGTACATCCGCGGTCAAAGACCGGAAGCTTGGTGGGTTAGGCAGTCTGAAGGTTTTCGGCCGCGCTTTTGCCCGAGCGCTTGTCCGTCACGAGGTCATAGCTGACCTTCTGGCCTTCACTGAGGTAGGTCATGCCCGAGCGTTCGACGGCGGAGATGTGAACGAACACATCCTTGGAGCCATCGGAGGGCTGAATGAAGCCGAAGCCTTTTGCCGTGTTGAAGAATTTCACGATACCATCGTTCATGCCGACTTCCTTTCAATCACAAAGGTTCGCAACCGGCCGATCGCCGAATGCGGTCATAATCGAGTTTGAGAGGGAAGATCAGCTCGGGCACCTGCGGTGCAGAAACGTAGCTCAACAAGCAAAGTCGATGAGATACGTATAGGCTTCAACTGTGGTGAGAACAAGATGTGCCGGCAATTAATTAAGGTTGTGTTCGGGGATTGAGGCCGCAACCTGGCGGCCTGGCCACCTTGGCGGCATCCCGGAACGAAACCAGCTTGCCGCTCCTTTCGTCCCAGAGCACGAGCCTGACGCATTGCAGGCTCTGCCACAGGGTTATGCGGCCGATATCCCCCAGTTCTGGATGGTCGCGCAATACCTCCGGCAGCCTGTAATAGGGAATCCTGCTCGACAGGTGATGGACGTGGTGAACGCCGATATTGCCGGTCATCCAGCGGAGCACCGGTGGCAGGTCGTAATGGGAGGCGCCATGAAGCGCAGCCTCGGGAAACTGCCATTCAGCTGTCTTCGACCAGTGCGTCTCCTCGAACTGGTGCTGGACGTAGAAAAGCCACACGCCGGCCGCCCCCGCGATAAGCACGACCGGCAGATGGATCAGCAGGAACGGGATGAGCCCGACGGCCCATATCATAAGGACGGTCAGAATTGCGACCGCCAGGTTCGTTGCCATGGTGGACATCCATGGCATGACCCCGGAGCCCATCATGCCGAAGGGCAGTCGCTGCTTGAGGAGAAAAAGCCATGCAGGTCCGACGCCGAACATCACGAGCGGGTGCCGATAGAGCCGATAGGCCAGACGTCTCGACCAGGAAAGGGAATAATATTCGGCGACAGTCAGCGTGGTGATGTCGCCGACACCCCGTTCATCGAGGTTTCCCGCCGAGGCATGGTGGCCGGCATGCGCCCGCCGCCAGTAGTCATAGGGCGTCAGGGTCAGCACGCCGATGACACGGCCGGTCCAGGTGTCGAGACGCCGGCGGCCAAAAAACGAGCCATGTCCGCAATCATGCTGGATCATGAAGAGGCGCAGCAAAAAGGCTGCAGCCGGCAGGACAAGGATCAGCCCCGGCCAGAACCCCTGGAAGACGGAGATATAGGCCCCGGCCCAGAAGACTGCGAAAGGGAAAACCGTCACGAGGAGCTCGAAAACGCTCCGCCCGGAATGCGGCTGCCGGTATTTCGAAAGGATCTTCAGCCAGATACCGGCATCGTCTCCGGAAGCCGCGTCAATTGCATGGGCATTGGCGTTCATGGAATTCCATTCGCTTTTCTTGGCCTCGGCGTGAGCGCCATCGACGCGGGATTCGTCTGCCCGCTTCAAGGCACATCTTTCAACCGTCAGCGTTGACGGGCCTTACGGGCCGCGTAGCGGCGATCGCGTTCGGCCTTGCGGGCGGCTTCATCGGCGACGACGCGGGAAATGCGATCGTTGATTTCCGCCTGCCGGGCTTCCGCCTCGGCCTTCTCATGGGCTTCCGCGGCTGCCGTCAAGGCTGCCGCTTCCATCAGAATACGTTCGCTCTCCGCCGCCTTCAGGGCATCGCGTTCGGCACGGCGAGCCTCCCGGGCTGCGACAATGGCTTCACGCGCGGCGCGCCGTTCCTGCATCGCGGGATCGCTCGGTTTCGGAGCGGACGCGAATTTCGCCAAAAGCTCCCGCCTGGCATCCGCCGCGGTTTTGCGGCGTTCCGCAAAGCTGTTGTCGTTAGGGTGTCTCAATCTTGTCTTCCTCGTCAACAAGCCGTCAAAGGCCGGTATACAGGCCGGCCGAAAGTCGCGCGGATATCCGCGCCGGCCATGCCGTTAACAGAAAAGGCCAGACAATAGCCTGGCCCTCGCAAACTTTTGCCGCCATGCCGGTACATCCGCGGTCATGACGAACCAGAGCTTTAAGCGGCCTGCAGCTGGCCGGCGGACATCTTGCCCGACTTGTGATCGCGTTCCAGTTCGAAACTAAGCTTCTGGCCTTCGACGATAGAACGCATGCCGGCGCGCTCGACGGCAGAGATGTGAACGAAGACGTCGGCACTGCCGTCGTCAGGCTGGATGAAGCCGAAGCCTTTGGTGGCGTTGAACCATTTAACTGTGCCAGTGGTCATGACGAACCCTTTCATAGCAACATTATTCCTACCGCCGGGCGACGCACGACGGTTGTTTCGACTTTTGAGAGGGAAAGTTCGTCAAGAAGCGCGAGGCGCAGCAAAAACAAAATATCGGCAAACAAAGCATCGATGAATGTTGCTTACAGCATCGACGATCAAGTGTCAAATTTTGGCTTCAGGGTAAGGTGATTTACAATTACAGGTAGCATTGGAGCGAGGCGCATCTATGCCGTTGTCGCCGTTGTGCCTATCCGCAGTCGGCAATTCCTCGGTGCTTATCTCGAGGCGCTTCGATATGGCAGGTCCAAACGCGGTCGAGCGCCACATCCGTGGCGTCCCGCCGGGTCGCCATCAGGATGCGGCCGGCATGGTCGCGAAGCACTACGGCGATGCAATAATCTTCAAACCCTAAACGGATCAGCTCATTGGGAACCGGCAACACCAGCGACGCCACACTCCTCCTCGGCTATGGGCATCACCTTTGGGCATCAGTTCTGGGCATCAGGTCGCCAATGACGCCAAAACGGGATCCGGCACGACTGGAAAATCAAGGAATTAAGGGGATCTAGCGAGAATTGGCTGGGGAACCTGGATTCGAACCAAGATCGACGGAGTCAGAGTCCGCTGTTCTACCATTGAACTATTCCCCAGCAGAAGCGGCCGGTGAAGCGGCTCGGCTGGTGTGCGGCGCTTATAAACAAAAGCGGACGGATTGCAAATACCGATTTCGAAAAAATTGAGCGCCGAACAGGCTTTCGAAGCCCGGCTTCGCCGGGCACCAAAAAGGCGAGGATCGAAGGCTATGCGATAGCCGGCAAAAAGCCGTTGGCGAAAGCGCATCATGCTGTTATCCTTGCGCCAACGAAACGATCAGACGCCAGCGGCATACCTTTTTGAGGCTTTGCGCGGCAAGATGGACTTAAACAGTGATGGACCCCGATAGCGGCGCAAAGCCGCCGGAAGGCGGGGCGTCGGCGGCAGCGCATGGAGAGGGGCGATCCTCCCGGCGCAAGAAGGCGAAGCGGGGCGGCAAACGCCGTAACGCGGCGTCGCTCGGTCATTTGGACTCGGTCGATTCGGCCGCGTCTGCCGGACGTCCCCATACCCAGGAAACAGGCCCGCCAGCGCGCAAGCGCAAGCGTCGGCGCGCAAAATCCGGCGGTTCTCAGGAGGCGTCGCATGCCTCCGGATTTCCGGTATCGGGAGAGCGTGCCCACGGCCAGAACGAAGCCCAGCCGCCTTCCGGCAAATCCCGCAACCGGCGCAAGAAGAATCGTGGTGGTCGTGGCCCGCAAGGGCGCCCGCTTGCCCCCGCAAAGGCGGTCCCAAATGCCGTAAGGATGCCGGCGCCTGCCGCAACGGCGCCGACACAAGCCAGGGATATGCGAGGCAGGGCAGGGAGTGAGGCGTCCGCGCCGGATACGCAGGGCGACAGGCCCATCTATGTCAACGATCTCTATGCTGCGCTGGATCTCGGCACCAACAATTGCCGCCTTCTGATCGCCCAGCCGACACGGCCCGGCCAGTTCCGGGTGGTGGATGCCTTTTCGCGCATCGTTCGCCTGGGTGAGGGGCTTGCAGCGAGCCGAAGGCTGTCGCTGGAGGCTATGGATCGGGCAGTCGAGGCCTTGCGCATCTGCGCTGCCAAGCTTGCCAACAAGCCGGTACGCCGGATGCGGCTGATCGCCACCGAGGCTTGCCGCTCTGCCGTGAATGGCGAGGAGTTTCTCGCCCGGGTGACGGTGGAAACAGGGCTGGAGCTGGAAATCATCGATCGGGAAACGGAGGCTCGGCTTGCGGTTTCCGGTTGCTCGTCACTGGTCGGCCGCGAAGCGCGCTCGGTCGTGCTCTTCGATATCGGCGGCGGCTCGTCGGAGATCGCCGTCATCCGCATCGGCAACAACCGTTCGAGCCGGCTCGCCAACCACATCACCCATTGGACATCCCTGCCGGTAGGCGTTGTTACCCTGTCGGAACGTCACGGCGGGCGGGATGTGACGCCGGAAGTCTTTTCGGCCATGGTGGCGGAAGTCGAAGGCATGCTGGCGAGTTTCGATTGCCCGCCGCTCGGTCCGGTTTACCGTCCGGGCGCTGAAGATTTCCACCTGATCGGTACGTCAGGCACGGTGACCACACTCGCAGGCGTGCATCTCGATCTGCCGCGCTATGATCGCCGCAAGGTCGACGGATTGTGGCTGACCGATGCGGAAGTGACCGCCATGCAGGCAAAGCTTCTTTCCTGGGATTTCGCCGGCCGGGCGGCCAACCCTTGCATCGGACCGGATCGCGCCGATCTGGTGCTCGCCGGTTGTGCCATCCTCGAGGCGATCCGGCGCCGCTGGCCAAGCCCGCGCATGCGGGTGGCCGACCGCGGCCTGCGCGAGGGATTGTTGACGGATATGATGGCGGATGACGGCGTCTGGCGTCGCGTACGGCCGCGCAGGCCGGGTACCGGCGGACATGAGGAAGCGGGGGCGAGGCGATGACGAAACCACCCTCCAAATCTCCCGGCGCCGGCAATCGCACCGGCCGTAAACTCGGCCAGAAGGTCAAAAAAGGCAAGCTCAAGGCCTCTTCCCGCCGCTGGATCGAGCGCCACATCAACGATCCTTACGTGCAGCGGGCCAAGCTGGAAGGTTATCGCGCCCGCGCGGCTTTCAAGCTGCTGGAAATCGACGAGAAGCATCACATCCTGAAGGGCGCTCGCCGGATCATCGATCTTGGAGCCGCTCCCGGAAGCTGGTCGCAGATCGCGGCAAAGGTCACCAATTCGACGGACGAGGATATCCGCGTTGCGGCGATCGATTTCCTGGAAATGGCGCCTTTGCCGGGCGTGAAGGTCCTGCAGCTCGACTTCCTCGATCCCGAGGCGCCGCGGCTTTTGATGGAAGCAATCGGCGGCACGCCGGACCTCGTCATCTCCGATATGGCAGCGCCCACGACCGGCCACCAGAGGACGGACCATCTTCGCACCATGTATCTCTGCGAAGTGGCTGCGCATTTTGCGGTCGAGGTGTTGGGCGAGGGCGGCCATTTTCTGGCAAAAACCTTCCAGGGCGGCACGGAGCGCGAACTGCTCGACATGCTGAAGCGGAATTTCAGGCAGGTCATCCATGTGAAGCCCGCCGCTTCGCGCGCTGAATCGGTGGAAATGTTCCTGCTCGCCAAGCATTTCAAAGGTCGCAAAGCGGAAGACGCCGGCGCAGACGACCAAGCCTGATCTATTCGCCCGCTTCCGGTTGCATCCTTCCGGCGCGATGGCCGGAAACGGCCGCGCCCGTCATCGGATCGAGCCTGAGCAGCGGGCCGATCGAGAGAAGCGAAAGGGCGGCCACCAGGAAGAAGGCGAGGTGGAAATCGGCAAGCTGGAGATGCGCTCCCGAAACGGCCGCCGACGCTTCGAGGATGAAGGCCGCAAAGGCGACGCCGAGCGCGAGGCTGATCTGCTGGAGCACCGAGGCGATCGACGTCGCCTGGCTTGCCTGCTCGTCGCTGATCTCCGAATAGCTGAGCGCGTTCGAACCGGTGAAGAAGAACGAACGGCAGAAGCCCGACATCAGCAGGAAGGCGACGATGAGGGCATGCGACGTCTCCGGCGTGAAAAAGCCGTTGGCGGCGGTCGTGGCGGCGCCGAGAATGCCCGAAACAATCAACGTCACCTTGAAGCCCGTGAGTGCGAACACGCGGCGGGCGACGAATTTCACCATCAGCGCTCCGAGAGCCCCGGCGAAGGTGATGAGGCCGGATTGGAAGGGGTTGAGGCCAAAGCCGAGCTGCAGCATCAGCGGCATCAGGAAAGGAATGGCGCCAGTCGAGATGCGGAACAGGGTGCCGCTGGTGCTTGCCGCACGGAAGGCTTCATTCTGGAAGAGCCTGAAGTTGAGGATCGGTGCCGGATGGTTTCGCGCGTGAGCGAAATAGGCGATGCCGGCGGCGAGCCCGATGGCCGTGGCTGAGATGCCGACAGCGGGAGGCAGCGCCGGCAGGCTGATGACGGAGAGCCCGAAGACGGTGCCCGCCGCGGTGGTCGACGTGAGCAGAAAGCCCCGCCAGTCGATCGATGGCGGATTGGTGGCCTCCACGTCCGGCAGGAAGATGGTGGAAAGGTATATGCCGAGAAGGCCGACGGGCACGTTGATCAGGAAGATCCAGTGCCAGGTGAAATAGGTGGTGATGAAGCCGCCGATCGGCGGGCCGGTGAGTGGTCCGATCAGGGCCGGTATGGTCAGCAAGGCCATGGCCGAGACGAGTTCGCTGCGCTTGGTCGTGCGCAGCAGCACGAGCCGGCCCACCGGCGTCATCATCGCGCCGCCCATGCCCTGCAGGAAGCGCGACAGCACGAATTCGATCAGCGAGGATGAAACCGCGCAGAAGATCGAGCCTATGACGAAGACGAGGATCGCCAGCCGGAAGATCTTTTTTGCACCGAAGCGGTCGGCCATCCAGCCGCTAATCGGGATGAACATGGCGAGTGCCACCATGTAGGAGGTCAGGGCCAGTTTGAGCGTGATCGGTCCGACATTGAGGTCGGCGGCGATTGCTGGAAGCGCCGTCGCGATGACGGTCGAGTCCATCTGCTCCATGAAGAGGGCGACGGCAAGGATAAGCGGGATGATACGGTTCATGAGGGGGCCAGCGGTCAGCGCAACGGCCTCCCTGTAAACCTGTTGATCCCCTCTGCCAATTGCAGAATCTCACCTTTTGCCATTTTGTGTCACGTCTGCGTGAGATCGGATTTCCCTGTCGCAGACGGCGGTTATGTTCTTCCCCATCCGCGGATTCGGGGCGGGTTCTGCGATGGCACAAGAGGGAACAAGATCATGACGTCTTTTGAAATCGGCAGGCGTGCGCTGCTTGGCACCGCCGGCCTGGGAATTATCGCTTCCCCCGCGATCATCAGGAGCCGTGTTTTCGCGCAGGAGAACAAGCCGCTGGAGATCGATCGCGTAACGCCGCCGGACATTCACCAGTTCAAGGTCGGCGGCTTTCAGGTTCTGGTAGTTAAGGATGGCGCCCGTCCCTCCGGCAATCCGGGCGAAATCTTCGGAACCGACCAGCCGCCGGAAACTGTAGGCGAACTGCTTACGCAGAACTTCCTGCCGACGGACCAGTTCGTGAACAGTTTCTCCCCGACGCTGATCGATACCGGCAGCGATGTCATCCTTTTCGACACCGGTCTCGGCAAGGCGGCCCGCGCCCAGGGCGGCGGGCGCCTGGTGGAGGGGCTTGCGGCTGCCGGATACATGCCGGAGGACATCTCGATCGTCGTCATCACCCATATGCATGGCGACCATATCGGCGGCATCATGGAGGACGGCAAGCCGGCATTCTCCAAGGCACGCTATGTTACCGGTCAGGCGGAATACGATTTCTGGACCGATACGGCTCGCGCCGGCACGCCCGCCGAGGGCAATCACAAGGCGGTCCTTTCCAATGTGAAGCCTCATGCGGACAAGATGACCTTTCTGCAGGACGGTGGGGAAGTCGTCTCCGGAATTACGGCCTTGCTGGCGCCCGGGCACACGCCGGGTCATCTGATCTTCAACATCGAGTCGGAAGGCAGGCGTTTGGTTCTGACGGCCGATACCGCCAATCATTACATTCTGTCGCTCGAACGTCCCGATTGGGAAGTGCGTTTCGATATGGACAAGGCAGAGGCGGCGGCTTCTCGAAAGAAGGTGTTCGATATGGTGGCCACCGACAAGGTTGCCTTCCTCGGCTATCATATGCCGTTCCCCGCGGTGGGCTTCGTCGAGAAACAGGAGACCGGCTACCGTTTCGTGCCGAAGAGCTATCAGTTCGATATTTGACCAGGAAATCCGCTTTGGATGATCTTTCTCCCTCATCCCCGGTGTGGGGGAATATTTTGTTACGAAATCGTAGGATTATTAGATTTTTGTAATGTTGATCTAGGTCAAGCGGAAGTTTTTGTACTCACGGCAGTCTTTCCTCGCCAACTCAGGAGAAATACTGTCATGCAATACATTCCTGCCATTATCGCAAGCCTTGCCCTGGCAATCGCTTCACCCGGTCCCACGCTCGCGGCTGCAACGCTGGACAAGGCCGCTTCGCAGGCTCTGAGCCGCGCGCTCTCCGACGAATATCATGCGGAAGCATTTTATGAAGCGGTCATGGCCAGATTCGGAAGCATCCGGCCGTTTGCCAACATTGTCGAATCGGAAAGGACGCATTCGGCGATGCTTTCCGACCTGATGCGCATTTATGGTCTGGACGTGCCGCGAAACGATCAGTTGAATTCCGCTGCCGTGAAGGTTCAGGTTCCGGCCACATTGGCGGAAGCCTGTCGCATGGGCGTGGAGGCGGAGATCGCCAATCGCGATCTCTATCAAAAAGAGCTTCTGCCGGCGGTTTCGTCCTACGCCGATATCGCAGTCGTATTCGAGCGTCTGAGCGCTGCTTCGCAGAACAACCACCTTCCTGCTTTCGAGCGTTGCGCTTCACGCAAATGACATCCGCCCCTTGGTGATGAATGACGCGGCGATGAAATTATGCCGGTGTCGGCATTTTTGCCCTCACCGGCTGTTCCCATCGCCACCAAGACGTGGTACGAGCCCTCGCCAACTTCCCATCCGTGAGGATCGCTTCCGGCCACTCCCCCGCCGGGACGATCTTCTATTAACTGAAGGAAATTGGTTATGGCACGCATCATCGAAACAGCCACCGGCGCTGACGCGCTCACCTTTGACGACGTGCTGCTGCAGCCCGGCCATTCCGAGGTGATGCCGGGGCAGACCAACATCTCCACGACCATCGCCCAGGATATCGATCTCAACCTGCCGATCCTGTCGGCGGCCATGGATACGGTAACCGAGAGCCGGCTGGCAATCGCCATGGCGCAGGCGGGCGGCATCGGCGTCATCCACCGCAACCTGACCCCCATCGAACAAGCCGAGGAAGTCCGGCAGGTCAAGAAGTTCGAAAGCGGCATGGTCGTCAATCCGGTGACGATCGGCCCGGATGCGACGCTTGCCGAGGCGCTTTCGCTCATGAAGGCGCATGGCATTTCCGGCATTCCGGTGGTCGAGAACGGTGGCTCCGGCGGCCACACGGCGGGTCGGCTCGTCGGCATCCTAACCAACCGCGACGTCCGCTTCGCCTCCGATCCCACCCAGCGCATCTACGAACTGATGACCCGCGAAAACCTCATCACGGTCAAGGAAAGCAGCGTCGATCAGACGGAAGCCAAGCGCCTGCTGCACAAGCACCGCATCGAAAAACTGCTGGTCGTCGACGGCGAGGGCCGCTGCGTCGGCCTCATCACCGTCAAGGATATCGAGAAGTCGCAGCTCAATCCGAATGCCTCGAAGGACGCGCAGGGACGCCTCCGCGCGGCCGCCGCGATCAGCGTTGGCGATGACGGTTACGAGCGCGCCGAGCGGCTGATCGAGGCGGGCGTCGATCTTCTCGTGGTCGATACGGCCCATGGTCATTCCCAGCGCGTGCTTGATGCCGTCACCCGCGTCAAGACGCTCTCCAATTCGGTGCGCATCATGGCCGGCAACGTCGCCACCGCGGATGGTACCAAGGCATTGATCGATGCCGGCGCGGATGCGGTGAAGGTCGGCATCGGGCCGGGATCGATCTGCACGACCCGCATCGTCGCGGGCGTCGGTGTGCCGCAGCTTGCCGCGATCATGGCCGCCGTCGAAGCGGCCCGTGAGCGGAACATCCCGGTCATCGCCGATGGCGGCATCAAGTTCTCCGGCGATATGGCCAAGGCGATCGCCGCCGGTGCCTCGGCCGTGATGGTCGGTTCGCTGCTGGCCGGCACCGACGAAAGCCCCGGCGAAGTCTATCTCTACCAGGGGCGGTCCTTCAAATCCTATCGAGGCATGGGTTCGGTCGGCGCCATGGCGCGCGGCTCGGCCGATCGTTATTTTCAGGCGGAAGTCCGCGACACGCTGAAACTCGTGCCGGAAGGCATCGAGGGCCAGGTGCCCTACAAGGGCCCGGTTTCCGGCGTGCTGCACCAGCTCGGCGGCGGCCTGAAGGCGGCTATGGGTTATGTCGGCGGCGCCACGATCAAGGAATTCCAGGAGCGAGCCACCTTCGTGCGTATTTCAGGGGCCGGCCTGCGCGAAAGCCATGCCCATGACGTGACGATCACCCGCGAGAGCCCGAATTATCCCGGCGCCGGCGTGTAAATTCTGGCCGAAGGGGCTGAAGACGAATGGCGCCCAACTGGCGCCATTCTCTTTTCGAGGGTGTCATTGTGTCTCCCGCAGACGAACTGTATTGCTTCTACCGGATGATCCGGAGGACTGATGCTTTCCACCAATGCCACCCTTTGGCCGATGATCGCGCATGCCGCGCTGGTATTCTTTCTTTATTGGCTCTTGTCGAGGAAACGCGCCGAAGCGGTAAAGGCAGGCAGCGCCGAGGCGGGGCAGTTTCGGGAGAACCGCCAGGAACCGCCTGAAAGTCTGCTGATTCATAACAACCTCAAGAACCAGTTCGAACTGCCGGTCCTGTTTCACGGCGCCTGCCTCGCTCTCTACGCCTCGACCGCAGACAATTGGGGCACCGTCGCCCTCTCCTGGATCTTCGTTCTTTCCCGTTATGTCCATTCCTATGTACATCTCACCAGCAACCGGCTGCGCTATCGCCGTCCGCTGTTTATCGCCGGTTTCTTCTCCTTGCTGGCGATGTGGATTTGGCTCGCCGTCTGGCTGGCTCTGAACTGACAGAGCGGAAGAAGGCCAGTTGCGATCAACTTGTGCTCACGAACAAGTGTAGCCTATCCTGCGAAAATCACAGGGTTTTTCATCTGAAAGCCAGTCGACTGGCGTTAGCTTTCCTCCGAGCGATCGCTAGGAGGAAAGCGCTATGGACAACGAAGTTCCGAAGATCACCCAGGCGATGATCAACGCCTATGATGAGTATACCCATCTCACCCTTGACCGTCGCCGCTTCATGGAGAAGCTGACGCAGCTTGCCGGTTCAGGTGCGGCCGCGGCGGCGATTGCGCCGATGTTTGCCGCCAACAGCGCAAGGGCGGATATTATTCCTGCCGATGACGAGCGGTTGACGGCCGAGGAGGTCACCTATCCGGGCGCCGGCGGCGCGACGATGAAGGCCTATCTCGTGCGCCCGAAGAATGCTTCCGGATCATTGGGCGGGGTGATTGTCATTCACGAGAACCGCGGCCTCAACAACCATATCAGGGACGTCGCACGCCGCATGGCGCTTGAGGGTTTCAACGCGCTGGCCGTCGATTTCCTGTCGCCGCAGGGCGGCACGCCGGCCGACGAGGATCAGGCGCGCCAGATGTTCTCGTCGCTTGACGCCGACGGGGTTGCGGCCAATGGCGAGGCAAGCCGCGTCTATCTCGCCGGCATCAGCGGCGCGAACGGCAAGGTCGGTGCCGTCGGCTTCTGCTGGGGTGGTGGAGCCGTCAATAATCTTGCCGTGAAGTCGCCGAACCTCAACGCCGGTGTTGCCTACTACGGATCGCAGCCGAAAGCAGAAGACGTGCCGGCGATCAAGGCGCCGCTCATGCTGCACTATGGTGGGCTCGACGAACGCATCAACGCAGGCATTCCCGCCTTCCGGGAGGCGTTGGAGAAGGGCGGAAAAACCTTCGAGATCTTCGTCTATGAGGGCGCCAACCATGCCTTCAACAACGACACGTCATCGGCCCGCTATGACAAGGCGGCCGCGGACCTGGCCTGGAGCCGCACGGTGGACTTCTTCAAGAAATACCTGGCTTGACA